>JBGTFW010000074.1:0-6195 GCA_041747075.1 Pirellulaceae bacterium
CGGAACCTCTCCCCCGCAAAGCCGGGGGAGAGGGGGCAAGAACGGAACCTCTCCCCCGCAAAGCCGGGGGAGAGGGGGCAAGAGAATGGGCAGCCCAATGGATGCGCGACGGGGCAGGAGAATAGCCAGCCGAATGGGCAGTCGACGGGGCGGCGGAATGGTTCGTTTGCGGTACCGTGGGTCTTTCTTTCGCGAAGTGGTCGGCGGCTGCGGCGCGAAGCGATCTGGGAACTGGTGAAAAAGTACGCGGTGATCGCGGGGATTCCGACATCGATCTCGCCGCACACAATGCGGCACAGCTTCGCAACCCACATGCTGGCGGGGGGCGCGGACTTGCGGCACGTTCAGGAAATGCTCGGCCACGCCAGCATCTCTACGACGCAAATCTACACGCACGTCGACCAAACGCGCCTCAAGAAAGTCCACGCGCAATATCACCCCCGCGCCTGAGAGGCAGGAGGCAGGTGGCAGGAGACAGCAGGCAGGAGCCGGGTGACAGGACCGGGGAGTCCGATCTGACCGATCTGTCCGATCCGTCCGATCGAAAAAAGCCACGCGCCATCCCGCACCCGAGCTATTCCGTCCGCAAAAGAAATCCCGGCATCGGAAAGCTGGCACGCACGGGCCAGCGGAGGCTGGACCAATTCGGGCGTAACGGCGATGAAAACAACGATGGCAACCAACAACCGCCAGTTCGCGCCGCAAGCTGGCGGATACACCCGGTTATCGATTTTTGTCCTCATTTCGTCAAAACCCGAACCAATGTCTCGATCATCGAATCACCGTTAATCGTAAATGGCGAAGAGAAAAATGCCAATTGTCGGAATCAACGCCAGAGGTCAACCGGGTCGATTGCCGGTTGACCCGCCGGATTCAGGATTTTGCCGCCAGCATTCAACCGGTGGTCATTTTGACCGTATCGGCTAATTAGCCCGTTTCGCCTGTTCGTTGTATCCGGCAGATGCCGGAGAGTGATTCAGGCGGCGGGTGCCGGGGTCGATAGAAACTGGCGTGGTCGCGCTGTCGCACGGCGGTATCCGTTGCCGTCAAACTTTTGCCGACCATTACAAACGGATTTGCAAACGGACTTGCCAGTCCTCCTCAAAAAAACCGCCGCCCCGGACCCGCTTCAAACGACGTCATGGACCCGAAAAGGACTTCACAAACTTCCAACCCGCCGATGTGCTGCGCGTGGATTGTGCTCGCGCTGGCACCGATGCTGGCGAATCCGCAAAGGGATCGGACGGGCGCGGAACCGGTCGTCAGCGCTGCCCGGGAAACCCGTGAGCGGACTCCCCAGGCCGAGGCGCGGCGCGAGCAGATCGCGCGATGCCTGGCGATTTATTACACGCGGCCCGTTGACGCCGACACGCTGCGACCGTGGAGCATCATGCACGGATTGATAGCCTACGGCGACGAGTCGGAAATTCTTTCGCGTGGGCGGCGAATCAACGCCGTTGAGTACCTCTGCGCCAACGGGATCGGCAACGATCGGCGACTGATGGACCTTGCGGGTGGCCAGTTGCACCTGCGCGTCGGCGTCGGCGTTCAGGGGCATGATGGCCAGTTGCTTGCGATGCTGGCGCAAAGCAACGTGCCCCGCGAGCAGCCAATACTTGTCGATAGACGTCAGCTTTCCGTCGAGAATCTGATCGAGTATGAACAGCGTGGTTGCCGGCCGGGGAGCGAACTGACCTTTCGCCTTATTGGCTTGAGTCACTATCTCGACAGCGACGCAACATGGACGAGCAGCGACGGCCAGCGATGGAGCATCGCGAGACTCGTGCGCGAGGAACTTTCGCAGCCCGTCAACGGTGCGGCTTGCGGCGGGACGCATCGCCTGATGGCGATCAGCTACGCGGTTGCAAAACGGCGCGAGCAAGGCCATGAATTCGACAAAGTGTGGAATGCCGCCGCCGACTACATCGCCGACTATCAACGCTACACGCTGAGCCTGCAGAACCCCGACGGCAGCTTCAGCACCGACTGGTTTCGCGGACGCGCCGCGGACCATTCGGCAAAGCGCCGCCTGTACACGACCGGTCACGTCCTCGAATGGCTCGTCTGGTCGCTCCCCGAGGAACGGCTGAACGACGAACCGGTCACGCGCGCCGTCGAATTCCTTACGCAACTGATGCTCGCCGCGCCCGGTTACGAACTGGACGTCGGTCCGCGCGGGCACGGCCTGCGGGCGCTGCGCCTGTATCACGAAAAAATGTTTGGCAAGCCAGACGTGCGACAATTTAGCGAGAACCCTTCGGCGTTAACGAATAACGACGCACAACGGCGGGTCCAGCCATCTGCCACGCCGGCGGCCTTTCCCGCCACTCCGGCGCGGCCGATCGTTGAACAACCCATCGATCGACGCGGGGGCATTTTCGGAAGACGACGATAACATAGTCGACTTTCGCTCCGCGAAAGTACGTCCTTTCGTGGAGGCTCTCGTCCTTTCGCGGAGCGACAGGCGACTAACAAACCAGGCGAGGCGAAATGATGAACCTGATCAATTGGACGAGAAGGCTTGCGCTGTGGAGTGCCATTGTTGGTGCGTCATCCATGCCCGGCGCTGCTGCCCCCTCACCCTGCCCTCTCCCCCCAAAGCCGGGGGAGAGGGTGCAGTGGTCGCGGCTCTCGCTGATGGCGGAGGAGAAGGTGCAGTGGTCGCGGCTCTCGCTGATGGCGGAGGAGAAGGTGCCGTAGCGCAGAATTCGAACGACCAGGCACAGCGCGTAAAGCCAGTGCCGCTCGTTCCTGGCACCGGTCGGGAATTGCCTGGCATTGGCGACGACTTCGAGGACCCGGCGTGGGCGTGGCAACCGAACCTGCCGAAAGTCTTCAACCACAAGGACGACGCGCTGGCCAAAAACCTTCCGCTGGGCGAGTCGGTCAATCGCCGTTGGCACGAAGGAATCAAGCGTGGCCAGCCGGATTCAGTGCGATTGGTCCAAACGCCTCCCGGGGGATTGCCCGGCAGTCGCCAGGCGATTGCCCTCCAGTCGTTGGTCACCGGATCAACGCGACCAGGGAACCAGCAGCAGCAGGACGACTTGATCGCCAGCGTCTTTGAACTTGAGGGCGCCGTCGCGGTCTCCCGCTCGCCCAGCGTTGTGACGCGGGTCTGGTTGCCGCCGATTGAACAGTGGGAGAACCGCACGGGATGTCATTTCGCAATTCGGCTTTCGCTGGAAACGGATCGCAACGCCTGGCCGCGCGGTTCGGCGCGCCCCGCGGATTTCGACGGTACCTTCTGGCCCGGAATATTCATTCACCTCGACAGCAGCGAGGGCAACGGTGCGACCGGTCAGGAATATGACCAGGTGTCCATCTGGATGAAAGCCGACGACCAGGGCAAGCGGATCGTCGGGCCGCAGATCACGCAGACGGGCTGGTGGACGCTTGGAATGAGCGTCACGCCGGACGGCCGCGTTCACTATTTCGCCCATCCGGGTGTCGAGGACCTGACCGCCGCCGACCACATAGCTTCGGCATGGCCCTTTGGTTATCGAGCGCACCAGTTCCGGACCTTCTTCTTCAATATTTGCAACGGCGACGATGGCCGAACGTGGTCGACCGGTTTCGTGGTCGATGATTCGAAAGTCTACGTGGTGGAAACACCGACCGGTGTGGCACGGCGACGGTGAAACGATTGTCCGGTGGCGAACAGCAACGAGTTGATGGCGGAAGAGCCGAGGGGCTTTCAGTACATAAACGTCGCCGTGATTCCCGCGATGGTCCGGTCGACGTCGAATCGCTCGTTGTCCGAGTGAAATCGATCATAATTACAAACGACCGAAACGGAGGTCGTTTCACTCAACTGGTATTTCAGTTTCCCGCCAAGCCGACCCGTCAATTCGTCTCGTGCCGGCGAGCCGGTGAAATCAGGATAATTCCGGAACCCGATCGCCGCGGTCGGGATGAGGGAGAAACCGCGGGGCAGGGAAAACGTTGCGTCCGTGTAAACCCTGATCGACTGGTATCGCGCGTCGTCTCCGAATGTGTCGGCAAATTCGAGATCGGTACCAACCGACCATGTGGGGATTTGGGAATTTCCGGTGAGGAAGAACCGCGCCATCCCGACGGTCCAGGTCGTTCCGTCCAGCGAATCGATGGCCGGATTCAGCCCGTCGTCGTCAAATTGGGAGTATGCGATCGTCGCGTAAATCCAGTCGATTCGGGCGTTCGGTTGCACCGTCAAGATCGAACCCGTGATGGAATGCCGGTCGCCAAGCGAGCTTCCACCCAGCAGGTCGAGTCCCCAAACGTATTCAAGACGGCAGGTCGAATCCAGTTCGGTGAAGGCCGCGTCCTGTTCGAAAAACGCACCGGGCTGGAAACTGGCGAGATTGAATTGATCCAGGTGATGCTCATTGAGGGTGAAATTGCCGCGAAACAGCGCGCCGGCGCGACCCGTTGCGAACTCACGAGCCGTCCACTCCACCGACGGGATCACGAGGAGTTGCGCGCTGGCGGCGTCGATGTTGCGCAACGAGCGACTGATGGGAGTGAGCGTGACGTTCGTGTTGTAGACCGCGCCGAATTCAAGCGAACCGTGGACGGGCCGCGGGGCGACCGGATCGGCAAGTCGATCGAGCTGGTTTTCGAGTTCATCCGATGAATCAAAGGTCTCGGTCCGATAGTCCACGGGCGCGAAAAGGTCACTGTCCGGCGAGAATGCCGGGACAAGCGAGGCGAATTCCGCGGCACTGATGACGGGCAGCGTTTCGGCGCTGCCGACGCGCGAGGCCCAACCAGGCGACACCCCCGAATCGCGCAGCTCGCTCGCATAATCACTTTCCGGCGCGATTTCAAGGACGCGGGTGAAATGCAAGGTTGCCCCGTCTTCGTCACCCGTTTTCTGCAGGAAGCGGCCCAGGTCGAAATGGGCCGCGGCGTTTTCGGGACCGAGGTCCAATGCCTTGCGAAAACACTCCTCCGCCCGTTCGGAATCCCCTTGCTTGTTGTGGACCCTTCCGAGTAACCGCCATGAGTCGGAGTGTTCCGGACTTTTTTCGACCCGCGCCGTCAAATATTCGAGGATCGCGTCGTCGCCAGCACCCTCCGGAAAATCAACGGCCGCGACGGCCCCGCATACGCGGACCCCGACGGCCATTACGAACAGCGCGCAAAGGACTGGCACGGAACCGGGCGGTCGAGCCTGCAACATTGATCTTTCGGCGTAACGGGTGATCTGCTAATTCAACGTCCGCGCCGCGAACGTTCGATCGCATTAGTAGCGGACCAGGGCATTCGAGTCCACATCGATTGATCTTTCCCGCGTCCCGCGGATAACCCAAGCAAGGAATTTGAACCATGTTGAAATACACTTTTCACACCGCCCTTGTCGCCACGCTGCCCGCAATCATGCTTGCCGCAACGTCCGTTGTCGCCCAGGACAACGGGGGGCTTGCCGATCAATTGCCCGGCGGAGCAGCCAGCCAGATTCAGCAACAGATTCAGCAACAGGTCCAGCAACAGGTCCAGCAACAAGTCCAGCAACAGGTCCAGGCGCACCTTCAACAGCAGGCACGGCAGGCCGCTCAGACCCATGTCCAGGATCATGTCCTTTCACAAGTCCAGCAGCAAGCCGCGGCCCACGTGCAGGCTCAAATCCAAAATCAAGTCCAGGCTCAAGTCCAGGCTCAATTCCAGGCGCAACAGCGCCTCCAGGCGGACGTCGTTCGGGCGGCGAATCTGGCCCAGATCGCAATCGATGATTCACGCAGGGAAATTGCCGGAACGCGCCGACAATTAATCGACGACGCACGGATTCGGGACGGCGGGAATGCGGAAATCCGCGCGCGCGGTAGCGATTCCACCACCGCGGGGGGCCTGAAGTTCAATCATGAAGCGTCCGCGCGGGCAAGCGCCTCAACACCGATCCCCCGCGCCGTGCCGAGCGGATTCACCGACGCGGACATCGCGCTCTATGACACCGTGTTTGGCGAAGCGAACCCGTTTCGGGCGACCGTCAAATCGGAAGCGGCGATTGAAACGCGGATGACAGCAGCGCAATCGCGCGACGCCCGCGTCCCGGCAACAGAGTTCGCTTCATCACGCGGAACGCGGGCATCCGCTCAACTCGAGGCGGGCGTCGATTTCGACGCGGACCTCGCCGTGCGGATTGACGCGGCCGTCCATCACCGCCGCGCCGCGATCGCACGACTGCGCGATCGCGCAATGGAAACGTCGAACATC
>JBGTFW010000075.1:0-6727 GCA_041747075.1 Pirellulaceae bacterium
CTAACTGGACAGCGCCACTTTGGTTGCCAATACAAGCACGAAGCGCAAGCGAGTGAGTGGGTTACGCCGAAACACACTCGCTCGCGCGTCGTGCTTGTATTCTCGTGGATTTCCACAAAAAGTGGCGCTGTCCAGCTAATCGGGATTCACCAGTGGCGAAGCCACCGATGCTTTATGCGGCCGCTGCTTCGCAGCTACCCGATTGTGTCGCTGCTTTGCGGCTTTCATCCCGTCATACGCCAAGTGCTAGTCATCCTTGCCGGCTGCACGCCGCGGCAACTTGTGCGATCCGCATCGTTTGCGATAATCAGTGCGGGAAACCCTTTTCTTGCACATCGCCATGTCCGAATGCGGCCCCACAAATTCGCTTCCGCAATTGCCGGTGGGCCGTGGGTCGCGACTCAACCCGCCGAACCGGTTCGAACGCATTCACCTTGAGGCCGATTTCGATCAAACGGACCCTGATGATCCCGCCCACCAGGCGCGGCGGGTCGCGACCAGCTATTTTGATGACAACTCGCAAAGCGTCGTCAGCGAAAACAACAGTCCCGACGTACCGTTTCGCTTCAGTATCAATCCGTATCGCGGCTGCTCGCACGGATGTTCGTATTGCTACGCGCGACCCTATCACGAATATCTGGGGTTTTCCGCGGGATTGGACTTCGAAACGAAAATACTTGTCAAGCGCGACGCACCAGGACTGTTTCGCAAGTGGCTGTCGCGACCGGCGTATCGCTGTGAGCCGGTGAACCTCTCCGGAGTCACCGACCCCTACCAGCCCGCCGAGAGAGAATTTGAAATCACGCGGGGTTGTTTACATGTCGCTCTCCAGTGCCACCAGCCTGTTTTCCTGATTACAAAAAATGCGATGGTCACGCGCGATCTCGATTTGCTCCGCGAACTCGCCAGCCACAACCTCGTCCGTGTCGCGATCTCGGTGACCTCGCTCGACCAGTCGTTGACGCGCATCATGGAGCCTCGAACCAGTTCGCCAGCGGCGCGCCTGGCGGCGATCGGTGAATTGTCGAACAACGGCGTACCGACCGTCGTGATGGTCGCACCGATCATTCCCGGACTGACCGATAGTGAAGTACCGGAAATCCTTCGCGCCGTCGCCGACGCCGGCGCGGTGGCCGCCAATTACACCATTGTGCGACTCAATGGTGCCGTGGAACCGGTCTTTGAAGACTGGCTCGACCGTCATTTCCCGCTGAGGAAAATCAAGGTGCTGGAACGGGTCGCCGCACTGCATGGCGGGCAACTTTCCGACAGCCGGTTCGGCGCGCGAATGCGTGGTCGCGGTGTCCTTGCCGAGGTCATTCGCGCGACGTTCAAGACCTTTGCGAAGAAACATGGTCTGGACCGGCCGGTCGAACCCCTTGAGACGAGCCTGTTTCGGCGGCCCGAACGCGATGCACGACAAGGGAGGCTGTTTCCGGTCCCGGAAGAAATTTGACCGGTCGCCGGTCTGTTTGATAAACTGGCAAACGCGGAATTTTCTTCATCCACGACGACGGAGGCGAATATGAGACGGCGAAATTTCTTGATCGGGGTTGGTTCGCTGACCGCGGCCGGTGCTTTTTCGAACCGCGCCGTCATGCGACGAACGCGGCAGGAGGACGAACGAAAGCCGCTCGATGCGAAACTGGTTTCCGAATTCGTTGGCAAATCGCACGGGAACTTCGATGGAGTTCGCGAACTGATCAAACAGGAACCGCGCCTGGTCAATGCGGCATGGGACTGGGGCGAGGGGGACTGGGAAACCGGATTGGGAGCAGCGTCGCATGTGGGAAGCCGACCGGTGGCGGAGTTGTTGCTCGAAAGTAACGCACGCATGGATGCGTTCGCCATCACCATGCTTGGCCTGACCGACGTCCTTCGTCCAATGCTCGTCGACTTTCCGAAACTACACGCCGTTCCGGGACCGCACGGCATCGCCATGCTCAGCCATGCGATTTATGGCGGGGAACCTGCCAACGGCAACTTTGATTTGCTCCTCGAATCGGGTGCCGACGTGAATCAGGCCGCCAACGCCGGAATGACTCCGCTGATGGCCGCCGCCGGCATGGGCCGGGCCGATCTGGTCGAAGTGTTGCTGGAAAAAGGCGCCGATCCGTCGCGGAAGAATTCCCGGGGTCAGGACGCGCTCGAATGGGCGCGTCAACGCGAGCACAAGAACGTGATCGCGATCCTCGAAAGACACCTGGGAAAGGAATGAAGCCGGAGGATTGTCGCCGCGTCAACGGGCGTCCTCGGTTATTCCTTTATTGAGTGTCATTCATCGGATTTCCGTCGTGTGACCCAGCACCGGGCGGCGCTCCGCGAGGGACGATCGCCGCAGGACGCAAATAAACTCTTCCGGCGACAGATCGGGTTCCAATTGGAAGGTAAATTCTTTCATGGGTGACAGCACTCGGCAATCGGCCTTTTCTCCGCTGAGCGTTTTCAGGTACGCTTTGAAAAGTTTACAAACAAGGCGAGGGAACGGGGCGCAAAATCCGAAAAATTTGAACCCGAACCCCTCCGGCACCGTAACGGCAAGTTCCACCAGCACCTCGTTCACGTAGCAGCGTCTCTCCGAGACGCTGTTCACAGTCCGAGTCTCGGAGAGACTCGGCTACGTGGATTCGGCTGCCGGACGAATGGATTCGTCGCCCGGCAAGAAACGATTCTTCCGGCCTCCCCAACCAACTGACTCAGTCCATGGAAGGACCGCGGCATGGATGCTCGGCGCACTCTCCTGGTTGCCCTGGGAACCCTGGCAACATTTCTTGTATCGGAACGGTCGCTTTTTGCCGACCAGTATCGCACGACGAACTTTGTCGTCATTGCCCCTGATTCCGTTTTCGCGCGGCAGGTGGGCGAGGAAGCCGAGCGCTTTCGCAAGGAACTGGCGGAATTGTGGCTGGGCAAGGAATTGCCGGCCTGGCCCCAGCCCTGTCCGATCACCGTCGAAATCGCACCGCACGCCGGAGGCGAGACGAGTTTTGCTTTCGTTCCCGATGGACGAGGCGGTTCGCGGCCCGTCGACTGGCGAATGAAAATCTACGGCTCACCCGTGCGAATACTTGACTCGGTCCTGCCGCATGAAGTGACGCACACGATCTTTGCGACACATTACGGGCGACCGCTTCCCCGCTGGGCCGACGAAGGCGCTTGTACGACGGTCGAACACCAGTCGGAGCGCGAGCGCAACCAGCGGATGCTCATTGAATTCCTCTCGACGAACCGTGGAATTCCCTTCAATCACATGTTTGCAATGAAACAATATCCATCGGATATTCTTCCGCTCTACGCACAAGGCTACTCGCTGGCCCGTTTTCTTGTCATGCAAAAGGGGCACAGGCACTTTGTCAAGTTTGTCGGAGAGGGAATGGACCGCGAAGTTCCCGGCCGCGAGCCGCAAACCTGGAACGAAGTAAGTCACAAATATTACGGCGTTGAGGACCTCTCGGACTTGCAGCTCCAGTGGATGGCATGGGTCAAGAAGGGTTGTCCCCGGTTTGACGACGATGCCGTCCCCGCGGAAACGATCGCGGCTGATTCCCGCTTGCACGACGCGGTGGCAAGCACGCCGGCGGCACCCACTCACCAACAGGTTGCTGCAACGAACACGAGCGAATCGTTGAACCAGTCGGCAAGCGAAAGCTGGTATGTTCGGCAAAGTCGTATTGGCGGCAGCGCGACGCTTCACCATCCCGGAAACGCGGAACAACGCCCCGCGGCGTCCGATGGCATCCGGCACGAATACGCACCAGGCTCGGTTCGCGTGGCGGCGGATCAAGGTACGATTTGGCGGTAAAATGCAAGGCAGGATGGACATGCCTGTCCGTCGCCGCGAAAAGGCTGTGCGGGTACAATTCATCGACCCGTCACCCTTCGTTCCGTCATGCGCAACACCATGTCACTTTTTCAGCGATGGATGCGCGGCAATCGGCCGCGATTCCGCGGCAAACGACCGCGATTCCATCCCGACACGTTTACCATGACGCAGGCGACCAAATTCGCCACGCTTGCGGGTTGGGTGACGAATCTTCGACAACGCGGCAGCCAGGTACTCGTTCTTTGCCATTTTCAGTCGACGTTCTTGCAAGCCCAGGAAGCTCTTGAACGTGCCGGAATCGACTGCGAAGTGCTCGCGCGACGAGTCACCGAATACGATTTGCCCGACGTGCTTGCGCGTAGCCCGGTCGGCGTTCACTTGACACTTGCGCAGATGCTGGAATTAACGAGCCAGCCCGATTCGCGGGCGGACGGCGACCGTCACCCTCCGCTGGCACTGATCATGATCGAGAAGCACCCGCTCCCCGATCGCGACGCGGAGATTCTCGAATTCGCGCGGAATCTGTCGGCGGAGGTCGCTGCCGGATACCTCGTTTCATTCGAGGACGCAGTACCGCGATATTACCTGGGCGAACGATTCATTCACCTGATGCAGCAACTGGGAATGGGCGACAACGACCTGGTCTCCAGCGCGATGACGGCCCGAAGCATTCGCCGCTCGATGCGAAAGCGTTCGCTTGCCGTAACCCGCGAAGTCCCCGCGTTCTCTCCCGCGGAGTGGCTGGCGGTCAACTATTCCTCAACGGTGCCACCGAAAGAATAAGGGTTATATCCGGCGCGATGGCGACCGTCGCGCGGTCGTGGGGCAAGCATCCTTGCTTGCCATGAACGTCGTGGGGCAAGCATCCTTGCTTGCCATGAACGCTGACCCCACGATGACCGCAAGCTGGAAGCTTACGCCACGTTCGGAGGGCGGTCGAATCAGTATGTCGTTGGCAGAACCGGCAATCGGTGCCAGACGAGCCGCCCCCCCGAGCCCGAACCGGGTTTCTCCGTGTTGCAAAAAAGCAACATTGTTGTGTGCCGCCAAAAAACCCGGAATCATCGCGCGCTCGCCGGAACCTGTCATATAGTTGACTACGGGCAATTTTGGCGTGCCCGGGTCCGGTGCGCCGAGCGCTCCGAACTTTTCCAGGTCCGGCCAGGGGAATCGAAACACGCCGAAAAGGCGACCCCTGGCACGGGCGACCCGCAACCGGACGCCGCCGCCGTAACAACCTAACCGCTAATCCGACGATGCCTGAAACAAAAATCCTTGTCGCCGACGACAGCAACACGGTCCGAACGCTTGTGAGCCACATTCTCGTTCGCGCCGGTTACGACGTCGTGACCGCGCATGACGGGACCGACGCAGTTGAAAAGGCGCGAACCTGCCAGCCGCGACTCGCGGTGCTCGACATCGTCATGCCCGAATTGGACGGCTATGGCGTCTGTGAGCGTCTCAAGGAAATGGGTTCGCCGTGGTGCGAAATACCGATCGTCTTTCTCACCAGCGTCAAGTCTCAGGCGCTGAAGGTTCTCGGAAGCGAATACGGTGCCTACCTCAACAAACCCGTCAACGTCGACGAACTGTTGCGAACCATCGAGGAACATCTCGCCAAATGCACTTGACCGGTCGTTCGCACGGTCGCCGCGCCGGTTCTCATCGGGTTCCTGACGCGACGCCGCGCGCACGCGAATCTCACGCCGCGACATTTCACCAGGCCCGAAAGACTCCAGACTGACTCATGACTGCCGCCTCGCCGCAACCTGAATATTCACCAGCGACCCGCAACCCCGCGGAACTTGCCGGCGCACTCGACTTGAATCAATGGGCCGGTGAATTGGAAGAGTTTGCCCGGGAGATCGCCGCGGAGCTGGCGCGAATTGGTACTGAGCTGGGTGCCGCCGATGCGCGGACGGCCTTCGCTTTGCTGCGCCCCGCGGAACCCGAAGCGGTTCGAACGGCGGGGACCGAATCCGTGAAACAAGAGACCCACAGCCCGCCGGTACCGCGTCGAAATTCCATCCAGGAACGACTTGCCCGGCTTGGCAGCGTGGACGCACCGGCATCCTCGCCGGGTCGCGTGACAAACCACCTCGCGGGGGGCCTCGATGATGAATGACGACAAGTATTGCATTTTTCGACGGGGGAGTGAAACGCTGGGCGTTCCCGCTCTTGCGATACGCGGCGTGACTCCGGCTGGCGGAATCAGTCGCCTGCCGCTCTCGCACGACGTGCTTGCCGGGTTGGCGAACATCCATAAGGAGATCGTTCCCGTCTTTGAACTCTCACGATTTACGGGCGGCGGCGACTTGGATGAACCATCGCAGGTGATGGTTTTGAATTCCGACAGCGGCCCGTGGGGACTTCTCATTGATCAGGTGCTGGGCCTTGAGTCGCTGGAAGTCTCCTTTAACGGAGGCCGACCCGACGACGTGAGCTGGAGTGCCTGTTGCATCGGGTCGGCGTCGTGCGGCGATCATTTCGTCACAGTGCTCGACCGCGATGCGCTGCACGCGCTGCTGGCCGGCGATTTGCGCCTTCACTGGGATCATCTCGATTCCGGAGGCGCGACACGAGAATTGCCTCCGTGTGCCTCCGTGGAAACTCGCGTTTCATCAAGTCCCGAAACCCTTGACATCGAACAATTGGCCTGAGACCGTTATGAAAATTCATCAGTCAATCCTTGTCGCGCTCGCGGCGACCGTCGTTGCGGGATTTGGTTGCGGACTGGCGGTTTGCCTGTCGGGTTCCATCCTCACATCGCTGTTGCTTTGCGGCGTATTTCTGGCGGTCGCCGCCGTCACGGCGTGGAAGACCGTTGCGCGTTTCGCGACCGGCGTTAGTCGGCTTGGCCGCGCGGTGGCGTTGGGAAAGGCGCGCGCGGCCGACGGCGGTTTC
>JBGTFW010000076.1:0-2690 GCA_041747075.1 Pirellulaceae bacterium
CGGCGCTTGCCTCGACCACCAACATCGATCCTCGACCCAGGGACCCGGAAGAGTCATTCCTCCGGACGAAATGCGGGAGGAAGCTCCAGGCCCTTTTCCCGGGCGGCCTTGCGAGTCGTCACAAGGACCATCGGCTGATCCGGATCGTCCGGATTCGCCGCGACGACCCACACGAGTTTGCACCGGGGGTCGCGTGGCCCAGTGGCATCCTTGTCGGGGGTCGCCTGAAACATGATTCGTGTTAGCACGTCCGCCAGCGGCTGGTTGCGAATCGCCAGATCGCCCGGCCGCTGGTTTTGGGTGATCCCTTCGGCCCGCAAGTCCTCCCCGTCGATTCGAATTTCAAACGAGAAAGGCAAATCGGGAAAGTCGTTTCGAATTTCAGCCTTGAGGTCCTCGAGCAACAATCGCAGGTCCGGGCTGTTAGTGATTTCCAGACTCCGCGGCGTTTCGAGCAATTCGCCGAGCGTTTGCGGTCCGGACGCAACGGCTGCTTCGCTGCTGGCCGACTCAAAACCGCCTGAAGCCAACGAAAGCTCGACCGTCGCCACAAGATTGTGGAGTGCCGGGCCTGGCAGCCAGCAATTGGCGACAACGCCGTCACGTTCCGCTCCCACGCGCGTTCCGGAACGCAACCGTTCGATCATCTCGATGGCCCGTTCACGGATGCCCGTCCAGTACGGATGGCCCGGTTCGGCCTCGATATATTCCGTAAATTCCCGCGCCGCCGCATCCAGTCGCGCGCGAAAATCAACGGCCGTGTCGTCGTCAGACAAGTCGGCGGTTTGCCGCGACATCATCTCGAGGTACGTGTCGCCGTCGAGATGCGCGCTGACGAGAACCGCACGGACTCGCTCATCAAAAAACAACTGCAAGGGGCGTCGCATGGAAGCCCACGCGCCCGAAAACAGCCACATGCCTTCTTCGCTCGTCAATGCACTGTTGAGAAACAGCACGTTGAAGTCCCGCTGCGCGTCGCTACGCTCAACCAGTCGGGCCAATTCGCGATCCAGCCCTCCCTCACCGCCTCCGGCGAACGAGCGATCGATCGTCTCGCCGGTCCCGACAAGCACCCGCTCAACCCGATCGTTGCCTCCGGGATCATCGATCAAACAGACATCGGCGACGTCGCTGGAATAGCGCGCGGTGCCTGGGGCGGGTTCCGGCGACTCACTCATCCCGTTCAGTCCGGCGGCAATTTCCGGCCTTGCGACCGGCTCGTTCAACTGTGCGTCGATGAACAGCTCGTATCGGTTTCCCGAAGGGTGCAGCGAAACCGTCATCCTTGCGACCCTCCCAGGGTCGATCCCGGTGAGTTCCGTCCAACGATTGAGCAGGTCGTCGAAGTCCGGGCCAAGTGCGCGAATCACAAGCTGTTTCTCGCTATCGTCGAGCATCCGTGAGGGATGCCACGCGACAATGAACTCGGCACCCGCGGGCAAACGGGAAACATCCAGCGGTGGGCCGGCGGTGGGCGACTCCCAGACAAGTTTTTCGTTATCCGTCTCGATCCGTTGCCGAAACCACTCGGAGGAAGCGACTGAATACGGGCCGGAACCAGGCGACTCGACGACGGACTTCCCATCTCCATTGGCTGGGCTTTCCGGACCGCTCGCACCGTCGTCGCGCGATGCCGTGTCGGCTCCCGCGGCGTCCGACTCGCTGCGTGTCGTCGTCGCTCGATCATTTTTCGAATCGCCAACGAGTCCGGAAATGAGGATTCCGGCCAGGACGGCGGCTGCCACGGTTCCCGAAAAGACGACCCACGGCGTCGCGCGCGAGCGACGGCTCGACTGGCGGCGATAGAATCGATCGCCGACGGAAACAACCGGCGCGGTGGCGTCGAGCGAATTCAGATTGACCGGCGCGGCGCGGCGGCCCGAATCAATCACGACATCCGCCTGAACGCGCGGCGCGGCTGGCCCGAAGAAAGTTCCCGGTCGTTTCTCCTGTTTCAGAAATTCGTGGTATTGAGTCCACTCCTTTTCGTTACCGTCCAGTTCGTAGCCTGGTTCGTCCGGCGCGGCCACTAATTGCAAGGCGTCAACAAGACGGTTCACGTCCGGCGGCGTGTCATCGACGTCGGCGCACAATAGTTCCTTGATCAAACTGGAAACCGGACCCGGCACCTGATACTTTTCCCAAAGTCGCTTGAGGACCTCCATTTCGTTTTGTCGACCCGGCAGGTCCGTGGCCTTGAAGACGGGCGTCCTGCCGGAAATCAGCCGAACTGCAAGTTGTCCCAGCGCAAACAGGTCGTCGCGGTGAGTCGGCGCGTTTCCCGTGCGGCCCCGGAGCGACGGCGAAAGGTACTTCAACGGATTCTCCGGTCGATCATCGTCTCCCGAATGGCCGCCAGACGACTTCTCCTCGCTGGTGCCGCATGACAGTGGGGGCAGGAGCTGAAACGCGCCGGACTTCCGGACCCGGACGAACTTCGGGGAGAGGCGTCCGTGTACGACTTCGTTTCGTGCCAGTTCCTTCAAGCCGCGCGCCAGTTGCAAGACGGCCCGGCAAGCGGAGGGAAAGGGGAGACGGCCCTTTCGCGAAAGTTTTTCGGACAGGGTGAGGCCTCGCGCCCCGTCCGTCACGATGAACCGCCAGCAACCGTCGCGCACGCACTGGTGGACCGGTGCCAGGGCAGGGCTGTCCAGGTCACGCCACGTTTCCGCGACGGCGCGGGCGGCGTG
>JBGTFW010000077.1:0-24729 GCA_041747075.1 Pirellulaceae bacterium
CCAGTCATTACGACGACTGCTGCGGCAATATCTCGGGTGCCGAAAGACCACTTTGGCGATGGCTCGATCACGGTCGCCGATGCCGGGGGACGAACCGTCTATCAGGCGCAGGTGCGCGACTTTGACTTCGATGCGGGTGACTACACCAACCCGTCGGCAACCGAAACGGCCGGCGAGACGATCAGTAAATACCTGGACGATGGACGGGTCCAGCACACGACGCGGTGGAAATCGGCGCGCGGCGCGATCGATCCGCACAACCCGCCGATCGCCGGAGTCGGCGGTGTGCCGACCGCCGACGGCGTGACGAACCAGTACGTCTACTTCGAGGAGATCGCCGGTACCGCTTCGCGCGCGATCACCCGTCTGGGGGGCGGCAGCGGGACGATCAACATCAACGCGGCGATTACGAAGCTCGGCGAACGTGGCGCAAGCTTCCAGCTTGCGGTTATCGCGGGGTCAGCGTTCATGGCAAGCAAGGATGCTTGCCCCACGACCGCGCGACCGTCGCCATCGCGCCCGACGAGAAGACGTACCAGGCGTCGATCATCGACGGGGCCGGTTGAACGGTCATGAACGCTGTGATGAGCGGCCCGGCGGCGACGACCCCGAACCAGCTTCTGGACTGGACCTGTACGCAGTACGACCAGACGTATGCGCTCAGTGGCTACGCCACCGTCAGCCGCACCAATTCGGTCAATGCGTCCAACAAGTGGACCAGTTCGCTCCATTCCTTCGGAAGAACCGACTCATTGCTGAGCGTGTCGACCTGTTGGCGCGTGACCTTGAAAGGCTGCACGCGACCATCCTCGACCCCAAAAAAGTACAATGTCCCCCTTTCCCTTTCCTTTCCCTTTCTCGCAGATCGGATACCGCGTGTGTTTCTTTTGCTTCACGATCGGCAAGCACTCGGCGAGCGGCTGGTTGACGGTGAAGTAGACAACGTTGCTTCGCGGAACCATCACCCGCCGGCAGATCAGATCGTCGGACTCGAAAACGGCGCTGATCAGGTGATGACGAGTGCAAACTCCGCTGCCACGACGAAGCGTGCGAACTTCGAGACTTCGAATCTCGGTCATGTCGCGCGAGAAAAAAACTGCTAGGTTTACCGATGCAAGCAACAACTCGGTTACTCGCCGGTTTCGGACTGGGACATTTCGAGAGATATTCGGTAGAAAGACATGCCTCAAGATAATTCGCGCGATTACAACTCGTCAACCGATCGACTGGCAGCGCCGATCGAGAAAATCCTTGGGCCGTTTCAGCGATTCCTTCGGGCGCAGGCCACGAGTGGGATTCTGCTGCTTGGAGTCACGGTCGTCGCCCTTGTTTGGGCCAACTCGTCATGGGCGGAAAGCTACCACGATCTGTGGCATCTCAAGCTGAAGATCGACCTGGCAGGATTGTCTATTTCGGAATCGCTTCATTGGTGGATTAACGACGCGTTGATGGCCGCATTCTTTTTTCTGGTCGGTTTGGAAATCAAGCGCGAGATCCTTGTGGGCGAGTTGTCGTCTCCCAACAAAGCCGCCTTGCCCCTTGCGGCGGCGATCGGTGGGATGATTGTCCCTGCGGTCCTATTCTCCGTTTTCAATTTTGGGGGAGAGGGACAACGCGGCTGGGGTGTGCCGATGGCCACAGATATCGCCTTCGCGATTGGCGTGCTTGCTCTGTTGGGCGATCGCGTCCCATTGTCCGCGAAGGTGTTTCTTACGGCGCTCGCCATCGTCGATGACATCGGCGCCTCGATGGTCATCGCGCTGTTTTACACCGATGACTTGTCATGGTGGAGCCTGGCTGTCGCCGGCTGTTTTTTCCTTGTCATGCTGATAGCAAATCGAGCGGGTGTTCGCAGTCCGCTCGCGTTCTTCCTGCTCGGACTGGGCGTGTGGTTTGGTTTCCTTAAATCGGGTGTGCATCCCACGCTATCCGGCATCATTGGCGCCATGGCAATTCCAGCGAGAGTGCGAATTAACGCCGCGCAATTCTTGCGGCAAAGCCGCGATTCAATCGAGGTGTTCGAGCAGGCCGGACTGACCGGAGACAACGTTCTTACTAGCCCGCGTCAGCGCGGCGCTCTACATTCCTTGGCGACGGCGGTTCATCACGCGGAAACACCGCTTCAACGCCTGGAACACGTCATGCATCCCTGGGTGCTGTTCGTGATCATGCCGCTATTTGCACTTGCCAATGCGGGAGTCAGCCTCAGTGGCGACCTCGCGTCTGCCTTTATAGACCCCGTGGCGTTGGGCATTATTGCCGGGCTAGTGCTGGGGAAGCCGATCGGGATCGTCGGCTTTTCCTGGTTGGCAGTCCGCGTGGGTGTGGCGACTCTTCCAAGTGGCGTTTCATGGCGCTGGATCACGGGCCTGGCTTGTCTGGCTGGCATCGGTTTTACCATGTCGCTTTTTATCGCCGGACTTGCGTTTGCTGATGAGGCCCAACTGAAGACAGCCAAACTGGCAATCCTAGCTGCTTCCCTCATTGCTGGAGCTGGCGGGTGGCTCATGCTACGTCAACTTACAAGGCGCGGCGAAGATCGGACGACTGGACCGTAATATGGACGTGTGGCTTTCGCCAGTTTTGAGGATTATCTTCGGACTGGTTTCGCTTATCGCGGGCGGTGAACTGTTGGTGCGGGGAGCGTCGAGGTTGGCGGCGGCGATGAAGATCTCGCCCTTGGTGATCGGACTGACCGTGGTCGCCTTTGGAACGAGTTCGCCGGAATTGGCGGTTTCCGTCCAGTCGGCCTGGGCCGGCAACGCGGACATTGCCGTGGGCAACGTAGTTGGCAGCAACATCTTCAACGTGCTTTTCATCTTGGGACTCTCCGCATTGATTGTGCCGTTGGTTGTCTCCAGCCGTCTCATTCGCTGGGACGTGCCGCTGATGATCGTGGCGTCGGTGCTACTGTTGCTGCTTGGCTTGGACGGCCTCATCGGCAGGCTGGATGGCTTGCTATTGTTTAGCGGTCTGCTGGCATACACGTTCTGGTGCGTGCGTCAAAGCCGTCGCGAGAGTCGCGAAGTCAAAGCCGAGTTCGCTCAAGAGATACCGGTATCCAAAGCAAGCCGCACAGCACTTCTTGTTCAGATCGGGTTCATTATTGGCGGGCTAGTCATGCTGGGTCTGGGATCGCGTTGGTTGGTTGGTGGTTCCGTATTCATCGCATCTCGGTTGGGAGTGAGCGAGTTAATCATCGGCTTGACGATCATTGCGGCGGGCACATCGCTGCCGGAGGTCGTCACGTCGATCATGGCGGCCTGGCGTGGCGAGCGGGACATCGCGGTCGGCAACGTGGTTGGTAGTAATCTATTCAACATCCTCTGCGTGCTCGGTCTGGCCGGTGCGATCGCCCCCAATGGCCTCGCCATTTCCCCTGCGGCTTTGCAATTCGACATCCCCGTGATGATTGCCGTGGCCGTCGGCTGCCTGCCGATATTCTTCACCGGCAACGTGATCGCTCGCTGGGAAGGCGGCCTGTTCTTTGGGTACTACATCGCCTACACGACGTATCTGGTTCTGGCCGTCACCCAGGCCACGATCACGCGCACCTTTGGCACGATCATGATTGCCTTCGTGATTCCGCTGACGGTGATCACGTTGTTCATCTGCGTTTTTCGTGCCGCCCGTGATCGAGCGAAAAAGCCAAATACCGTATGAAAGCCGGTGAGCTGATTTTGATAGAAAGGACGCATCTCATGCATCCGCGCTCTTTTTCTTGTCGTCATTGTCAGACGCGGACTCGCCTTGGTTCCGTTCACGCTTCCGGCGCTGAGCCACTTCCTGCATGTCTACGGCGGAATCGACTTCGTCCACGATTTCCTCGCCGAGTATCGACTCGATCACGTCTTCCAACGTGACGATGCCGGTAATGTCGTCGTATGTCATTGGGCGCTTTAAAACCAGCCAGTGCTGGGCGCTTCAAACCCAGCCATTTTTGACGGGTTTAGTTGATAGTTTGGTTATCTGTTTATTTTTCGGCAGCCGACCCGGTGGGCGCTTTGGCTGGTTTTGAACTTTCCCGCTTTTTCCTGGGGCCGGTGGGCGCTTTATTGTCGGTGGCTGGTTTTGGAGTGGAAAAGGGGGACAAGTGGAAAAGGGGGACATTGTACTTTTTTGGGGTCGAGGATGGTCGCGTGCAGCTTTTCAAGCCCTTCACGGTCACGCGCGAACAGGTCGACACGCTCAGCAATGAGTCGGTTCCTCCGAAGGAATGGAACGCGGAGACAGGGAGACGCGACGGCGCAGAGGGTCGTTTTCCCCGCGTCTTTGCGTCGCTGCGACTCTGCGTCAATTTTCAAAGGACGAATGTCGCCATCGACCCAAACCGAAACTCTCCGCGAGTTCCGCTACGTCTCCGCGAGTTCCGCTACGACTGAAAGCAAAACGACGACTTACGCATATGACGTGATGGACAGAAAGACCTCCACAACGTACCCCGACGGGAGCGTGACGGCGATCGACTACGATCCGTCGGGAACATTCCCCACCGGGGCCACGGCGCACAAGGTCACCTTCGAATCGGCAAGAGCCACACGTCGATCACCAGTTTCGACGGAACGCTCGACAAGATCGAGTACCGGTATGAACCTCGCGTCCGGAAGCGCCGACCGAAGAACTACCAATTGATGTCTGAACCCCGATGGAAACTCAAGCAACAGCTTGCCGCACAATGACTTAGGGAGATTCCAATGCCATTCTACAATGCCCCCTTTTTGCCCAACCCGCCACTTCGTGGCTCTTGTAACTCCTTTGGCAGCAAGGGTTTATCTCGCGACACCGGCGCTCCACTTCCCGACGCCCGAGAGGGTGTTAGAATCCTTCGTTTCCACGAAAGCCGGATTCACCCTGGAAAGAATATGCCGACCTGAAGCGATTTTGTTCTCGCGTGGAATTTTAGTTGCAGGATTTTTGCCTTTGTCGCGGTTGTTGAAGTAGTTCCGCCCTGGCTTCTCATTTGTCGTTTGTCTGAACGGTCACGATCGACCCATGTCCCGAAGAGATAACATTCTGGCCTTGCGCCCCGGTAATGGAGCGGCCAGTCCGGCCGGCGATGCCGCGGCGGTCATCCTGCCGTCGATGTTGCTGTGTGATTTCACCGATTTGCGAGCCGAGACGCGGGCGCTCGAGTCGGCGGGCTTTCGCGCGCTGCACCTTGACGTCATGGATGGCGTTTTCGTGCCGAACTTCTCCTACGGGATGACACTCGTCCGCGCCGTTCGCGACGCGACGGATTTGCCGCTTGATGTTCACCTGATGATGGTCAATCCACAAAACTGGATTCGCGAGTTTTTTGATGCGGGGGCCGACTCGCTGACTTTTCATATCGAGGCGGTCGACGACGCCCGCGAGGCCATTGATGAAATCCATTCGCTGGGAATGGCGGCGGGTGTCGCCCTTGACCGGGATACTCCTGCATCGCGAATCGAACCCGTTGCCGAACTCTGCGACATCGTGCTGGTAATGACGATCAAGGCCGGTTTCGGCGGCCAGCAATTCATGCCCGAGTTGCTGGACAAGCTGCCTGAAATTCGGCGGATGGCCGGAGAGGGTCCGGTCCTCCAGGTCGACGGGGGCGTCAACCGGGATTCCATCGAGGCGTGTGTGCAGTCGGGTGCCCAGTGGCTGGTCGCCGGTTCGGCAATTTTTCAGTCAGAGAATTACAACAAGACTCACGACGAGTTACTGGAGTTGGCTTGTGTTGCTTCAAAGTCCCGTTTCTGAATTGACCAAACGCATGTCGGGTTTACGAGTCATTCTGATCTTGCCAGGCGCTACCGATCTCGACGTCCAGGGGCGGATCAAGGGGTCGCTCGACGTTCCGCTCAACCAGGAAGGCAACGAGCAGGCGCGACGGTTCGCCGCTGAACTTGGCGATGTGCCGATCGATGTCATCTATAGTTCGCCATGCCTTGCCGCGCGCCAGACGGCTGAGTTGCTCGCCGGCGAGGATGGGAAAGTCCGTATCCACGAGGAACTCAGAAACCTCGATCGCGGCCTCTGGCACGGCAAACGAGTCGAAGAGTTGCGCGAGTCGCAACCCCGCCTCTATCGCCAATGGCAAGAGCATCCCGAAACGGTCTGTCCGCCCGGTGGCGAAACGCTTGCCGACGCGGGGCACCGGATTGCCCGAATCGTCGGCCGCATCAGCAAAAAGCACCGGCAGGGAACGATTGCCGTGGTCATTCCCGAACCGGCGGCCAGCGTGCTCCGGCATCAATTGTCTCCATTGAGTGAGTTGGGGAACCTCTGGCAAGCTGAATGCCGCTGCGGTCAATGGGAGTCGATCGAGTTGAGTCGCCCGTAGTGAGCGTTCCCGACGTGGGTTGGGACTACTGGGTACCGGGTACCGGGTCGCGGGCGTTTCTCGAAACTGCCAATCTTGATGAATGGCAGGCCGACGTGCCACAATGGAAACCGCGCCGCATCCCGCGGACCGTTTGCGGTTTAGCTCACGTTCCTTCGCGGAAAAAAAACCGGACGCAAGTGCGTTGCGGCGGATACGACCTCAGAACCCGGAAACCCTTTTCCCGTGAACGACTCCAGTCCTTCCCGAAAAATCAAGCGCGGCGTTCCCGAAGGACTGTGGATGCGTTGCCCGGATTGCGGGAAGGCCATTTTCCGGAAAGAAGCAGACAAGCGGCTGGGGATTTGTCCCGAGTGCGATTTCCACCTGTACGTTTCGGCGCGGACGCGCACGAGGCAGTTACTCGACGAGAACACGTTCGAGGAATGGGATGGCGGACTCATGCCAGGCGATCCGCTGGAATTTGCGGACACGAAACCCTACGCGGAACGACTCGTCGCCGAGCAAAAGCGGACGGGACTCAACGACGCGGCATTGACGGGAACCGGGATGATTCGCGCTCGCCGCGTCGCCGTGGGAATCACCGACTCCGCCTTTATCATGGGGAGCATGGGTTCAGTCGTTGGCGAGCGGTTGACGCGGCTGGTGGAACGCGCGACGGCGGAGAGTCTGCCGCTGATTATCGTCAGCGGATCGGGCGGGGGTGCGCGGATGCACGAGGGAATCCTTTCGCTCATGCAGATGGCCAAGGTCTCCGCCGCGCTGGCGCGTTTTGACAAGGCGGGTGGCCTGTACATTTCCGTGCTGACACATCCGACGATGGGGGGCGTCGCCGCCAGTTTCGCATTGCTCGGAGACATCGTTTTCGCCGAACCACGGGCGCTGATTGGATTCGCCGGACCGCGAACGATCAAGGCGACGATTCGCCTCGAATTGCCCGAGGGTTTCCAGACAAGCGAATTCCTTCTCAAGCATGGTTACATCGATCGCATTGTCCGTCGTCCCAACCTTAAATCGGAAATTGCCCGGACAATCGACTATTGCGGGAAGTAAGTGAACATCTTCGACAAGCTCAAGGGTTTCCTTTCAACGACCAGGGGCCGCCTCGACATCTCGGCGCGGTTCGAGCTGGAACGACACGCTTTTACCGGAACGATGTCCAAGTTTCGCGTGGCGCGGGAAATCGCCACCAACAAGCGAATGGGGCTCAAACTGCTGGACGCCGAAAAGACAAAACTGTTCAACGATCGCTTCAAGGGCCTGAACAAACCGCGCGAAGGCGAAATTGGCGAGTCCATCCATCACCCGCGCGCGGTCGAAACCTACGAGTACGGTTACACGACGACCGGGCAGGAATACATCCTCATGGAGTACGTTCACGGACCGGGGCTGGGGTCCGTCCTCAATCCGGGAAACAAACACTTGCTGCCGCGACGGCTTGATTTTATCCGACAGATGGCAGAGGCGGTCCAGGGCGTTCACGAGGCGGGTTTTATCCACCGCGATATCTGTCCGAGAAACTTCATTTGTCATCACGATTTTGAGTGGATCAAGCTGATTGACTTCGGATTGACGGTGCCCGACAAGGCCGAGTTTCGCCAGCCCGGAAACCGGACCGGAACACCCCAGTACATGGCACCCGAAATCGTGCGGCGACGAAACACCGACCTCCGCGTTGATCTGTTCGCGCTCGGTGTGAGTTTTTACCGGATGCTGACCTTTGAGCACCCGTGGGGCTCGACGGACACGACCGGAATGGCGGCGCTCGTCCACGACCAGCGCCCCCATACGGACATTCTTGAACTGCGGCCCCGATTGCATCCCGATCTGGCAAGGATGATCAACCGATGCCTCTCGGCGGACCCGGCAAAACGTCCCGAATCGGCCGAAAGCATCCTCTGGATGATCCGCGGCGTGGAGCAAGAGGAAGTCACATAAAAAAAGGGTCTCCGGCTTGTCAGCCAGAGACCCTTTGCGATTTGGATCCGAATCAGCTTCGTGTCAGGACCAGCCGTGAAGCGCTGGCTCGCGGTTCCTGCGTTGAACCGGACGCTCGCGCGTTTCGGCTGATGGAACCGATTCTAGCGGATGAAGCGGACGCCAAACATGACGTTGTTGCTCATCGTTTCGAATTCAGCCGAAGCGCTCGTTCCGAGGGCGCCCGACGCCAGAGTCAGTTCCTCGTCGTCCGTTCCGAAAATCCGGTACTCGGAAAAGAGTTCCGCGCGATCGGACATCCGCCATGAAGCACCAGCCATCGCCTGCCAGGCAAAGGCGGACTCGTCAAGCTCGGCCGCAATACCGCCGAGGCTCTCCGTGCTGACGCGGGCATCGATGAATGCAACACCGGCCCCCGCACCAACGTAAGGACGAAGTCTCTGGCATTGCGAGCCAAAATCCCAATAAACGTTGTACATGCCGAGATACATCTGAATGCGACCGTCGACATCGTCTTCGACAAAAACGGTTGCGGCACCAGGGGCGGTAAAGGAAATCTCCGCCGAGTCAAGCGTATTGTCGCGGTAGCCGGTTTCCAGTTCGGTACGAAGGTTGCAACCGATTCTCCGTCCGAAGGCCCCGCCAATGGCCCAACCAGCGTTCGAATTGAATTCAAGCTGTGCCGAGCCATTCGCCTGGCCGGCGATGGTGACGTCGATACTGGTGTCGTAGTAATCCACCCAGCCCCCGTAGAGGCTGATGTACCGGTCGCCGCAGCCACCGCCAAAAAAGTTGCCGCCCACGCCGCAGCCACCCGTGTCGCAGCCCGACCCGCATCCACCGGCGTATCCGTCACAGCCCTGGCTGGCGTATCCGTCACAGCCCTGATTCGCGTATCCGTCACAGCCGTTGCCAGCGGGTGCGTAACCAGCACAGCCGTTCGAGTAGCCGGCGCAACCAGCGGCGGCACCTCCTCCTTGCACTGAGGCGTTCATCATCGGTGCCGAGGGTGCCATCCTCGACATATTTTGAGCGGGAATCCGGCCGTTCGTCGAGTAATCCCCCATTTGTCCGTTAGCGCGAGGCGGCACGGAGTAGGGGTTGCCGGAGGGTTGATAGTAACCGGTCTGGGCGATCGCGGAGGTCGATCCGAATGCGATTGCGATCGCCGTAAAGCAAAAGGTACGAATCACGACTTTTTCCTTTTTTCTGAAATGGTTGGCGATCGACACGAGGATCGCGGACGCCGTGACGGGCGCAATTCCGGTGCGCCGCGTGGCCCTCGCGATGGGTACGATCGAACTCACTTACGAACGTTTCGGCCTGGACGGTCCAAACCGGCAGGCTCATCACCAGAAATATCGATCGAAGCAGCGAATTCGTTAAGACTATGCCGCACCATTAACAACCCTTTTGTTGATAGCAGCCAAAGAACTGGCGCATTCGTTAAACCTTCACACCGCACCGGCACGATTCGGCCACGCAAGCGATGGCCGCGCGTCGGCGACGCCCAGGCAGAACTACTTTTTCCGGAATCGCCGCACCGACTTGTGGCGGAGCGCGGCGATGCAGATTTCCTGTTTTCCCCATGCCAAATGACGTGCCTTGACCCATTGAAACCCCCACAATCTGACCTGATCCATATAACCGTCAAGGTTTGCCACCAGCTCGGCATCTACCATCTTGAGTGTGAGGAGCATTCCACGAAGTCTCGTGTGGCGGCTCGTCGCAAGCGCCTCGGTCATGGCGATCGCACTTTGCGGTGCGATGTTCGGGTCCACCAGCAGCCAGTCAACCTTGCGGAGCATTCGGTGCGGCACGTCCCGCCCCCGCATTTTCAGGTGAGTCACGGACGGATGAGCCGCGATGTCCGAATGCAGTTCGGCGGGGTCGACGACGATGACGCGAGCACCGGTCTTTAGCAATCGCTGGCAACTGCCACCCGGCGCGCCGCCAATTTCCGCGCAAGTGCTGCCCCGCGCCACGGGCATTCCCGACCACATCAGCGCTTCGCTCGTTTTCAGCCATGCCCGGTTAATCATGTTCGACGGAGGTTTCAGCTCGGGGACTCCGCCGGGCCAGCGCTGGGCGGCGGACCCGGCGACGTGCCAGCCAATCGCCCATTGCCCATTGTCGACACGGACGATGTCGAGCACCCGGGCGTCGGCTTCCGCCGTCTGGTGATCGGCGTTCCATCCGGGAACGAGTTGCGCCAGCTCCCCGGCAACGTGTTTGAAATCGTCGGACGGGTCCAGCGGTTTACCTTCGCTGCCCAACCCCTTGCGCTTCCATAAATGAACCGTGTCGAACGGTCCTGACTGGTCAAGGTGCGGTTGAATGGCCTCCCATACGATTTGCGGTTCGGTCGCCTTGAGTTGCTCCAGCGAATATCCGCAAGTCCGCGCGAACGTGGCGGGTAGTTCAAATCGATGGGCGAGCGGTTCAGTAATCTTGAACGTCAACCAACCCGGTCGTGAAAAGGCGGGCAACCAAAGCGGACGTTTTGCGGCAATTTCCTGGCGACAAAAAGCAGTTGCCGAGGGCTGACAGGCAACGAAAACGAAATCCGAAGGCGACTTGATCAACGTCCGCTCAGGCCTGCGAAATCGGCAGGAACCGGTACGGACTTGTCAGAACGAGAATCGCGGCGGCGGTGCAAAACGTCCGGCTGGTAATGCAGTGGTGCCCCGTCCAGCTTCCATCGCTGTTTTGAACCGCGATCAGTTTGTCGCGAACGACGGGAAACCAATTGTTCCAGTCGTCGCCTCCTTTTTTCAGCATCGTTTCAGTGATGAGATGAAAGGCAAGAAATTCCTCGCCTCCCGCCTGGGTAAAGGGTGTGTTGTCGCGCTTGACCAGTTGCAAAACATGCGTCCACGCCTCTTTCGCGACCGGATCGTTTTCCTGTTGCATTTCGTAAAGAACGCGAATGCCGGTCGCATTCTTGTACAGCGTGTGCATCCATCCCTCCTGCGGGTTCAGGTTTCCCCTCATCGACTTGAGAAGGTGCTGAGCCGTCCGTTCCGGCGCGCCGCCGACGTTCAAGCCGACCGAATCAGCCGCCTTGAGGCTGACCCAGCCCATCACCGTTCCCAACACGGGTGCCCACGATTCGGAACCCCAGTCGCCGCGCGAGTCCTGCGCCTTGACAATCGCCGCAACGACGCGAGTCAGTCCGTGCAGCACCGGTTGCGGGTTCTCGCCCTGACCCATGATCTGGGAAAGAAAGAGTGCCGCGAAAAAGGAATGCGCGTGCCGACCGATCTTGTTTTGAAGTTGCGTGCCATTGACGTTCGTGATGTCGTTGGCGGGCATATTGTCCGTCTGCCGGAGTATAAACGTCTGGATGTTCCGCAGATTCCCGCTCGAGCTCCCTTCAAGCGGCGTTATCCCGCTGGCCATCAACGCCAGACCGACCATCGCTGTCGTCCCGATATCAGAGACCTGCCCCTGATCGACGCCGCACCCGCCGTCACCATTCTGGGTCTTCTTGAGCCATTCGAAGGCACGGCGAACGGCCTTCTCGCTCTCAGCCGTGAACGACGCCTCCCGCGAATCATTTTCGCTCGCAAAAAGGCCGTGTCCGCGAAACACCATCCAGCCGGCCAGACCGGCTGACGGCACGGCTTTCAGCCACCCGCGTCGCGATGTGTTCAAGTCTCCGGAGACATCCATCCCGTGATTTTCTGTTCGCGATCGATTCAACATGGCGACGGACCCTGTAACGCACTTGCAACGTCCGGAGCAAATCGGTATTGGACAGTGTTCATTGTACGCCGCGGCCGTTCAAAAAGCGACGCCCGGGAGCCGTTGCGCTTTTTCAGTCACCCTCTAACAAGGAAGTCAGCGATGAAAACGCTCGTGACACTTGTTCTCGTCGCCATGTTTCCCGGCGACCCGCCACAAATCGCGGTGACGAGCCATGCCGACCTGATCGAAATTAACCATTATTTCGATGCGGAGGCAAAACCGGTTTTCAACCAGGTTATTTTTTACAACTGGGACGAGGAGGCGGGCCGGTTCAACGTCTTTGCATGGCGCTTGCTGAAGAACGCGAATCAGTTTCCCGTGCGAAACGCGGAAACCGGAATCTATTCGGCGACGTGGCATGACGGGCGGTTGCTCCGAACGGTCCATGCCGACCGGCGCATCGAGACGTGGACTCAATACGATCCGGAGACCTGGGAGCGCGCGTTTCTGCCCAAGGGCGACCGCCCGGACCTCGTCCGCCCCGCCGACTAACTGGATAGCGCCCCGCCATTCCTGCCCGACGAACAGGGACAGACAAGAACCGCGTGTCAAACTCACGGCCTCGGCGAGTTGTTCGACATCTTGTCATGAGGAGCGCGTAAGATTCCGGCGCGGCCGAGCCATTGGTCCTCCGCGACGCGCATTTGGGCGCGCAGTTCGTTCGTTTCGTCGTCAAGTCCTGTCAGGTGCAATGCGCCGTGGATCATGTACAGAAAGAGTTCATGCTCCCATTCCCATTGAATTTCCCGCGCGTGACGACGCGCGGTTTCATGGCTCACGACAATTTCCCCTTCGATCGACTGGCGTTGATCGTCGCGTTCGAGCAAAAAGCTGAGCACGTCCGTGGGCCAGTCGTGGGCGAGGTATCGGAGATTGAGTTCGTGAATCGTTTGGTTATCGACAATGGCGATACTGATCGCGCCGTCGCGAAAGCCGGCGTTGCCAAAAAGTTCCCGCAGCGTTCGAGTCGCCTGCTCGCACAGGGGAAAGTTCGCGGCACCGCTGAACTCGATTTCACCGGTGAATTCAGGCGGGTTGCTGGTCGGGGTACTTGACTCGCGCATGGTACATCGCATTGAGCGATTTGATGAGGCTGGTCTCGATGATCCGCAATTGCTGCAACGTGAGCGAGCATTCGTCGAACTGGCCGTCGTCGAGTTTTCGCTTGGAAATGTTCTCGACGAGGTTCTCGAGTCGTCCCGGAGTCGGTTCGCGCAGCGCGCGACTGGCGCTTTCCACCGCGTCGGCGAGCATCATGACCGCCGCTTCGGGAGTCTGCGGCCGCGGTCCAGGATAACGAAAATCCGCCTCGACGATCGGCGTTGACTCGCCCCGGTCCTCGCTCTTCCGCGTCGCCTGGGCGTAGAAGTACTCGACGAGCGTCGTTCCGTGATGTTGCTCGATGATGTCGATGATCGGTTTCGGCAGGTGATTGCGCCGCGCCATCTCCGCGCCATCCTTGACGTGCGCGATGATCACGAGCGTGCTCATCGTCGGCACGAGGTCGTCGTGCTTGTTGTGACGCGGGTCCTGATTCTCGACGAAATATTCGGGCTTCCTCATTTTCCCGATGTCGTGAAAATAGGCGGCAACGCGGCATAACAATCCGTTGACGCCGATCGCCTCGGCGGCGGCCTCGGCGATCGAGGCGACATTGATGCTGTGGTTGTAAGTACCCGGAGCACGCTGAACGAGTTGGCGAAGCAGCGGATGATTGGCGTCGCCCAGTTCGAGGAGGCTGATGTCGGTCTGGATTCCGAACCATTGCTCGAGGAAGGGCAACAGCGCCGTCATGAACAGCCCGGCAAGCAACGCACCGCTGGCAAACCATATCGCGTCAAAGAGCAGACTCGGCCCCGGCGGCTGGCCGACCATCGTCCCCACGCCGATGGTTGTCGGAAAGGCGACCGCCGCCGACACCAGGCCAATATACACCAGACGCGTCCGGCTGCGGATGCGTCCGCAGAGCAGGCTGGCGACGAAGCTGGTCGCCGTCAGCACGACAAACTCGTCAACCGCGTATCCGTGCGAAACGCTGAACACCAGCGCCACCAGCGCGCTGAGCAACAGCGCCAGTTCCCGATGCCACGCGATACTGATCGTCATTGCGAACATGCACACCGGAATGATTTCCGCGCGCCACCCAACGTTGATCGAAAGTACCCATGCAAGGATCACGGCGATCATAAAGAGGCCCAGCAGCAGCGAGAATTGACGGAGATCGTCGATCAGCGACCGGTCGCGGTAATAGAGATAACCGCATATCAGCGCGAACACGGCGGTATACATTCCCCAGTCGGCCAGCGTGTAAATGACCCTGTCGGAAAAGCCGAGACTTGCGACATACGCCTCGTGTTCAGCCCTCAGCAACGCAATGTCGTCGGCCTCAAGCGGATCGCGGGCCGTGATAAAATTCTCCCCTTCGACCGACAGCGTTCGCTTGTCGAGGCGGCTGCCCGGAGTGTAGAGCCGGGTCTCCGGCTCGGTTCGCGATTCCGCGCGGCGGCGTTCGCGCTCGGTCGCCTCCTGATCGAGCGTCAACGTGACCGGCAGTCGCGGACGCAGCCAGTCGTAAATCCGGTCGGCCACGAAGCGCGTATCGGATATCGATTCCTGGTTGACAAGGGAAAGCCGAATGCGATCGCGCATTTGCTCGGCGATTTCCGCGATGCGGACCTCCGACACCTCGACCTTGTGAATGTTGCCTGGAATCCCGAGGGGATGGACGTAGATTTCCAGCGTGCTCCCCTCGCCAAACTTGTGCGCGAGATTCTCAAGCAATCCGTTGTGGATGTACTTCAGCAAGGCGGCGTCGATTCCCGCCTTGAGCGCCTCGAGCGACGCATCCTTGCGCAGCGCGTTGGCAAAACGCACAAAGGCCCGTCGCCTCGGATCCTCAATCGCCGCGGGATTCTCACCAGGCGGCCTCGCGACGGACGGATTTGCAGGCGTCCCTTCCCCCTCCGAATCCGGTGATCGAGTGCCGTCCGGTGCCGGTGAATCCGCGACTGGCGGCGGCCGGATTTCAAGACTCGATGGCGGGGGGCCCGGAGGACTTGCTTGCTCGCCTGGCAACGGGGCATCGGTGCCCGGGTCCTCGGCAAAGCGTTCACCAAGGAATTCGTCCCATACCGCCGGGTCGATATCGTTCCAGACCTTGTCCTTGATCTGGAAAATGCGGTCGATCAGCGCTTGTTGCAGTTCATTGAGCGCTCCCTCGTCGTTGGCGTAATGTACGAGCGTTGTCAGGCGAACCCGCTCGAACGCCCGGCTCGTTTCAATCGCGTCGAAGTAACGAAAGGAAACGCGCGCGTGCGGAAAATACGTCGGTGCGCGACGTGCCCGGTGCGGGAATCCCGGCGACCAGCCGGCGGTTACGACCCACAGAATCAGCGTCGTGACGATGCATAATCCGATTCGCACCCAAACGTCGGGGCGGCGAAGTTTCTCAAGTACCAGCGCGAACGGCTTTTTCGGCAACGGGGCGATCCATCGGGATTGCCGTGAACTGGCGGGGTTGACCATGACTCCAGGCTGCTTGCCCGTTGAACTAAATTAACGGCGATCCCGAAGCGGTTTTCCCGGACCCGGTCTTCCCGTTTCTGGTTTTCCCGGACCTGGTTTCCCCTGGCCGTTACGCCGGCTTCGTGATCCGGCCATCGGGTCCGGCGAGTCCGCTTCGTAAGCATCGACAATATCCTGCACCAGCCGGTGCCGCACAATGTCGGCGACGGTCATTCGCACCACGCGAACGCCCTTGACCGATTCCAGCCGTTCAATGGCGTCGCGCAGGCCGCTTCGCGTGTGCTGGGGCAAGTCGACCTGGGTCGGGTCGCCAGAGACGACGATTCGCGAATGTTCTCCCATTCTCGTGAGGAACATTTTCATTTGCGGAACGGTCGTGTTCTGGGCTTCGTCGAGAATGATAAACGCCTCGTTGAGCGTCCGACCCCGCATGTAGGCAAGCGGCACGATCTCAATAACATCCTGCTGAATCAGTCGCTGGATGCGGTCAAAGCCAATCATCTCGTAGGCAGCGTCGAGCAAGGGGCGCAAATAAGGATTGATCTTCGCCTGCATGTCCCCCGGCAGATATCCGAGATTCTCACCCGCCTCGACAGCCGGCCGGACGAGGACAATTTTTCGCACCTGCTGGTGCTTGAGGGCCTCGACCGCCAGCGCCACGGCTAGCCACGTCTTGCCGCAACCGGCCGGGCCCGTCGCAAAGACCAGATCATGGTTGCGAATCGCGCGAATGTATTCGGACTGACCGGGGGTCCGGGCGACAATTTCGCGACCAAGCTGCATGACTTCAATCGAAGACGACGCGACCCCCGGTGCCGATCCCTCTCCAGTCGTCTTGCCGGTGACCTGCCCGACGACTTCGTCAAGCAACTCGGGAGTCAGATTCCCGTGTCGCCGGATGATCCGCGTCAGTCGCTCGATCGCCTCGGTCGCCTGGGTGACCGCTTCCTCGTCCCCTTGAACGCGAACCTGCCCGTCGCGGTGTGTGATATCCACTTGAAATTTCTCACGAAGCCGTCTTAGATGCTGGTCCCGGGCACCAAACAACGGGAGAACCAGATTTGGCTCGATGGATGATATCGTTGATTCAGTCATTCAGGTCCTTGCGGGTCTCCTTTTTGAAAAACGCCACGCGGCGCGATCCACTTCAGGCTAACTAACTGTAATAATATAGCCAATCCTGGCTTTGGGGGACCTTGATTCCCGTCCCCCGCCGGAAATCCCGCGGACACCCCATGGAAACCTCCCGGCCGCAAAAGGTTCGGATCACACCGTTTTTGCAACCTGGACTCGACGGGCGGGTGACCGAATTCGCACGCATTGGTGGTTATTACAACGGGACTGGTCCAAAGATTCCGGTTATCCAGAACGCCAGTACCACGGGGCCGGCGGCCAGCAACGAATCGATCATGTCGGTTATTCCGCCGAGACCCGGCAGCCAGCGACTGGAGTTCTTGACGTCCCCCTCGCGCTTCATCAGCGATTCCGCGAGGTCTCCAGCGACCCCCGCAAGTGTCACACAAACTCCAAAGATCACGACCCACCACCACGAAGCGGGGGACGATTCACCCGTAAGCCACCTGGCGACGACGTAGAGGACAAGAAACGCACCGAATACGCCTCCCGCGACGCCGCCCGCGAGACCTTCGATCGTTTTCCCCGGACTCAATTCCGGAGAGAGTTTGTTGCGGCCCCACAGTCGACCTGTTATGTAGGCAAGCGAATCCGACAACTTGACCGGCACGAACAACGACAACAACGCCGTCATGCCCCAGGCGTTGTCGCCATGCCCGCGAATCGCTGCCCAGAATCCGATGAGCAATCCGATATACGCCACGATTAACACCGTCCGCGCGACGTCGTTCATCACGCGGTCACCGCGACGGTATCCGGCCATCACGCTGAAAAAAGCGATGCCGATCGTCGCCGCCATTCCAAACGCCAGCCAACCGGTTCGGCCGACCGGGCAATCCGCCGGATAGTGCTCATACGCGACTGGCGCAAAGGCGAGAATAATGACGATCGCCGTTGCGAGATATACCGCCCATGGCTTGATGCGGCGCGGACTTGTAACGGGTTCAAAATGCAAGACTTCGCTGGCCGCCATCAAGCCAACAAACAATGTTGTTACAAAGAGCACCACGCCGGGCCGCCCAAGCCAATCCGCCTGGCCCAATGTGAAATCCAGCCAGACCAGTGCAAATATGGCAGGGACGATGATCGCGGCACACACCAGGCGGACGCGCGTCACGAACCGTCACCGTGCGGAGCCCGCGGAGCCAGCCCACCCGTGACGGAAACCAGTCCGCCATCCGGGCGGGAAACCAGTCCGCCAAATCGGCGCACTCGCGCCGCGTAAACGCGAAACGCCTCGTGCAGGTCCTCGACCCGGAATTCGGGCCAGCATCGGTCGGTAACCCAAAACTCGGCGTAACTGATTTGCCATAACAGATAGTTGCTCAGTCGCATCTCGCCCGCCGTCCGGATGAGCAAGTCGGGATCGGGGGTCCCTGCCGTGTAGAGTCGGCTGGAGATCAACTCTTCGTCGATGTTCGCCGGATCGAGTTGGCCAATTGCGGCGTCGCGGGCGATCCCCTGCATTGCGTCGACCAGTTCCTGTCTCGCTCCGTAATTCACGGCGAGGCAAAGTCGAAACCCGTCAAAGTCCGCGGTCATTTCCTCGGACTTGACGATTTCCCGGTGAACTTCGTCCGGAATCCGGTCGCGCCGTCCGATGACGTCCAGGCGAATTTGTTTTTCGATCAATTCACGACGCGCCTCAATCATGAATTGCTCCAGCATGTCCATGAGAAAACCAAGCTCCTCGGCGGGCCGTTTCCAGTTTTCATGGGAGAGACAATACAACGTCAACTGGCGCAATCCCAATCGCTGGCATTCGTGGACGACCCCGCCGACTGTCCTGGCCCCGCGCCGATGTCCTTCAATGCGTGGCAGGCCGTTGCGCCGCGCCCACCTCCCGTTTCCATCCATGATCACGGCGACGTGACGAGGCAGTCGATCGGACGGCACATCCAGGTCGGGTGGGTTTCTGAAATCAATTACCGCGGGATTCATCGCCCGGGACTCCTTGCCCCACTTTGAGTTCGCATTTCCTCCAGTCTAGCAAGAAGTAACGCCCAACTGTAGCCAGAGCCCACCGGTCACGCGATGTTTCGCATGACGAGAGCGAACGTCCCCCGGAAATGTCCCACGGATGAGGGACCACGGATGAGGGCTGTGAAGGACCCAAGGGCGTTCAATCGCTGGCGCTTCGGGCTTGTATGCCCTCATCGGCGGCACCGTCCTGTCAGTCTCGTCGCCAGCCTTCGTTGACCCGCGGGCGGGGTGCCGCAACCGGGGCGACCGACGGGCGCGACTCGTCCGGGCTAAAGCTGCCAATGTACTCGTTGGTGCGCGTTCGCAGCGCTACCGGCACGTCGCTATCGCTCGATGTCGCGAAGAGATCGCTCGAGGACGCCGCGAAGGCACTGGACGACGACGGCACAGGGGCTTTATGGCTGGCCAAGCGAACGGGCGAATAATTCCATTGCTGGATCGAAGGGACGCTCGTCGTCTGGTTGAACGGGTTGAGCAATTGCGGCGCGGCATCCTCGTTCCATCGCGCGTCGGGATTCGGATCCTGAAGCGGACTAATCGGAACGGTCGCCGGCTGGGTGGGAATCTTGGTCGGCCAGTAAGTGCCGTTGTTGATCGAGCCGGACGTCGGCCCCTCGATGATGATCGGCCGATTCATTTGCTGCGGATTCACATCAAGCGACGGTCGCAAGTCGGCTTCGGTCGTTCCCGAGCCAATCACCTGGGTCGGCTGGTAAATCGTGCCGCCGGTCGCCGGGGCGGCCTGGTAATACTGAGTCGCCGTTCCAACTGGTGCCTGAATGGTACCGGCCGGGGCCGTGTAAACCGGAGCTGCATTCACCGTCGGAGTGAAACCGGCACACGTCGAACAGCCGGCCGAAGCGACGGGCATCGCCACCTGGCTGGTGTACGTGACAGGCACCTGATAAGTCTGCTGCGTGTAAACGGGTCGATAAGTCGTGTACGGGACCTGCTTCATCTGCCATGTGTAGGTCGTACAGGGACGATTGCAGGTGACGGTGCAGCCGGTACACGGGTCGGTGGATGACGTTTGCTGGTAGGTCGTCACCGGAATTCGTTCCCATTCGCATCGATACGCGGTTTGCGGGACGTAGTTCACCACGACGCGCGTGCACGTTTGCTGGCAAGTCGTCTGGCAAGTCCCACAGGACGCGACCGGCGGTGCAAGGGCAGTCGTGCAACAGCGGTTCCGGTGAAACAGCCAGTCGAACAACGGACCAGCATGTGCCGTCGATGCGCAGAACAACGGGGCGGTGATGACCGCGGAGACGAAGAACAGATTCCTGACGCGAAACATTTGGGTTGACTCCGGGGAGGGGGTCCAGTCCATTTTTGTAAACGTAATCAACGTGCGCGACGGGGGCTCGTCGCATCGCTCGTATCCCGCTCGTCACCCGCGCATGGAGCGCGGCTGAACAGCGGGCGGCTTTTTGGCAACGCTGAAAGTTAGGATGCGGGGGTCATCAAGTGAAGTAAAAATCCGGGAATTTCAAATTGAAAGTGATTCGCGGCTCGGCTTGTTCGGGTGAAACATTCTGGCGAATCCGGGAAAGACGCGCGATTGGGCAAGTCATGACGATCAGTCAAGGGCTGCCTCGCACGACTTGAGCGAACAGACAAGGATTGCCGGTTATCGCGGATATGCCGGTCTGACGTCGTGCGAACTGCCAGTTTGCGTACTGGCGAACTGGCAGTTCGCCCTACGGGGGCGTACCGGCTGATCCGACCAACGTTCCGCCAACCGTACGCACTTTCAAGGGAAATGGTTCGCAACGGCTGCGATTTCGGAGTGCGAACTGTCAGTTCGCATGACCGCGGCGAACTGGCAGTTCGCCCTACTTTTCGCCCTACTTGTCCCGCAACTCCGAGATCGCGCTCGGCAATTCGGGGTCGACCAGTCCCTCGGCACCGCGTCCCTCCGACTCAATGCGGAATCGAATCGCATACTGATCTTTTTTCGCGCGCGTGTTCCAGTATATCTCGCGTTCTTCACGCGTTGCCGGCACGTTCCATGGGCGGACGATCCGAAAGCCAACACCGGTCGACGGTTCGGTGGTGAACCACCATGGACTCTTCGGGATATTAGGGTCTTCCTGCTTCCACAGTTCGTTGTCGCTGGCCAGTCGCGCGGCGCTGCGCAACTGATCGGCCGTCATTTCCCACGAGCCGCCCCGCGCGACGAGCGGATCGGGTTCGTTCGCCCACCGAATTGCCTCGATCGCGGTGTACTTCTTGCCGGGTTCGAGATGCGTGTAGCCCCCTTCGTCGTACTGGTCGAGAACCCATTCGGCGACGTTGCCGTGCATGTCGTACAGTCGCCACGGATTGGGCTTCTTGCGTCCGACTCGATGGCGCTCATAGTCCGCGTTGTCGTCGAGCCAGGCGTACTCGTCGATCTCGTCCGCGTCATCGCCAAACGACCATGCGCTGGTCGTCCCGGCGCGGCACGCGTATTCCCATTCCGCTTCGCCGGGCAAGCGATAGAAATCGCCGCTCAGAATGCTCAGCCATTTGGTGTATTGCAGCGCCGCGTACCAGGTCATGGTGGCAGCCGGCTGGCGGGGATCGTCCCCGGCATCATAGGTAAAGCTCGGATCGTAGAGTGACGAGGGCGCTGTAATCGCGTCGATCCGCCGCTCTTCGGTCACTTCGCGAATTCCTGCCTGGCGGAACGACTTGAAATGCTCCTGGAGCGCCATGAACTGCTTGTATTCCGCCCAAGTGATTTCGTATTTGCCAATCCAGAAGGGATCAACCCGGATTTCGATTTGCGGGCCTTCGTCGTCGTTTCGATCGGCTTCATCCTCGGGGCTGCCCAGGAGAAAGGTCCCGCCAGGGACGGGCACCATTTCAAACTTGACGTCAGTCCCCGGAATCGTCGCGACGTAGGGGACCATGTACTTACCGTCGACCTCGACAAACGGATCGGCTTCGGGACGTTCGAGGACGACTCCTTCGGGCGGTGCGGTAGCGGGCGCGATATCCTGCGCATGCGCGGCGGCGCACAACGCGATCGTGAGTACCGCGGCGGACGCGCGAACGCGGCGCATTGATGATTGTCGGCCGATAGGGCGGCGCGATTCGACCGCTTGCTTGCGGAGACTGGCGATCCGTGACCATTCCGATCGCGACGATCCCCGCGCAAGTCTTTTCCAGGGCGCGGTTAAACGAGTCGACGTTGACGGTGCGTGGTTCATGGTTCCCTCTCATGATTCGGTGGTTGATTCGCGAGTTGTAACTTCGCCCGCCAGATCGCGCGTCAGTTCCTGCTTCACCCGTTGCGTATCGCCATGTTGTCCGAAGAGAAACATGAGTTTGGTCAACGCCGCCTCGACCGTCATGTCGCCGCCGGAAACGACTCCGGCGTCGTGCAATGCACGGCCGCTGGCGTAGTCGGTCGGTGCAACGCCGCCGTGCCGGCACTGGCTGAGGTTCACGATGACAACGCCGCGATCGACCGCTTCCCGAAGCACGCTCAAAAAATCCCGATCGCTCGACGGCCCGTTACCTGACCCGTACGACTCCAGAATTAATCCCCTGAGCGGCGTTTGCAAGACGTTTTCCATCACGCGCGCCGACAGGCCCGGAAAAAGGCGGACCGTCGCGATCCCGTTGGGCGTAATCGGCAGCACCTCCAGCGGCCCGGTCCGGCGTGTTTCCGGAAAGCGAATGCGCTGGGGAAAGACGCGGATTTCGGTTCCGATATTGGCAAGTGGCGGCCAGTTGGGAGACTCAAAGGCGTCAAAGCGCGTGGCGCTGACCTTGGTCGTGCGGCAGCCACGAAGAAGGACGCTGCCAAAGAGAACGCAGACCTCCGGAACGTCGTACTCGCCGGCAACGATCATCGCCGTGATCAGGTTCTCGCGCGCGTCACTCCGGCGAAGACACAGCGGCAACTGCGAGCCGGTCACGATCACGTTCTTTCCCAGTCCCGGCAGCATGAAGGGCAAGGCGCTTGCCGTATAGGCCATCGTATCGGTTCCGTGCAAGACGACGAAAGCATCAAATTCGTCATAGCCGCGGGCGACATCGTCGGCGATGCGACGCCATTCAGCGGGCGAAAAATCGGCGGAATCGAGCAGCGGATCGTACTCGATGATCTCGAAACCGGGCATTTGGCCGCCGCGCAGTTCGGGAAACTCCGCCAATTGTTCGGCGAGATACCCGGGCGCGGGCCGGTAGCCCGATTCCGCGGGCTTCATGCCGATCGTTCCGCCCGTGTTGAGAATCAGCAGTCGTTTATCAATCATGTGAAAGCCAGTGCGCCGCGCGGCGGCGAGGGGCATTCGAGGTTGCGTCAGGAACGATTTTTTTGCAAGATATGGGACGAACGACCCACGAGTGGCTGGGCAACTGCCGCACGACCGCGGCTGGCAGCCGCAGCCACGATCCGGTAACCATTTTAGCACGAGGACACCAATGCCCGATATCGAACAACGCCAGGCTCAGAAAACCGTTACCGTCAAGGACGAAGGTGCCATTTGCGCGTACGCGAACTTTTGCCGCGTTACCGGCTCACCCGAGGAACTGATTGTTGACTTCGGGCTGAACGCCCAGCCCATGGGGACCAACGATCAGCCCGTCGACATCACCCAGCGCATCGTCCTGAATTTTTACACGGCGAAGCGCCTGTTGCACGCCCTTCACGTCTCGGTGCAACGGCACGAAAAGGTCTTTGGAAACATCGAGACAGACATTCAGAAGCGGGTCATCGATCAGCAGCCGGCCTGAGAAAGTTCCGAAGCTGCCATGTGGGGCAAGCTGCCAGCTTGCCATGAGAAACGTGGGGCAAGCTGCCCGCTTGCCATGGCCGTTTACAAAGACCGGTTGAGGCCGGAACTGATTCGGCGGGTTGATTTTGCACCCAATGACCGTGACCACCGCGCTTTAGGCGAACACCTGACGGGCAGCTTGACCATGCAGCTCCTTTCCATTGATGATGTCGATGTGCGCGACAAGACCGTGATCATGCGCGTTGATTTCAACGTGCCGCTGGAAGGGGACGAGATCACCGACGACCGCCGTATCGAGATGGCGCTTCCCTCGATCCGCAGTGTGATCGAGCGGGGTGGCAAGCTGGTCCTTATCAGTCACCTCGGGCGACCCGACGGAGGATCGGGTGACAAGAAATTCAGTTTGCGACCGGCGGCACGGCGGCTGGGGGAATTGCTCGACAAGGAGGTCGCGTTGGCGGCGGACACCGTTGGCGAGGACGCCCGGGAAAAGGTCGCCGCGCTGCGGCCTGGCGAGGTTGTCGTCCTCGAGAATCTGCGGTTCAACGAAGGCGAAAAAAACGGCGACGCCGAATTTGCCCGACAAATGGCCGACATGGCGGATATCTACTGCAACGACGCCTTTGGCACGTGTCACCGCGACGATGCATCGATGGTCGCCCTCCCCCGCGCGATGGGCGATCGGCCGAAAGTCGTCGGAAAGCTTGTCCAGCGCGAGGTCGAATACCTGCGCAACGCGCTCGATGACCCGGAGCGCCCGTTCGTCGCCGTGCTGGGTGGTGCCAAGGTGTCGGACAAGATCAACGTCATCGGAAAACTGCTTGGGACCTGTGATTACATTCTCATTGGCGGCGCGATGGCCTTTACGTTTGTCAAGGCACGGGGGGGACAGGTCGGCAAGAGCCGTGTCGAGGAGGACAAGCTCGATCTGGCACGTCAGTTGATGGATCGGGGACAAGGCCAATTGTTGCTACCCGTCGACGCGCATTGCGCCCGGGAGTTTTCGGCCGATGTTGAAAGAGTGATTTGCGGCATCGACGAAATCCCCGACGACATGATGGGACTGGACATTGGACCGGAAACGGCGGAACGCTTTGGCGAAGTCCTTTCAACGGCGCGGACGGTGGTTTGGAACGGACCAATGGGCGTCTTTGAAATGCCCCCATTCGACCGGGGGACGCGCGCGGTGGCAACGGCCATCGCCGAGAGCGGCGCGACAAGCATCATTGGCGGTGGCGACAGCGCGGCGGCGATCGCGCAGTTCGGGTTGGAGGACCGCGTGTCGCACGTCAGTACCGGTGGCGGCGCGAGCCTCGCGATGCTTGAGGGCCAGCGTTTCGAGGCGCTCGAGGTGCT
>JBGTFW010000078.1:0-18102 GCA_041747075.1 Pirellulaceae bacterium
TTAATTGCATGGCGAAATAGTGAATGCCGCGTTCTTCGCCAATCGAGTAGACCGCGACAATGTGCGGATGTTGCAAAGTCGCAATTGCCGTGACTTCGTTCTTGAAACGCTGTAATGCCCGCGGATCGACCAGCGCCGCCAACGGCAGGATTTTCAACGCGACCTTGCGGTTAATCGTCAACTGCTGGGCCTCATAAACAATGCCCATGCCGCCGCGCCCGATCTGGCGGATGATCTGAAAATCACCAATCTCGCGATTACCTAATCCGTGATAGTCCATGGGACGAGGGCCTGTCCTCGCATCGCTGGCGCTCCAATTCGCCATCGCCAAGACCATTGGGTATATCACCCGCAAACGGTCTTCCATCTCGGGATATTTCAGAACCAGGCTATCAAGCTCGACCAACTTTCCGGCTTGCATCTGATCGCAGAGTTCTTCGACGAGTTTGTCAAGCGTCGATTCGCGCAACTGCACTTGTGGATTGGAAATCATGTGCCTGACCCTGATCCATGAAAAACCAGCCGACCGAGGCATTCGATTGCCTGTCGCAAACGGGATCGCGCGGTGACCCTGGAGACGGACAGGACCTGCGAAATTTCGGCGACACTTAATTGCTCAATGAAACGCATGGCGAGAAGCTCCCGGTCTTCTGTGGACAACTTTTCCATGGCGGTTTTGACCAGCCCAATCATTTCCTGTTGGTTCGCCGCCGCGCTCGGCGATGGATCGCGGCTGATCAATCGATCGGCCAGGAGCATGGCCGAAGTGTCGGATAGGTAGACGTCAAACCGGGTTTCTTTGTTGATCGAACGCCGCCCGGCATGGATGTGTCGCCGGTGAATGTCGATCAATCTCTCTTTGACGATTTGCCGCAGCCATGGATAGAAGGCAACGGGCTGAGCTCGCAAGTAATCAGGCAGTCTTTGCGCCGCCTTGGCAAACGCCTCCTGCAGAACATCCGACGGGTCAATTCGGGCGGAAAGTCGCGGATTCAACATCGATACCACCATGCGTCTCAACCGCTCTCGATGTCGCAGTAGCAGTTGATGCTGGGCGGAACGGTCTCCCTGCCGAGCGAGAGTGATCAGACAATCTGTATCTGGGCTGCTCACGTTTGAACCTTCCGACAAGGCCGTCATTCTGAAACGAGTTTGGGCTGAGTATCTCAAAGCGGATTTCCCGTCTAACCAAGTAGTGTAAACATCCATTCGAACGGTTTCGCGCAAATAACTGCGGGTTATTCGTTGTCCTATATCCAGTTCCGCAGCAACGGCCGGTGTCGAAAGTCAATTCCGGAAAAATTTGCCAGTTTTTTTGGAAATTCCATTATGGGACGTGTTTTTTCAGGTCAAAGTGAGTGCAGGAAACCGGCTACACGCATCATTTGAACTGCTGGTACGACCCGACGATTGGCAAATGGCTGAGCGAGGACCCCCTCGGTTTCGCGGCCGGCGACACGAATCTCGCGCGCGTTTTGATTTACGAGATGAGTTTATGGGAATCCCAACCGAGACTCTCGTCGACATGGGTCAGGTCCCCGGCGGCGTTGTAGATCGAGGTGAGCACCTCGCGAAAAGGTAGCCGGACTGGCAACCGTTCGGTCGGGCCGGCTGGATTCCCGCCCCACGCCTTCGCGGGGGCAGGTTCTTCACCGGAATGACGCGCTCATGATAGCGCTGGTTGACGCGCTCGTTGACGGCTGCGACCGGTGCGGTCGCCTGGCCGTCAAAGCCGAGGATAAACGATCCGCTGGTCGCATTTTCCAAAGTCACGGTTTGCATTTCGTGGGTCCGCGAATCTCCGTGGCGGAACTCGCGGAGAGTTTCGATTTTTAGCGAATCAGCCGATCGCTCACGGTGCGGAATTCGGGTTAATCCTCCAGCGGCTGGTCTTTCGTCTCGGGCAGGAACGGAAGCACGAATAGACCGAGCAGAAAAATCGCACACATCGTCATCCCCGCGTAGCGGATCGAATCGGTGCCGCTGCCATAAATACCCGCGAAAAACGACTCCAGTTGCGTTTTGATCAGTGGACCACTCGCCGCAAGAAATCGACCGACGTTGTAGCAGAAACTTATCCCCGTCGAACGCAAGTGTGTCGGGAAGAGTTCGGGAAAGTAGATTGCGTATCCCGCGAACAGAGAAAACTGGCAGAAGCCCATGATGGGTAACAGCCAGAACTGGCCAACTCCCTGAAGGAACCAAAATACGGCGACCGTACTGACCAGCGCCGACACCAGTGCGATGGCAAACGTCGGCTTGCGTCCAATCCGCTGGGCGAGCAATCCGAATCCGAACATTCCGCACGCCGCGCCGATCTGTATAAAGATCGACGTGTAACTTTGCCAGCGGGCAAGGCGGCCGTTGACCACTGGTTCGATTTCTCCGCTCGCTCGTTCAAAACCGGTTGGCGGTTCGCCGCGCTCGGCCGGCGGCAATGTCAGATAGCTACGTGCCGCTTCCAACTCCGTCGCCCTCTCCACCTCCCCGTCGGCGCGCGCCAGCGCGGCCCGCTCCGCGAAGACGTCTTGGGAGACTTCACTTCGTCGAACGGTTCGAATCAAATCGGGCGTGAAGAATCCGACCCCCCACAGTCCAATCACGCCCGAACAGGCCAGCAGCATTCCCAGCAACGCATGCCGCCGCAACCGCGAATTGCCGAACAGCGCGGAATACGAACCGAGCTGGCGGCGCGCGGTGCCTTCGTGAGATACCCATTGCCAGCGCTCCGGTTCCTTCAGCCACAGCCGGATCACGATCGCCAGCACCGCCGGTGCCGCACCGACGAGAAACATGACGCGCCATGGACTTGAAACGAGACCCTCTTCCTGGGCGATTCCCAGCCCCAGGTAAATGAACGCCGCCGAAACGTTGCCAACCGCCGACAGCGCCTGCAAAAGCGCCAGCGAATAGGGCCGGGCTTTTTCCGGGATGACTTCCGCGACCAGCGCGACGCCGACCGCGAACTCGCCTCCCACACCCAGCCCGGTGAGAAACCGGTAGAGGCAAAAATCCCACACCGTCTGCGACAGGGCGCTGAGACCGGTGAAAATCGAGTAAACAAGGATGGTGATGAGCATCGTCTTCGCCCGGCCGATGCGATCACCCAACACACCGAAAAACAATCCGCCGAGCGCCCAGCCGGCGAGAAAAATGGCGGTCGCGGTTCCGCCCCATCGTTCGGCGGCACGCCGCGTTTCCTGGACGGTTTCGAGCGGGGCGACCAACTCCTCCATCGCCGCCGGTCGCGCGAGGACAAAAAGCTGCTGGTCCATGCAATCAAGCATCCAGCCGAGCGACGCCACCAGCAACACAAACCAGTGGTAACGATTCAATTGACGATACCAGCGACCGGATGAGTTCGTCATCTTAACGGAGAGTAGCCGGGGTTTGTGGGCGGCAAGGCGTTAGCCGCCGGTTCTTTTGTCCGGGGATTCTTCATCAGCGACTTCCGCGCAATCGGCGGACACCCACAGATTAACGCGAGACGTTAAAAGAGAACGATTATAGGCGATTGAATCGAATTCAACGACCCGATTGAATTGATGACGCGAACGAGCGCGATTGTCGTGCGACATGGTTCACTCGCTGGCGCGTCGGGCTTGTATTGGCCTCATGGCAAGGCGTCAATTTACTTGCCGGACTGGTTCTCCATGAATCGCACCGAGTATCCGACGAGGTCTCCGATCATCCAGTACAGGATGAACATCAAAGCGATCTGGAGAGCGCCGACGATGAAACCGACGACCGCACTTAACCCGATGGTCGCGACCCCGGCCGTTAACAGCAGGCTGATGACGAGGGCCGCCAGCCAATAGCGAATCCAGCGATTACGGAGCTTCCACAGGGAATCGAGCGCTTCGGAGGACATGAGCGCCAATGGAGAATCGTTGAAAACCACCGAAGCGAGAAATACTGGAGCAAAAAGCACGGAGCTGGCGACGGTGCAGAACAACATCCAGAGTGCAAAATCGGTGGCTGCCCACATGACCTGACCCATTACGAGTCCGGGGATCGCCGCCAGCCAGAAGCTTGTGCCGACGTAGACAAGCTGGCTCAACATTTCTCCCAACGAAAACTCCGGCCATTCCCCTCCCGGCGCGCGTTGATCCACGGCATCGCGAATGATCGAGTTTCCCAGGATCCCAACGAACACGAGCGTCAACAATACGGGGATCGCCGACACAACCAATAACGCAAAACCTCCGTATTTCGCAATCGACGTCGCGTCTTCGGTGAACTGGGCCATTCCAGTGCCGGCCAGCAAGTATCCGACTCCAAGTCCAATGGTTCCAATCGCGACCCGGATCGCGCCCGACCACGTGACGACGACCCGCAACGCCTGAGCCAGCCAGGTTCCCAGTCCGGAAAACGGATTGGAAAGATCCGCGTAATCGTCCGGCGTGATCGGCCGCTGTTCGACGGAATCAGTTTCGCGAGCGACGGCGACCGGCCGGTCCTTGCCCGCTTTCCGGTCCCTGGCTGTCGCGCCGGCTGGTTTCACTTTTTTTGCAGTTCCTCTTGTGTTCGAAGGCGTCGCGGTTTTCTTTCGTCGCGGTTCGTTCGGCAGCGGCTCGGAATCGGGAGGAGAAACAATCGGCTTGAGCAAGTCCTCGTCCGGCGGCGCGAGACCAAATTCAACGTCCGAGTCCTCACCGAACTCATCAGCCCCCATCTCCATTGGCGAAGCGGTTAACTCGCCGGATTCCGCGGGAAGCCCCGCCTGTTTTCTTGCGCGCTTCCTGGCAAGGACCTCGTCGTCCTCGACGTCCGGAATGCCCAGCGACAGATCAACCGTCGTGTCCAGTCGCGGCAACTCGGCGGCCGGTGTGAGCCGATACCCGTCATCGTCGCCATCGTCACCTTTGTCGCGAGGCGTGGGCGGCGCGGGGGTTTGCGGCCTGGGGGCCTTTTTCGGCGCGACCACGTCGACCATCGAGTGGCAGTCGTGACAGCGGATTTTCGAGCCGATTTCGCTCATGCGGGCGTAGAGAAGCGATCCGCACAAGTGACATGACAGAGGAAATTCGGATTCGGTGGGCGTGATTCCCTCAACGCGGAGCGGCGCATTTGCGTCGATTTCAAACGGGTCCTTGTGATCGTCGGGCGCAATCGATGCGGCGGTCGTGGTCACCGAGTCTGGAAAGAGCTTGTTCAGATCGTCGGCAAAATCTGACAGTTCCCTGGAGTCAAAATCCTCGTCGTCGAGAGGTCGAACGCCGAGTTCCTCATCGTCAGAAAATTCGCTCGCTTCCGGTTCGACCCTCGCGACTTTTCCCGGATGTTTTGCAAAAATCTCACCGGATTCGGCCTTGTCGCTGCTCCACTCGCCAAGGTCGGGGATGTCCTCGTCACCCATCCCTGGCGAATTGAGAGGGACCGCAACTTCCACCGGTCGATTGCCCGCTGGATGGAGGGCGTCGTCGTCGAGGTTGACCAGATCGTCAAAGGGAACATTGGTCGCGCGCGAGCGGCTTCCGGGAATGAGCAGAGGGCTGTTGCAACGTGGACAAGGCGTGACTTCTCCCGCCTGACTGGCGTCAGCGCTGAGGGTCGCACCGCATTTCGGACACCGCAATTCCACGGGAGTTTTATTCACTTCAAGCTCATTCACGCCGAACCAGGATTACCAATTGCCCGTCGTCCCGTATCATTATTTCCTGAATCGCCCGGAGTGGTAGCCTTGATCATTCCCGGCCCGCCGATTTCCCCGAACAAAACGACTCGACGATGAAGTTGATCAAGCTGGCCGCCGGAGTCCTCAACCAGACGCCGCTCGACTGGGATACGAACCTCGAGAACATCCTTGCGGCAATTCGACAATCGCGCGATTTGGGCGTCTCGCTCGTTTGCCTTCCCGAACTTTGCATCACCGGGTACGGCTGCGAGGACGCCTTTCACTCGCGGGGCGTGCATCGGACTGCCCTGGAAGTTCTTGACGAAATCGTCCCGGAGACGGCCGGAATTGTCGTTTCCGTCGGCCTGCCGATCATGTATGCGGGTGGGCTGTTCAACGCGGCGTGCCTGATTGTCGACGGACAGATCGCGGGTTTTGTCGCCAAGCAACACCTCGCGGGCGACGGAATTCACTACGAACCGCGCTGGTTCAAGCGCTGGCCGGACGGCGTGGTTGAGGAATTCGACGTTCACGGCCAGTCATTTCCGCTTGGCGACGTGATTTTCGCCGTCGGCGGCGTGCGGATTGGATTCGAGATATGCGAGGACGCATGGGTCGGAACGCGGCCCGGTTCGCGGCACTCGGCGCGCGGGGCGGACATTATTCTCAATCCCAGCGCCAGTCATTTTGCATTTGGCAAGCACGAAGTGCGACGGCGCTTTGTGATCGACGGCTCACGGGCCTTTCACGTGAGTTACGTCTACACCAATCTCGTCGGCAACGAGGCGGGGCGGGCGATTTACGATGGCGACGCGATGATCGCCAGCGGCGGGAAGCTGATTGCCGAAGGGCCGAGATTTTCCTGCCGCCCGGTTTCCCTGACGACCGCCACCGTCGATATCGAAGCTACGCAAATGACGCGCGCGCGGATGGGGGCCTTTGAGCCGGAAGTCGATGGCGACGAATCGGATGTCGCGGAACTCGATTTCGACTGGCCCGAAGCCCAACTCGACTCCGCGCTTGCAAGGCGGCCCGCGTGGGAGTCCGGCGAAAACGTCAAGTTCGAGGAGTTTACCCGAGCCGTCTCGCTTGGATTGTTCGATTACATGCGAAAGAGCCACTCGGCCGGCTTCGTCGTGTCACTCAGCGGCGGCGTCGATTCGACGGCCGTCGTCGTGCTTGTTTCCATCATGATTCGCCGGGCCAGCGAGGAACTGGGTATCGGTGAATTCCTCCGACTCACGTCCACCCGTATCTCTTCGCCGCCCGAAGACGCGAACGCGATCACGTCGCATCTCCTCACAACGGTCTATCAGGCGACGGAAAACAGTTCGCAACGGACCTGCGACGCGGCGGCGACCGTGGCCGGTGCGATTCACGCCACGCACTATTTCTGGGACGTCAACGACATCGTCACACAATACACGGGGATTGTCAGCGGCGCTCTGCGGCGCGAGTTGAACTGGCAGACCGACGACATTGCCCTGCAAAATATTCAGGCGCGGGTACGATCGCCGGGTGTGTGGATGATCGCGAACCTGCAAAACGCACTCTTGCTTTCGACGAGCAATCGCAGCGAAACAGCGGTCGGCTACGCGACGATGGACGGCGACACGAGCGGGGGACTTGCACCGTTGGCGGGGATCGACAAGGCGTTCCTTCTGCGCTGGCTGCGGTGGATTGAAACGGAGGGGCCAGACGGAATGGGGCCGATCCCGGAAGTCGCTTGCGTCAATGCCGGGCAGCCGACGGCGGAACTTCGCCCCGCCGGTTCCGGCCAGACCGACGAAGGGGACCTCATGCCCTACGAAGTCCTCGACGCCATCGAGCGACTGGCGATTCGCGACAAGCTGATGCCGCTGGAAGTCCACCAGCACTTGAAAAACAAATATCCGGAGATCGACCAGACGCAGCTTGGATTGTGGACGATCCGTTTTTTCCAGTTGTGGTGTCGCAACCAGTGGAAGCGCGAACGATTCGCCCCTTCGTTTCACCTCGACGACGAGAACCTTGATCCGAAAACCTGGTGTCGCTTCCCGATCCTTTCGGGGGGCTACAAGCGCGAAATCGAACGCCTCCGCCGGGAAATGATGCCGGATCGAAAGTCCGCACTGTAGAACAACAATGTACTTAATTGTTCTACACTACACCGTTTTACGCTTTCCAAAAAAGTAACCGCTGATGCCTGAAACTGTCGTGCTCGCCTTTTCCGGTGGACTGGACACGAGCTTTTGCCTTTGGCAACTCAAGACTGTGGGGCACGCCGTCCATACCGTCTTTGTTGACACCGGCGGCGTGACCGTGGAACAGCGCACTCGCATCGAAAACCGGGCACGCGAACTGGGCTGCGAGCGCCATCACACTCTCGAGGCGGGCGACGACTTGTGGGACGAATTCGTTGTGCCGCTGGTGTGGAGCCACGCGCGCGCCGCCGGCCAGTACCCGCTGCTCTGCAGTGACCGCTATGTGATTGTGCGCAAGTGCCTCGAACTTTGCGACGAACTGGGGACCCGCAATTTCGCACACGGCTGCACCGGGATGGGCAATGACCAGTTGCGTTTTGACCAGACGGCGCGGAGCCTCGGCGACTATCAAATCATCGCACCGATTCGCGACTTGCAGTCCACGACGCGGCAGGTTCGCGATTACGAGATTGAACAGCTTCGCAAGGCCGGCGTCGACGTCCCGCCATCGAGCAGCCGGTACTCGATCAACGAGAATCTGCTTGGCGTCACGATCTCCGGCGGAGCGATCGACCGCTTTGCCGTACCGGACGACGACACCTGGCAATTGTGCCGTCGTCGCGCGGACTGGCCGGACAAACCGCTGCAAATCGAAATCGGATTCGAGCAAGGCCGCGCGACGACGCTGGACGGAAAGCCAGTGCGCGGGCCGCGGATGCTCAGCGAATTGAATGATCGACTGGGCCGGTACGGCGTGGGACGGCATATCTACACGGGCGATGTGAGTATCGGCCTGAAAGGACGAATTGTCTTTGAGTGCCCGGGAATTACCGGCTTGATGACCGCACATCAAGCGCTGGAGGACGCCGTCAACACGCGGTTTCAAAACCAGTTCCGGCACCTGATCGCCGCGCGGTGGGCGGAACTTGTCTACACGGGCTTTTTCTACGAACCGCACAAGCGCGACCTCGAGGCGTTTTTGGCCAGCTCGCAACGACACGTCAGCGGGAAAATTACCCTGTGGACCGAGGGCGGAACCGTTCTGGCGACCGCCATCGATTCGCCCCACGTTCTGGCCGAAAAGGAATCGGTTTACGCCCAGAGCTGCACGTGGACGCCCGAAGAAGCCGTCGGCTTTATCCGGTTACTCGGGCAAAGTTCCACCTTGTCGGCCCGGATCAACGGCCTGGCGATCGACCGACCGGAAAGGACCGCGCCGTGAATGACCAACTCGTGAAAACCCTCGCGGAACTGATCGCATGCGATACGCAAAATCCGCCCCGCGCGATTTCCGCGTCGCATCCGGTGTTTCAGGTCGTCCGCGACCACCTCCCGCGCGAGTTTCAGTTCGATGTGACGGATTACGGATCAGGCTGCGTGAGCATGTTGGCTCGCCGCGGCCGACCCGAAACGCTGTTTAACGTCCACCTGGACACGGTTCCTGTCGGTGAACGCTGGACCAGCGATCCGTTGACACTGGCCGTTCACGGCGACCGCCTGATCGGACGCGGCGTTTGTGACAACAAAGGCGCCGCGGCGGCGCTGATCCACGCGGCGCGGCGCGGCACCGAATCGATGGCGATCCTCTTCACGACCGACGAAGAGGGAAGCGACAACCAGTGCGTACGGCGGTTTTGTGACAGCCCCGCCGCGAGCGGGTTTTCCCGTGTCGTCGTGGCCGAACCGACCGGTTGCCAGGCCATTCTCGAACATCGCGGTTATCTGTCTGTTTCCGGACAGTTCACGGGCGTTTCCGGACACACTGCCGAATTCACGCGGCTGGGCAACAGTGCGGTCCATCGATGCGTGACGTGGGCCGCCGACTGCCTGGCGACTGTCGCCCGGCACGAGCGCGCCATGGGTCATGGTTACTCGCTCTGTTTCAATCTCGGTCGCATCGAGGGAGGGACCAAGAACAACGTCATTGCCGACCAGTGTGGCGTGAGCTGGAGCATGCGCCCGCCTGCCGGGACGACAACCGATCGTTTGATAGAGCTTGTGAGCGGGGGCGGTTTGCCCGGTGTTGATTGGAGCGTGAAATTTTCCGGTGGCCCGTTGCCCGCTGGCGAAGCGCCCGGCCCGCGCCTCCAGTCAGCTCGCCAGTGGTGTGAAGCGCGGCAGGTGGCGGTTGGCCAGCGTGTCGATTTCTGGACAGAGGCGTCGCTGTTTTCCGCCGCCGGATTTCCGGCGATCGTCCTTGGACCTGGCAACATTGCCCAGGCGCACACGGCCAACGAATGGATCGCCGCCGGTGACCTGGAACAGGCCGTGGCGGTCTACCATAATGTATAATCCCCGCGAGTCGCCCAAGGTTTTTTCCCGGGGTCGGAAACAAGCACGGTTTTCCTGGCACTGCTCCATGAGTTTTTGGAAACGGTTTATCGGAGGACCCGCGGCTATCCAGGAAGACGAATTTCACGATCGATGAACACTCGCCAGGTCGTCGTCGAGATTCTCAGCCAGCTCGGCAGCAGCCGCGAGGCGCGGGAGTACCTGCGCAAGTTCAGCAGCGGTGGCTCGGGACAATTCGCCATCATCAAGGTTGGGGGCGAGATCATCGAGAATGATCTTTCGCGGCTTGCATCGGCGATCGGATTCCTGCACCACGTCGGGCTTTTTCCCATCATTCTGCACGGGGCCGGCGTCCAGTTGAATCAGGCGCTCGCTGACGCGGGAATCGAATCGAGCAAGATCAACGGAGTTCGCGTGACGACTCCCCAGGTCATGTCGGTCGTTCGCCCGGTGATATACCGGCTCAATCGCTTGCTTGTCACCGCGCTGGAGGAACTGGGGATTCGCACCCGGCCGCTACAACACGGCGTTTTTGAATGCGAGTACGAGAACGAAGCCGAATTGGGACTGGTCGGACGCGTGAAAAGTGTCAACACCGAGGGGATTGTCGCCGCGATCGAGTCGGGCGCGCTGCCGATCGTCACCTGTCTTGGCGAAACGCCGGGCGGTCAGGTGATGAACATCAATGCCGATACGGCAGCGGCGCATTTGGTCCTCGCGATCCAGCCGCAAAAGATCATCTTTATCTCGCCGACTGGCGGTTTGATCGACGAGTCGGGCCAGGTCATTTCAGCGATCAACCTGGAAACGGACTACGAAAGGCTGCTCGATGCCGAGTGGGTCCATTCGGGAATGCGGCTCAAGCTGTTGCAAATCGCGGAATTGCTGCGAGATCTGCCGTCGTCGTCGTCCGTGTCGATTACCTCGGCGGCGAATCTGACACGCGAGCTTTTCACGCATCGCGGGGCCGGCACGTTGATCCGTCGCGGCGAGGGGTTCGCCATCGAGTCGGAACTGACCGGGTTGCGGCAGTCCGAACTCAAGTCGCTGATTGAATCGTGTTTCGAGCGTGAATTGTCCGCCGATTATTTTGACAGACTTGAACTGACATCGCTCATCTGGGCGGGGTCCGGCCGCGCCGCCGCGGTGATCGATCGCGGCCGCGCGGGGGTGGGCTACATGGACAAGTTCGCCGTGACGCCGACGGCCCAGGGTGAGGGGGTGGGTGCCGCGCTGTGGCAACAGGTACTTCAGCGTTTTCCGCGCTTGTATTGGCGGAGCCGCGCGGACAATCCGGTCAATTCGTGGTACAGCCGCCAGGCCGATTGGTGTTTTCGACGCGGCAAGTGGCAGATTTTTGGATATGGCGTCAACGACATGGCCCTTATTGCGTGCCTCGTCGACGACGCGGCGTCGCGCGGCGAATGGTGGGCCGCGCCGCGGATGCCGGGAGAGGTTCCACGAGTCTCCGAAGGGAGCGTGGCGTGATCCGTGTCGGCTTGATCGGCGGCCGCGGCTACGTGGGCGAGGAGCTTCTCCGTTTGCTGGAACCGATGCCCGAATACGAAGTCGTCTTTGCCGGTTCGAGAAGCGCCGCGGGGAAGCCGCTCGCCGAACATTTTCCCGGCCTGCACATCGACCTGAACTTTTCGGATCTGGAATCGGAGTCGCTTTCGGCCGCGCGAGCCGACGCATGGATTCTCGCGCTCGACAATGGTCAAGCCCGCCGGTTTGTCGATTTGAAGGGGCTGGCCGAATCGCGGATCATTGATATTAGTTCGGATCACCGCTTCGATCCAAAATGGGTTTACGGACTGACGCAAAAAAACGAAACTCAAATTGCCTCTTCGCGGCGCGTTGCCAATCCGGGGTGTTACGCGACAGCGGTTCAACTGGGCCTGCTTCCGGTTTGCGAATGGCTCGACGACACACCGCCCGTCGCCTTTTGCGTCTCAGGATACAGCGGCGCGGGGCGCATGCCGGGACCTCGCAACGACGCCGGGCGGCTCCGCGACAACTTCTTGCCGTACATGTTGACGGGACACGGGCACGAAGCAGAAGTGAGCCGCCACCTCGGTCGTGAACTTTGCCTGACTCCGCACGTCGCGGGATTTTTTCGCGGCATTTCGGTTACAATTTCCTTCCAACTGCGTGACGCCAGGTCGCTGGAGCAAATCGTCGAACGGTTCGTTCAGTGGTACGCTCGCTGGCCGCTGGTCGAAGTCGTCCGGGACGTTCCGGAGATTTCGCAAGTGCGGGAAAGCAACCGCGCGATCATTGGAGGATTCTCGATGGATGCGCGGGATTCGCGGCGTGTCGTACTGGTCAGCGTCCTCGACAACTTGCGCAAGGGAGCGGCATCGCAGGCGGTCGAGAACCTCAATCTGATGTTTGGGTTCGCACCATCGACGGGATTGGCTTTGTGAGCAAAGAGAATCCGGAAAGCACGCATCTATGGTCGAAACCCGGTGAAGCCGACCCGGCTGACGCGCGCGTTCGGCGATTCATGTCGGGCGAGGACGTGGTGCTTGACCGGGAGATTTTTCTGTTCGATGTGCGAGCGACTGCCGCTCATGCCTGCGGACTTGCCCAAATCGGTGTTTTGTCAGAACGCGAGTTGTCGCAAATCGAGGAGTCACTCGCCGACCTCGCCCGCCAATTTTCAGGCGGTCAGTTTGTGCTGGAACCGCCGATGGAAGACAGTCATTCGGCGATCGAGTTTTGGTTGAGCGAAAAGCTTCCCGGGATCGGTCCGAAGGTCCATACCGGACGCAGTCGCAACGATCAGGTTCAGGTGGCGTTGCGAATGTATCTTCGCGACCGTCTCGATCGGCTCAGTGCCGCCTCTCATGAGCTTGCCGCGGAATTTCTCAAGCGGGCCGCGGAGGACGAAATGACTCCGATGCCCGGCTACACGCACCTGCAAAGGGCCGTTCCCGCTTCCGTCGGACTGTGGATGGCGAGCCTTGCCGAAGCGTTTCTCGACATCCGCGCCTTGGCGAGCATGACGCGCGAGTGGATCAACGTTTGCCCGCTGGGAACCGCCGCGGGGTTTGGCGTCAATCTGCCGCTATCCCGGCAAACGGTCTCCGATCGTCTGGAGTTCAGCCGTTTGCAGCTCAATCCCGCCTACGTCCAGAACAGCCGCGGCCGGTTTGAGCTTCAAGCGCTGTCGGTTCTCGGCCAGGCGACGCTCGAGTTGCGACGGTTCGCGTGGGATGTGAGTCTGTTTGCCACCTCCGAGTTTGATTTTGTTCGTTTGCCCATTTCGTTTCGGACTGGCTCGTCGATCATGCCGAACAAGTCGAATCCGGATTTTGTTGAGTTGCTTCGAGGCCAGCACGCAATCGTCCAGGGAGCGATGAGTGAATTGCAATCGCTGCTCTCGTTGCCGTCGGGCTACCATCGCGATCTGCAACTGACCAAGCCGCCCCTCTTCCGCGCGTTTGGATCGTCGCTTGAGTCGATGGCGCTGGCCGCCATGCTCGTGAAGGGACTTGAACTGAACCGCGAGACGATGGCGGCGGCGATCGACGCACCGATGTACAGCACGGACGTGGCAATTGAACGCGTGGTCAACTCGGGTCAATCGTTCCGCGACGCCTATCGCCAGCCGGTAACCCCGGGAGAACTTGCCGGTCGTACTCCCGAAGACAGCCTCGCGGCGCGCGTATCGCCAGGCGGGTGCGGCAACGCGGGACTCGACGCGCTGCGCAAGCGGCTTGAGGACGTGTGACGGTGAAACGGCCAAGGCTGAATCGGCTGTTCAAAGCCCGGAACTCAGTCGGCGAAAGTGCCGCGGATGCGTTCGATGTCGTCGAGGCGGCGGAGGAACGCCTCGACGACCGCTGGATCGAAGCGGCGTCCTGTTTCCGTTTTCATGATGTCCTGGTGGGCCTTGACGAGCAACGCATTGCGAACCCGAACGGTCAGGTCGCTCGGATCGACCGGCTTGTTGAGAAACTCAGTCGCCCCCAGTTCCAGCGCCGTGCTTTTTGTCTCGCTGTCGCTTGACGCGCTGAGGATGATAAACGGCGTGTGTTGCGCCCCGGCAATGGACAATCGCGCCCGCATGATGTCCAGTCCATTGACGTACGGCATCATGATGTCGAGCAAGACGAGGTCCGGCGCGTGCCTGTTGATTTGCACAACCGCCTCGCGCGCATCGGTGACCGTAATAAATTCCTGATACCCCGCCGATTGAAGATACCGTTTCACAATGCGGACAAGCAACGGGTCGTCATCAACGATCATGATCCGCGACGACTTGATCCGCTCGATCGACTCGTCCAGTGGTTGCGCACGAAAGCCTGAATGGGCAAATCGGGGCGTTTCCGGGATCGTAGTTGCGGCTGTCAGGGTGTTGGGCACCGGAGCTTGCATTTGTCTGTACCGTGGCCGTCAAACCAGCGAGGGAATTTCGATTGCGTTGCCAAGGGTCTCAATCTGCCCGATCAATTCGACCATCCGGTCGGACTCGCGATTCCTTGCAGCCGTTTCCAGGTCGCGCGACGGCTCGTAAAACTCGGCGAATCCCACGGTCCCACCTGAACCTTTCAGCCAGTGGGCGAGTCGCGCCAGTTGTTCGAAGTCGCCAGCCGCCCAGGCACCCCTCATTTCAGCGATTTTCCCCCGCAAAACCGGCACAAATTCGGCAACGATTTCGCGAAACTCCGCTTCGTCCATCGGCAGCGACGAACGGATTTTCCTCGCCGGTTCCGTTTTGGACGAACCGTTGACGACGGACGCTGCCGCGGCTTCAACGAGGGTCTCAAGCTCGCGGCACACTTCCGTTTCGTCGAACGCCGCCGCCGGTCCACCGTTCATCACGTTTGGCTCGGCATCGGCCCCTTGTTCGACCTTTTCCGCATCGACCGACAATGCCTCCGCGATCGACGCCACGAGCTTGTCCATGTCGGCCGGCTTGACGAGGAACCCGGAACAGCCGGCATCGATACATTTTTGTTCGTCGCCATGCATCGCGTTGGCGGTCAAGGCGATGATCGGGAATTCGTGACCGCCTTCGCGCAGTTGCCGCGTTGCCTGGTAACCATCAAGAACCGGCATTTGCATGTCCATGAGGACCAGATCATACGCCTTGTCGCCAATCATCTCGATGGCGATCTGTCCGTTCTCGGCCTGATCGACCTCGCACCCGGCGCGGCCAAGGAACAGATCGATGAGACGGCGGTTGGCTTCGCCGTCGTCGACAACGAGGATTCTGCACGAAGGCAGTTTCCACAGCACGCGACGTGATCGCGGCTCGAAGCGTGCTGAATGGAGAAAATCCTCGTAGCTGACTAGCGGTGCGCTGCCAACCGGACCGGCGCTGATCATGAACGAGAAAACGCTTCCCTGATTGGGAATGCTTCGCGCGGTTAGTTCCCCGCCCAGCGCCTTGACGATCCGTTGGCTGATTGACAGACCCAGCCCGGTGCCGCCAAAACGGCGCGTCTCGCTGGAATCGGCCTGGGTAAACGGATCGAAAATCCGTCCAAGCTGTGCTTCCGTCATTCCAATTCCCGTGTCGATGACATCGACGTGCAGCATCGCCTCACCGCGCTCCGGCTGGTGAACGCCCGCGGCAATCTTCACGCCGCCGGATTCCGTGAACTTGATCGCGTTTCCGACAAGATTGGTAACGACCTGGCGGAAGCGGACCGCGTCGGTCCTGATGGTCGCGGGCAACCGGTCGCGCGCTTCGAGCGACAGGGAAACGCCTTTTTCGGTCGCCCGTACGCCGAGAATATCGATCACGTCGGCAAGAATTTCAAAAGGCGAACACCCGGTGATTTCCATCTCCATTTTTCCGGCCTCGATCTTGGACAAGTCAAGAATATCGTTAATCAGTTCCAGCAAATGCGAACCACTGGACTGGATCGTCCGCAGACATTCATGCTGTTCCTGATCGGATCGCGCCATTCCGCGCTGGAGCAAGTCCGTGAAACCGAGAATGGCGTTCATCGGCGTGCGAATTTCGTGGCTCATGTTGGCGAGGAACTCGCTCTTGGCGCGGTTCGCGGCGTCGGCGGCGTCGCGCGACTTTTGCACTTCCAGACGCGCGTGGTCGAGCAGCGTCACGTTCTCAAAACAGACCATGACCCCGTCGGGCTTTTCGCTGGCACCGACCGGCGTGCAGTTGACCTTGAACGTTGACATCGCGCCGTCTGGCGAGCGCAGCCGCATGATCTGGTTGACGACCGTGACGCCCCTTTCCAGCGCCGTTTGCCACGGCCCGTCCTCGATGCCGTTATCCTCTTCATCACGCCAGTCGAATTTGACGGGATTCAGTCCAAGGAATTTTTCGGCAGGCAAGTCGACCATTTCCTGGAATGCATTGTTGGCCAAAACGATGCGGCCGCGATGATTGAGCAAAAAGAGGCCCTCCGTCAGATTATCGAGCGCCTCGCGGACACGGTTCGGAACGGACTTTCGCGGGTCGAGTTGCCTCGCATGAGCGAAAGATAAAAACCAACAGCGATGAAGCTGGCCGAGCCGAGAAAGGCGAAGAGCCGCGTCCACGGATGAGCGAGGAATCCGTGCAAACCCGTGCCGCCGATCGGCGCAAAATTGATTTCCACGTCGGCGAACTTGCGGTCCCATCGCGAAACGGGCACGGAAATCCGGTGGTCCCCGCCCGTCGATTCGCCGCTCCAGAAGCGGACGTGTTCGCCACTGTCGACCAGCAGGCGACCGTGCCTGTCACGCAATCCGACCGAACGCAGTGCCGGATCGCGGCGGACGCACGCTTCGAGCAGAACCGCAAGGCCGCGAAGGTCATTTTGCTGGACAAACTGCGCCGAAGTCAGGGCGATCGTCTCCGACTGCCGCGCGCGGCTTTCCAGCGTGGCGTTCGCCGGGTTGGGAAGCATGCGAATCGTCGCCGCCGCGAAAAGCATCGTCATCACGATCGAGACGATCCCCGCTGTCAAGCGAAACCTGGTCGAGATCAAATTCCGGAACATTCGCGTCGCTGGTCGTTGGAAGTGATTTGCGGTCGGTGTTGTGGAGTCTTACGCACCTTCCGAGACCAGCGACTGCAACGAGTCGTCCGTTTCGTCCTCGTCGTTCCGCGCGGCGTATTGAAGGATCGGCAATGGATCAAACGAACGCCACGCGGGCATCGACGAGAGGACGCTTGCGACCAGGACACCGCCGCGCGCCATCCACAATACGTATCCCACTGTAAAAATACCGGTCAAACTGGCTGCCGCCGCGACGGTCCCCGTGACCACCGTGACGTTCCCCAACAAGTCTTCGTTGACTTTGTCGAGGTCCTCCCACATCGAGGCAAACACGACGCCCGCGTCCAGCGCGTTGGTTTCAGACGCAACCGTCACACCGCGCCGCTCAACCGTCGTTACAAACGGACGAGCCAGATCGGCCTTCTGGTACGAATAACCATAGCTCGTGTCGCGGAGGTCGCTGCCCGCCGCGGGCAATGGATCGCTTGATTCGCCAACGCGATTGCCGTCAAAACCGGGAACATCCGCGGTATTCGCAAGACTGGTCGCTAAGTTACCGGCGGCTTGACCGGGCGAATTCCCGTTATTCCCCGCGGGCGAGGAGCCTGTTGGCGGTGGCGGAAGTGAATTCGTTACGTTGTCCGGCGTCGAATCGTTCCGGTCGGGGTCATCGACGAGGACTTTACTGATAAGCGTCCCGTTTGCCGCGTTTTCCGCGACGATGTTGTTCGTCAGGGACAGCCCGTCGATCGGCTCGTTAACATCCGTGACCGTGATGGTGAAGGCGCGTACGGCAGAGGCTCAACTTCGCGTCACATCGCTGAGTTTGAAAGAGAGAACCCCCGACAGGTTGCACTACCCGCCGGCTCGCGACATTTCGCGAATGTCGTAGCCGTTATAGTAGCTGTGGCGAATCATCGCGTCGACCGCGTCCTCGTATCCCGGGCGTACGTTGCTCGCGGTCATCTCGGCGGCGTTCCAGTGAATTGGCTTGTCGCCCCCCGCCCACACGGCCAGGTTACCGAGCAAAATGGTTTCAGTCAGC
>JBGTFW010000079.1:0-10734 GCA_041747075.1 Pirellulaceae bacterium
AACACCTCGTCTCGAAGCGTATTCATGTTCTTGCCGTTTCTGCCCGTGGCGATTACCGTAGCCGGATTGCGGAACCCGGACAGCATGATAATGAAGGTGCTTGGGATGTTCCCCCTCACGTCACCGGCGGCGCTTTCGGCACGGCTGGTCGTCACAGAGGTTGCGGCATGGGAAGTGTTTGTTGCCATCGGATTGCTGCTCGGCACGATCTGGCTACTGCGTAAAGCGGCGTTTGCCAAGATCTTTAGGCTGGCCATGTTGATGCAAGGCAAAGAGCCGAGCCTCGCCGAACTCTGGCGTTGGTTGTTCGAATCGTAGGCAGCCGCGAGAAACAGAGTTGAAGATGCTTTATTCCTTAGGTTAACCTGATCGATGGCGTTCAACACATCGTGCCGCTGCGGTGACGCATCACGGTGTCTGTGATGGATCAACGATGAGGTCAGCCGGTTGCAACGCAGAATGTCCTCATTGCACGAAACGAAACTCAGCAACGCTACAGCTGCGTTCATGACTTTGACTCCTCGATTGCCCTTTTGACGGCACGTTCGATATTTCCTGGCATCGTCACCAGATTTGCCCGACACCGTAATCGGCTTTGCAACTCTGGGATGCACAAAGTTTTGGTGGCTTCCTTTGCCACCACGATTTTCGAATCCCGCCGCTTCCAAATCGGCAATTAGTTCTCGAACCTTACGGGGCACGCCGCCCGATCGGCGAACCCGACAAGTGCTTTCATGGGTGCTTTCGCTCCGGCGGACGACGAAAAAATGGCCTGCTATTCGCCAGCCGGGCCGCGCGGGGCTGGCACGTCGATCGCGTTCCTTTCATAATGGACTGTCAAGGAATTGGCAATCAGTGGAGGCCCCGACATGCCCGCCGACGAATTGACCCCGCGTCAAAAAAAGGTTTTTGATTTCATCTGCAAACAGATCGAGTCGCGAGGTTATGGACCGACCATCCGCGAAATCGGTGCGCAGTTCGGAATTACGTCGCCCAACGGAGTCGTCGGTCATCTCAAGGCACTTGAGTCCAAGGGCTATATCCGGCGGACGAGCGGCAAGTATCGTTCGATCGAACTGTCGCGAGACTATGTGGATGAAAACCGCGGATTGCCGCTTGCGGGAACCATCGCGGCCGGGGCGCTCAGCGAAGCCGTCGAAAGTATCGACCGGATTGATTTCGACAAGCTTCTTAACCGGCGAAACGCCTACGCCTTGCTCGTCAACGGCGACTCGATGATCGAGGCGCATATCTGCGACGGCGATTACGTGATCGTCCACCCGGCGCGCTCGGCCAGTTCCGGCGAAATCGCGGTCGTCCAAACCGACGACGGCGAAGCGACGCTCAAGTACTGGTTCCCGGAAAGGAATCGGGTTCGGCTCCAGCCGGCCAACCGGCGGATGAAACCGATCTACGCGCGGAATGCCCAGGTGATCGGCGTCGTCCGAGGCGTGGTGCGCGGAATGAGCGGACGATAGTCGAGGGATTGTGAGCGGCAAGGCACTAGCCGCCGCTTCTTCCGTTTGGGTCGAATTTCCCGGTGGTTCACTCGCTTGCGCCTCGGGCCTGGTTTCCCGATAATTCGGTGGCGCTCGCGCTGCTATTGCGGGGTTTGCGAGTCCCAAACCTTAAGGATCCAGTCCATTGCGGTTATAAAAGGCTCGACGTACTTGACCGATTCGTAGTGGTTGATGTCGGCCAGCTCGTAAAGCTCGATATTCCGGAAGCCTTTCTCCCTAAGGGCGCTGATTGCCTGGCGCGTCTTTTCGATCGGGCAGACTGAATCTGCCGCCGACTGGATGCAGAGAATCGGCACGTGCCACTCGGATTCCGCGATGTTTGACGGCGGGGTGCCGGCGATCACCACGGCGGCAGTGAAAAAATCCGGATGGTTCCGCGCCAGGTGCCACGCGCCCCGCCCGCCCAGCGAGTACCCGGTGACGAGGACTCGCTTGCGGTCCACGTTGTACGTCTTGCAAATCTTGTCCATCAACGCCATCACGGCTGACTCGCAGGCTTCGTTGGTCCAGGTGCCCCGAATCACGTCGGGGGAAACGACGATCGCCGGAACATTGACAAGGCCCGGCATGATCAGGTGGCGAAGGAATTGTTCTCCGAAGAACTGATGGAACTGTGTTCGGTCGGCACCTTGATGGAGAGCGAGCACGAGCGGCATGGGTTCGTCCTTCGCAATCGAACCCGGAATCGCGATCACAAAGTTTATCCGTTGGGCGTCGGGTGCCAGCCAGGATTGTTTCCAGGAACCTGTTTTCAGGGCCTTCAGTTCCGTGGGGTCCGAGGGGAGTGCGTCGGCCGTCGATTGCTCCTTGTCAGCGCCCCCGTCCGATGGGGAATCGCCGTTTCCGTCGCCGCCACAACCCGCCAGTAAAACCAGTCCCGCAACCAGGACCAGCGGGCCGCGCCACGCGATAACGTACCACCGATGTCGAACGAACAAGTACAATTTCACAACAAATTCCCCCGCACGCGACGATTCAATCCGGACGTTCGCTCCGAAAGGCCGTTGCTCAAGATTTGATCCAGGTCGCCAGTCATCGTACCACATTCCATTGGAAACAGGGAGCCGCCGGACATTTCCCGAACATTCCCAAAACGACGTCTGTACTTTGCCTGCTCGGCGTGCTTGCTTGTGTTGGCGAGTCTCGCGGAGCGTGGATTCTCGCAGTCGCCGACTGCTCCCGATTCCGCCGCGCAAACGGACATCGATTTGGCGACGGATGAAATCGACGTCGCGATGCGGGATTTCATGGAATGGACTGGAGCGGCGGCGGCGACCGTCGCGGTAGGGCGATCCGGAGAAATCACTTTCGAGAAAGGGTACGGGTATTCCGACCGCCGGGGGAAATCGCAAACCCGCACCGACGTGACGATGCGGCTGGCAAGCTGCACCAAGCCCGTCACGCGCGCCTTGGTCGAATCGCTTGTCCTCGAGGGGGTCATCGATCGCGAAACCCGCATTTACGAGTTTCTCGGCATTGTACCGGGCAACGGCGGGCTGGCCGACGAGCGCGTCAAGCTGATTACGATCCAGCATCTGATCGAGCACCGGGGGGGATGGGACCGCGACGCGACCTTCGATCCAATGTTCCGCACCGACGAGATCGCGAAGGAGCTGAAAATCGCCCGGCTGGAGAAACATCACATCGCCCGCTACATGTGGTCGCGGCCGCTGCAATCCGATCCGGGCGCGGAAGACCACTACTCCAATTTCGGGTACCTGTTGCTGGGCCTGGCGATTGAGAAGGCAACGGGTGAGTCGTATCTCCACAACGTCCGCGAGCGTATTGGAAAGCCGCTCGGAATCGACGACTTGTCGATTTCCTCAGCGGTTCGCGCCGCGCGGCCCAGCCGTGAAGTCTTTTATGAAAACGAAAATCGACTTAACCTTCGGCTTCGCGATTCGTCGAGCGGACTGGTCGCCTCCGCCCCGTCGATGTGCAAATTTCTCGGTGCGTGGTGGATGGACGGAGTCCCCCGCAATGATTACCGCAACGTGTACTTTTATCACTTTGGATCGCACCCTCACACCACGACGACGATCCTGGAACAACGGCTCGACGGGCTTGATTACGTGCTGATGCTCAACGCCCGTCGCGAGGAGACTTATCACGAAGACAATGCGCGCATTCGCGAACGATTCAGCGAGGTCCTCGACCGGATTGGGTCAAGCCTCGGCGATTAGCTGGACAGCGCCAGGTTGTCAGTGCAGTCGTGAGAATCGCGGTTGTAGCTGCCGTTGCCAAACGGCGGGAAATCCGGTTTCGTTGATGGATATCCACGCTTTGGCAAGCGTGGCTACGTCCTTGCCGCTCAGTTGAGCAAAATCCACCGCGCGTCGTCGTCGGCGTCGTTGCCACTCTCCCATTCCCGCCGCACTTCGCGCAAGCCGTAGGCACACAGCTCAAATGTGTCGCTCAGCCGCTGGAGCATCGTGGCCGGAATTTCCTCGTCGTCGTCGCCTTGTATCGTGCTGGCGATCAGGTAGGCGCGCTTGCCGTGCGAGCAATAGGACTCGAACTGGCTGTCGGGATCATTGCAGCGCGTCCGCAGTGCTTCGGGATAAACGCCCGCCCAGAAGAGCGTGAAATCGCCGATGTGCCGATGCAGCTCGCGACGCGCCTCGCCCAGCCTCTGTTTGGCCTCGGCCGCCATCTCGGTAATTGTCATCAGGGGACGCCCGGTGACACCGCGAATTCCGTCGACGACATCGGCGCGGACGAAACGGATGAGGAGGTCGGACAGATAGTCGATCAGCGGTGGATCGACAACGCCGAGCCTGGTTTGAAAGGTATTTTCGGCCAAGCCCGCAAAATAACGTCGAATGGCCGTGTTGGACTGGTCGGCGGTCATTACCGTTTTTCCTCCACTCAATCTTAGGTCGCCATTTCAACTCTAGTCAGAATCGTCCCGGCGGGTCAAGGCAAATTGAAGGGCTTTCATTCGGCAAAATCCGCAATTTCCCGCCTGATTGAAGTCCTTTGTCAAACGAATCACCCCCTTTGCCCCGGGGTGCCCCGCGCTGGTCATTTGGGTTCCGGGAGTTTCCAAAACCGCTTCAAAACCGCTTCAACACCGACACGGCCTGAATCGCGGCCAGGTCCAGGGGCACTTATTCGACCAATCGGGTATCGGGGAACGCGGCATACCATCCGAACCAGAACGAGCGATGCGCGGGAAGCCGCTTCAAGTCATTTCCGTCCGGGCCGCGTAATGCCGTTTCCGTGAACTTGTACCGTGCCCCCGCTTCATCGATCGCTGTCGTCGCACCATCCCAGGAATCGAACGTCACGTCGCCGGACTGGTAAACGCGGTTGGCACCCGCCGCGTCCGTCAATACGACAAACTTCATGTCGCCGAGGCGATCGTGATAGACCGAATTGCCGACAAGAAAGTCCGCGGAAATCGCCAATGCCTCGTCGCCGGATTCGCTGCGCAGCCCAAGCACCTCGGCCTTGTTCGCCAGCCGGTCGTCCCGCCGCGGAACCGGAAACATCAGTCTGTCGGTTGCAAAATAGTCCCGGTAGGCGACTCCCTCGTGATAGTCTCGCTGATAACCGGTATCGAGAGACAACACGCTCGTTTCGGGATGTTGCTCCCGCCAGCTCCCCCACGTCGTGGTGACGACGGGCCATCGCGCGAGCTGGATTCCCTGGCCGACAAGCCGTCCCACGACGGGCTGGCCCGTCATGGTGGACCACAGCGAACTGGTCTCCGCGTCGTACATGAGCTTGTTGGACTGGTAGAGCATTCCGCTTGTGCCAAGTTTGTAGTTGGTATCATCGAAGGTCGTTTCATAGACGACCACCGTTCCGCAAAGCGTGCAGTAGACGCCGGCGAGAGGAACCCCTCCCACCGTGTCAACGAACATCTCATGCCAGGCAAGAATTCGTTTCGGGTAGGCTCGCGCGTCGCCGTTGATTTCGATTCCGAAAACAACGTGTTCATCGGCGAGCCAGTCCGCCTCGCCGGCGGCGATCATTTTTGGCTGACGAAGCGGCGGGATGCCGTCGCGGACGACTCCTCCCCACTGAATTTGATCGAGGCGAATCGTCGTCGGGACCTCCTGGTAAAAGTGCTCGCCCATCCGAAAATCGATGAGTGACATGATTTGCCGCTTGAATTCCGCGTACTCCGGGTGCGGTTCGTAGTCGAGTTTCCAGATCGCTTCGCTGGCGTCGCCCGCGTCGAACCGTTGCAAACCGAGTTTCCTTGAGACCAGGGTCTGCAAGGGAAGCGCGATCGGCTGGCGGTCGACCCACCGCGCCATTTCGACCAGCATGATCGCACTGCCCGGTCGCCAGTTCTCCTCGATTTGGTTCAGCGCGACGCGTGCCGAGGAAGGGTCCCCTCCCATCACCGTCTTGTAAACTTCCAGAGGGGGATACGACTTATCGCTTTCAGGTGAACTGCCGGAGGTATGCAGCCTGGCGGAGCATCCGCCGGACACGGCCATTGTGGCGGCGGCCAGCACCCATGCGGCGATCAACCACACTTGCTGATTCATGTTCTTGAACTCTGTTGGTGAATACTCCGCGATATCCGACGCACCTGGAGGGGCATTACAAGTTCCTGGCCGGTGCCAATATCCGGCGAGCGATGGTATCTTTCGCGCTGACCGCGTCTTTTGCAAACGAAGGGGGTTCGATACGATAGTTAAACCGGTTCGCCGGTTCACAATGTCACTGGTATTCCACTGCAACGGGAGCAACTCGATGAAATTCCGGAAATTGCGTCACAGCGTCGTTTTTGCAGCCCTCCTGGTCATCGTATCGGGCCGGACGGCGACCGCCCATGAGCCAAACGAACCGGCGGCACCGCACTGCGAGGTGCCATGCGGAATCTATGACGACCAGATGCGGTTCGAGCAAATGCTCGAGGACACCGAGACGATCAGCAAGGCGATTGCGGGGATCGAAGAGTTCGCATCCGATCCGGCCGCGCACAATGCCCTTGGGATCAATCAGGCTTCCCGCTGGGTGACCACCAAGGAAGACCATGCGACCAATACCCAGCACATCGTAGCGCAGTATTTTCTCACTCAGCGGATCAAACCGGAGAACGAGCGGTACCTGGACCAGCTCAAGGCCGCCCACGGCGTCCTCGTCGCGGCGATGAAATGCAAACAGGACGCCGACCCGGCGACCGCCGACGCGCTGCGCAATGCGATTCACGATTTGTATCGCGCCTACGAAGGCAAGGAGCCGCAATTGCACGAGGACAAGAAGTGACCCGCCATCTCCGGGGCCATCGCCTTCATGGATCGTTCAATCATTGAAGCACCGTGCGGTGCGACGCCCGGACGTTTCATTTTGAACCGACTTGCAGCTCCGAGAGGCGCACTTCGTGTTGCACGCGCACCGCGCCAGGGACGTCGATGATCTTCAGCAGGATGCGCGGGTCGGTGGCGGACCAGTCGATCTCGATCTCACCGAAATGATTTTCCCGAACCGCCTCGCCCACGCGAAACTGGTTCGGTTCGAGGTTGTACCACTCCTCCGTCAGGCCGCTGGCGGTGACGTCAAAAATGGGATAAAGACCCTCGAAATCGCGGCGTGAAATCTCGCCCCAGTGAACGTCGCCCGTAATAAAGATGATTCCCCGCGCCTGCGTCTCCCGAATCAGTTCGACCATGCGGCGTTGCTCGGCGGGCAAATTGGTCCACGACTCCCAGCCGTTGTACTCGTGGCCAAACTGGATCGAACTGCAAACGATTCGCAAATCGGCGGGTTTGCGAAGCACTTCCTCCAGCCACCGCCATTGCGCCGCGCCGAGCAACGTCTTTTCCGGGTCGTCGTCCGGGCGGTAGTCGTTCTTGAAACCCGATCCGGCGGGAATGGTCTCGCCGTTCCTTGCAAGTGGATCGCGAAAGGACCTTGTGTCAAGCAAAATGACTTGCACCGCGCGGCCCTTCGCAGCGAACCGGTGGACGCCGTAAATTCCGGGATGGCCGCGACGCGGACTGTCGGCGGGTACATGCCAGAAATCCAGGAAGATGTCCTTCGATTGCTCCTTGAATTCGTATTCCTTTCCGGCGTCGTTCCATCCGTAATCGTGATCGTCCCACACGCTGAGCACCGGCACCGTCTCGTGAAGACGCTGAAACTCCGGTTTGCCACCGAGCGTCGCGTACTTTTCACGCAACACATCCATTTCCCGCGTGTCACCGTAGATATTGTCACCCAGATAGATGAACAAATCAGGTTGCGAATTGACGACCGTTTCAAGTACCGGCTGAAGCTTGTCCTGGTGGGCGCACGATCCAAAGGCAATTCGTGCTGGCAAACCGCCGACTTCCGTTACAGATCGCCACGCTTTGGCCGCCGGGTCGAGTGGCTGTTGCGCGGTCAGCGTCTCAAGATTCGCGGACGAAACCACGAAACTCGCGCAGGCAACAATCGCAATTGTGAACAAGCGAAACGGGAAAGCGTGCATGGTGGCTTGCTCCGGAAAACCGCTGGGATTGAGCATCGTATCCGATCACGCGGCGGACGACAGCTTCCCCCGTACCACATTCCCCAGCGCCGAAAAATGGACGGGAAACGCACGATCGGCCCCGGCGCATAACAAAAAATCAGGCAGCTCTCGGAGAGACTCGGCTATGTAGCAGCGTCTCTCCGAGACGCTTTTCTTCCGTCCGAGTCTCGGAGAGACTCGTCTACGTGGACTCGGCTACGTGGACGCAGGGGTCCGAGTCCTGATTGAAAACGTGCGATCAGTAACGCGATGAATTAGCGGTCATTCTCGTCATCGTCTTCATCGTCATCATCGTCGTCGTCATCGTCGTCATCATCGTCATCATCGTCGTCATCATCGTCGTCATCATCGTCATCCTCATCCTCGTCCTCGTCATCATCGTCGCCTTCGCCGTCGTCGCCTTCATCGGTCATTTCGCCGGATTGTTCTTTCTTGAGGGTCTCAAGGAATCCAGCCATGTCGGGGTATTCGTCGCCGCTGAGTTCAACGGCTTTCTCCATCAGTTCGACGGCGCGATCGACGTCACCCTGGATGTACACCAAATGGGCCAGCGTATCAATAATGCTGCCGGATTCCGGTTCCAGCTCGACACCGCGTTCGGCGGCGGCCACAGCGGCGGAGACCAGTTCCTCGGGTACTTCGTTGCCTTCGTCGTGCTGTTCGACGACCGACCATGCAACTTCGTTCAGCGCGTTTGCGTCATCCGCGTTGTTCTCTGCAAACTCGCGGAGGGCATCGGCGGAGCGTTCGTTTCCGGCCATGATGAGGACTCGCGTGCGAACCATCGTGAGTTGCGAGACGACCGCTTCGTCCTTCATGGAATCGATGGCTGCGTCCAGTTCCTCGATGGCACCGTCAATGTCGCCTCCGCTCATTTTTTCGGAAAGGCTGGACATGAGCAGTTCCATTTTCTGCTGTTCCCTGAAGGAGACGGCGAAGACCTCGCGGTCCCACTCGTCGCTGACGATCTGCTCCAGCGGCTCGTCCATTTGCATGGGATGGCCGATCCACTCGACCAGTCCGGACTTGCCGACGATAAAGGCAGTGGGGATTCCGTTCTGACCCGCGGCACGCATATAGTCTTTGGAGACGGAATCGTCCGGATCGGTCGTCAGGCAGTAATTGCCCGTCAGTTCGCCGTAAGTCATGTCCTCCTCGCCGCGAACGTCGCGCTCGAGGAACGCCTCGACGGTTTCGAGGTCTTCGTCGCTGATGCTGATGACCTGGACGCCCTTGTCGGCGTACTCTTTCTGGAGTTCGCTGATGTGCGGCATACTGGCAATGCAGGGTCCGCACCAGGTCGCCCAGAATTCGACGACGTAGACCTTGCCATCCTCGAATTTGGAAATGTGCTGGAATTGTCCTTCGCCATCCGAAACCCAGTGCTCGATGTCGAGCGGCGGTGCAGTCGTTCCAATTGTCAGCACTTTTTTCGTTTCGTCACCGTTTGCCTCGTCGCTATTCCCGGCGTCCTGGGCGAGCAGCGCGGGCGTCAGACAGAATGCGAAAAGTGTGGTGAGTAGCTTCAATCGAATGGCCATGAACGGTCCCTTTTCTTCAAGTTGTGAGATTGGCGGGAAATGAAATCAACCGCCGGTTTCGGACGAACCCGTATTGTCCCGCCTCCGAGACGACTTTCAAGGGTGATAAGACGGAATTGTCGAGTTCGGACTGATTGTCAACCGCGTGAAATCCGGCAAGAATCGGCGAGTATCTTTCCAAAACGGGGCATCTCCGAGAGTGACTTGTGACGGTACTTGAACCGAAAAATCGCGGGAATAACGACTCGCAGCGCGACGCACGCGGTGTGCGTTATGCGCGTTACCGCACAATTATTGAATGCGTTGCGGAAGCTCCCGTTTTCGATCTGGAATACGTTCAGCATACTTGTCGCCCCGAAAAACCTGGCTTCGTGACGCGCGTCGTCAACGAACTGGTTCGTGAAGGCTGGCTCGTTTCCGAAGCGGACGAGGGAGAAACACGCTTTCGCTGGAACTCCGGGCGCGGCGAGTTCTCGATGAGCCGCTGGCTTGACGAAAAAATGTTCGGCGCGCAGATCAAGGCCCGACCGATGTCCGACCGGCCGCGCGAAAGGCTGATGAAGCTGGGGGCCGCCGAACTTGCCAATGCCGAGCTGATCGCGATCCTCATTCGATCGGGATTACCAGGTGAATCGGCGGTCATGGCCGGTGAGAAAGTTGCCATGAAATTCGCTGACCGGCTGGAACAGCTCGCTGACGCCGGGCGCGCGGAGCTGCGCGACATCAGCCGCGCGGTGAACTCGACCGCATGGTGCCAGATCATGGCGGGGATTGAACTGGGGCGGCGGATTGCTGCGTTGACCGATCGGCCAATCACCGAGCGGATTTCCTCGACGCGCGACGCAATCGAGTTTTGCCAGCGGACCTTTGCCCGACTGATCCGCGACGCGCGGCAGGAAGAGTTTCATATCGTGACGCTCGACACGAAGAACCAGGTGATCGACACACATCGAATTACCGTGGGGACCCTCGACGCCAGTCTGGTCCATCCGCGTGAGGTTTTTCGCAAGGCGATTCGCGACGCCGCGCAATCGATTATACTGGTCCACAACCACCCGTCGGGCGACGCGACCCCCAGTCGCGAGGACCACGAGGTGACACGGCGGCTGGAAACGGTGGGTGAGACGGTGGGAATCCGGATTCTCGATCACATTGTGCTGGGCAACCCCGATTGCGCGAGCATCCGCGAATCACGGTA
>JBGTFW010000080.1:0-1818 GCA_041747075.1 Pirellulaceae bacterium
CAGCGAATGACGCTGAAGACCGGGATCCGGCGAGTTTTATTCTGCTCGGATCCAACGGCACCCTGGCCGATGGCCCCTGGGACACTATCGCCTCGGGTAACTTGGCTCTGCCGTCGGGGCCGGAAAGTCGCAATTTGGGCGGAGTCGGCGTGTTGATTCCACCCACGGGCAATGCCGCACTCAAAGGGCAGCAAGTTCTCTTCACGAACACCTTGCCGTACCTGCACTACCAGTTGATTTTTCCGACGCTCAAGAACGCCGCAGCAGCTAACAGCATGCAAATCGGCGAGGTAGAGATTTTGGTAGTGCCGGAACCGGTTACCGCTTCGTTAGCAGGTCTGGCCGTGTGCGGGATTGTAGCAAGCGTGCGCCGCCGCCGATCCGCTTGAACTGCTGTTATCGCTCGTTGCCCACCTTTTTGACTGATTTTGGAAAGAGGCCGCGCATCACGGACGCGGCCTCTTTTTTTCGCCCGCAGGATTGGCGTTACGCTGCGCGAGTTTCCCAGCCGAGCACCGTGAGCACTTCACCGCTGATGTAACTGGAATCCGCCTCTGAGGCGAAGAACACAAAGGCTGGAGCGACCTCCTCCGGTTGGCCTGGACGCTTGAGCGGCGTATCGGCGCCATGTTCGGCGACTTCTTCAGCCGGTTTGGAAACTGGTTGCAGCGGCGTCCAGATGGGGCCCGGCGCAACGCAGTTCACGCGTATCTTTTTCTCCGCCAGATTTTGTGCCAACGATTTTGTAAAAGCGTGAATGGCGCCCTTGGTCGAGGCATAATCGACGAGCGTTTTGCTTCCTTCAAAGCCAGTAATGGATCCGCAGTTGATGATCGCCGCGCCCGGTTTGAGATGCGGCAGGGCAGCTTGGGCCATGTAGAAATAACCGGAAATGTTCGTGCGGAAAGTGAGATCCCATTGCTCGTCGGAGATTTCGGCAAAGTCTTCCGTCGTTTGTTGATAGGCTGCATTGTTGACGAGGATATCGAGGCGTCCGAGCTCTTTGACTGTTTTTTCCACCGCCGATTGGCAGAACTCGCGACTGGTCACATCTCCGGGTAGCAGCAGAGACTTCCGTCCTTCTTTGCCGATCGCCATGGCGGTCGTTTCCGCATCGGATTGTTCCGCAGGGAGATAAACGATGGCCACATCGGCTCCTTCGCGAGCGTATAGGACTGCGATCGCGCGGGCCGATGCCTGAGTCGCCTCCGGTGATGAGCGCGACCTTGCCTTGGAGTTTATCAGCCCCTTTGTACAGCGGCGCTTGGTAGCGAGGCTCCGGTGTCATTTCCGAATCGAGCCCCGGCTTCGGTTGCGTTTGGGGCGGCATCGGGGAATTTGGTTGTTTCTCGGTTCGCAAACTCGGCATATGGGTACTCCTTTGCAAAACAAACTATCTCTCGAATCGCAGCTAAGCTGCGATTGACAAAGCAATCTGTATACCGAAACCGCGACATTTGTCTTGAAAACCGAGCGCGATGGAATTGCTAACAGTTGCCTGATATGCGGCCATCGGAGCCGCCACGCTGGTGGGCACGGCCATCGCAGGTCCATAATTCGCAATCGATCTGCCACCGAACTCTTTCTGAGAATCATCATGCTGGTTTTCCCCGGGCAGCGCAGGATAACCGCAGCTGACTTCATTACGACCAAGATGGCCACTCACCGCCCGCCCCGCGCCATCCATCCAATTCGTTGCCGCCATGTGGGTCCAGGGGTTTGCACCCCTGTCTTTAATATCGAATTGGTTCTAGCGGTAACGCTGCGTCGTTCCCTCGGGCTCCGGTTCCAGGAATGGTGGGCATGGGTCCGCCCCGA
>JBGTFW010000081.1:0-2786 GCA_041747075.1 Pirellulaceae bacterium
GCGCGCGGACAATTGAAGCAGGTCCAGGAGGAACTACGCGCCACCCAGGCCAATGCGCAGCAGCCGCGTTACGAGATTCATCCGGAACAGACCGCCGCCGCCGCGTCACAACTGTCGGCGCTCCGCGAAAAGCGGGCGACGATCGAGCAGCTCATCGGCGGCCTTGTGAAACGGACCGAAAAACTTTCCATCCTCAGCCCCATCGACGGGACGATCGTCAGTTGGGACCCGAAACGGCAACTGACCGGGCGACCCGTCACTGCCGAGGATGTATTGCTGGTCGTCGCCGGAATCGGCTCGGACTGGCAAATGGAACTGTACATTCCCGAGCGAAAGTACGGGCACGTGATGGCCGTCAACGGGCTTCCCGACGTCACGTTTTTCACCGCCACGGATCCGAACGAGAGTTACGAGGGCCGGATCGTCGAGATCGAGTCGCATGCCTATGAGCATCCCCGGCTTGGCGGCTCGGTCCGCGCCTTCGCGACGTTCGACCAGTCAAATTCGCCGGACCTCTACGTCGGAGCGGCGGTGACGGCCAAAGTCCACTGTGGCACTGCCTCGATCGGTTATGCATGGTTCCACGAGCTCCTGGAGTTCATCCAGTCGAAAGTCCTGTTCTAGGCGAACCGTCGCTTCCTTTTCATGTCCATTGCTCCCCTCCTTGATTCGAGCAACAGTCGCCCGATCCGGCTTCGCATGCGCGGCGATCTGACGGCGCGACGGCAATTCTACCAGGGACAGGCCTACTGGATCATCAAGGAACCGGTCGGACTGAACTACTTTCGCTTTCCCGAAGACAGCTATTTCGTCCTGCAACAACTCGATGGTGAGCGAAGTCTTGAACAAATCGAGTCGGACTATAACGCGAGGTTTTCTCCCCGCAAGCTGCCGATTGACAAACTGCAAGCCTATATTGGCAGCCTTCACCGGTCCGGGTTGGTCCAGGCCGTTGCGACCGGGCAGGGGGAGGAGTTGCTCAAACGGCGGAAAAAAACCCGACGCCAGAAGATGTTAAGCGCCTGGGGGAACGTTCTCGCCGTGCGCTTTCGCGGCATCGATCCCGAAAGGATTCTCAACGCGCTGATTCCGTATACGTGGTGGCTCTTCACCCGACCGGCGCTGATGGTCGTTCTGGCGGGGGCCGCCGCGGCGCTGCTTTCGATCTTCATCAACTGGGAACTCTTTCTCTCGCGGCTCCCCACGTTCAACCAGTTCTTCGACCCGGTCTCGTGGGTCTTTCTCGGACTGGTGCTCGCTCTCACGAAAATACTGCATGAGTTCGGACACGGTCTGGCTTGCAAGCGGTTTGGCGGTGAGTGCCATGAAATGGGGTTCATGCTGCTGGTGCTGACGCCGTGCCTGTACTGCAACGTCTCCGATTCGTGGACGCTCCCCAACAAATGGCATCGCGCGGCGATTGGCGCGGCGGGCATCTACGTCGAACTGATCCTTGCCACCATCGCCACCTTTGTCTGGTGGAACACGGTCGACGGGATGCTCAACCAGTTGGCACTCCAGATGATGACGATCTGTTCGGTCAGCACGATCCTTTTCAACGGCAACCCGCTGCTCCGCTTTGACGGGTACTACATCCTTTCGGACGTCATGGAAATCCCCAACTTGCAGCAGAAAAGTTCGGCGGCACTGACGGATATCGTCAAAAAGCGAATGCTCGGAATCGACAATACCCAGTCCCAGATGATGCCGACGCGGAACAAGCCGCTCTTCGCTCTCTACGCAATCGCCTCGATTATCTATCGCTGGTTGATCGTCATTTTTATATTGATTTTTCTCGATCGCGTCTTCGAGCCGTATGGCCTGCGGGTGATCGGGCAAATGATCGCGGTCATGTCAATCGGGATGCTGGTCGGCATGCCCATGTACAAGCTCGGCAAGTTTCTCAGGAATCCAGGCATGAGATACCAGATCAAGACGCGAAGGGCGTTGCTGACCGGCGGGGCAATCATTGCGATTGTGGCGACGATTCTGGCGATTCCCTTTCCCTATTACGTCCGTTGCGATTTCACCGTCCGCAGCCGCGACAGCGTCAATTTGTACGTCCAGACACCCGGCGAGATTCGCAGTGTACTGGTCCGCCCGCTCGATCAAGTCGCGGAGGGACAGGAATTGATCGTGCTCCAGAATCTCGAACTTGAGGAACGGCTCGATTCGATTCGCGGACGGCTCCGTGAAAAATCGACCGGCATGGTGGAAATGCGCGCGAGGTCCCTGCGAGGCGACGTGACCGCCTCCATCGCGCTCGCCGTCGCGCAGGCCGAAATCGACGGGCTCCGCGAGCTGGAAGCAAAAACCAGTCTGCAAGTCGATCAACTCACGCTCCGCGCGCCGCGTGACGGGACCGTCTTGCCGATCATCGAAGCGAATTCCGGCGATCAAAAGCGCACCGCGCCGCTTGCCCAGCCGCTTGTCGTTTTCGAGGAAGAGAATTCTCGAGCGTGGCTGACGATGGGAGTCCCGGTCTGTGCCGTGGGCGACGCGGAGGCGCTTGAAGCGATCATGTCGATCCCCGAAGAACGTGTGACGTTTGTCCGGCCCGGATTGTCGATTGAACTCAAGGCGCGAGCATGGGCGGGAAGGACCATCGATTCGACGATCAACGCCGTCGGACGATTGGCTATCGCACCCCCGGATTCGGAGGAACCCGCGGCGAAAGGACTGGGCGGCCTTGCGGCCTCGGCATTGCCCGGTGCGTCGAATCAATACGTCGCGACCGCCGACCTCGGCGATTCGAAATCACTCGGCATACCGTTGCGGCCGGGGAC
>JBGTFW010000082.1:0-2429 GCA_041747075.1 Pirellulaceae bacterium
AAAGTTCGCTTGAGATTCAGATTCTGGATTTGAGATTCAAAAAAAGCGTCCTTCTTCCGGAATCTGCGGAATCTGCGAAATCTGCGGATCGAAAATCTGTGGACGTGACTTGCGAAATCTGCGTATCGAAATTCGGTGGACCCGAACGGTTGCCAGGCCGGCTACCCGACTGATCCTTCCATCTGCAACTGAATCAGGCGGTTGAGTTCGACGGCGTATTCCATGGGGAGTTCCTTCACCAGCGGCTCGATGAATCCGTTGACGATCATGGTGCTCGCCTCCGCCTCGCTGAGGCCGCGGCTCATCAGGTAGAAGAGCTGTTCCTCGCCGATGCGGGAAACGCTCGCTTCGTGGCCGACCGACACGTCCTGCTCCATGATCTCGATGTAGGGGTACGTATCACTGCGACTTTGCGGATCGAGGATCAGTGCGTCGCAAACGACATTGCAGCGCGAACCCACGGCACCTTTTTCGACCCGGGCCAGGCCGCGATAGCTGCTGCGACCGCCGTTTTTGGAAATCGACTTGGAGATAATCTGGCCGGTCGTGTTGGGCGCGGCGTGCACGAGTTTCGCACCGGCGTCCTGGTGCTGGCCGGCGCTGGCAAAGGCGATCGAAAGAATCTCGCCTCGCGCGCCGGGTTCCATCATGTGGACCGCCGGGTACTTCATGGTCAGGCGGCTGCCGAGATTCCCGTCAACCCATTCCATGACGGCGTCCTGGTAGGCGTAGGCGCGCTTGGTCACGAGGTTGTAGATGTTGTTGGCCCAGTTCTGGATCGTCGTGTAGCGGCAGCGAGCATTTCGCTTGACGACGACTTCGACAACGGCCGAGTGGAGCGATTCGCTGGTGTACATCGGTGCGGTGCAGCCCTCGACGTAGTGAACCTGAGCACCCTCGTCGACGATGATCAGCGTTCTCTCGAACTGGCCCATGCTTTCTTCATTAATGCGGAAATAGGCCTGCAAAGGAAATTCGATCTTCACGCCGGGGGGGACGTAGATGAACGAGCCCCCCGACCAGACCGCCGAGTTGAGCGCGGAAAACTTGTTGTCCGCCGTCGGAATGATCGTTCCGAAATACTCGCGAAGCAGTTCGGAATGCTCGCGCACGGCGGAGTCGGTGTCGGTGAAGATAACGCCTTTTTTGGCGAGGTCTTCCTGCAGCGAACCGTAGACGACCTCGCTTTCAAATTGCGCCTTGACCCCGGACAGATACTTGCGTTCCGCTTCGGGAATTCCAAGTTTCTCAAAGGTGTCCTTGATTTCCTGGGGGACGTCGTCCCACGTCTTGCCCTGGTGGTCGGTCGGCTTGAGGTAGTAGAAAATATCCTGGAAATCGAGGCTGATATCGCCCCCCCAGTTCGGCATCGGCTTGCTGAAGAAGACCTCCAGCGCGTCGAGGCGAAACTTGCGCATCCAGTCCGGTTCGTCCTTGACGTCGGAAATCTGGTGGACAATTTCCGCGTTGAGGCCCTTCCGCGCCTTGAACACCGCCGTCGTCGGCGTGCGAAAATTGTACTTGTTGATTTCGGTCGTCCGCAGCGACGCGGATTCGTCGGTCGAAATGATGTCGGTGATGTCGGTAGCCATGGCTCTGTTTTCTTGAGGGTTGAATTTGGGTCAGAGGGTCGCGGGTTCCTGGACGGCGTTCTGGTCGTTCACCTCGGCGGCCTCCGGGTACTCGCGTCGGATGCGATCGTATCCTTGTTGGTGAAGTTCGTCCGCCAGTTCCTTGCCGCCGGTTTCGACGATCCGCCCGCCGAGGATGACGTGCGTGTAGTCCGGTGTGTTGTGCGCCAGTAACTTGTCGTGATGCGTGATGATGAGCAGCCCCATTTTGCCGTGTCCGATCTCGGCGATCGACTGGCTGGCCAGCCGCACCGCGTCGGCGTCGAGGCCCGAATCGGTCTCGTCGAGAATCGCGAACCGCGGCTGTAGCATGGCTAACTGGAGGATTTCAGCGCGCTTCATCTCGCCGCCTGAAAACCCGTCGTTGACGTAGCGCCGCGCGAACTCGGCGTCCATTTGCAACTGTTCCATTCGCTCGCGAATCTCGCGGCGGAACTCGCGCATTGGAATCAGGTCCTCGCCTTCCTTCCGATCGGGATTGCGAACGTTGGTCGTGGCGTGGCGGAGAAAGTCTGCCATCTTGACGCCGGGAACCGCGATCGGCCGCTGGAAGGCCATGAAGACACCCGCGCGCGCCCGCTCGTCCGGGCCCATTTCCAGAATGCTTTGGCCGTCAAGCTGGATGTCGCCGCCGGTCACTTCGTAATTGGGGTGTCCCATAATCACAAGGCCCAGCGTGCTCTTGCCGGATCCGTTGGGTCCCATGAGCGCGTGGGTCTCGCCCTTCCGGATCGTCAGGTCAACGCCTCGCAAAATGGGCTTCCCCTCGATTTCGACGCGGAGGTCGCTGATTTTCAA
>JBGTFW010000083.1:0-21433 GCA_041747075.1 Pirellulaceae bacterium
CCTTGCCGGTGCGAACTCGATCTTCTACGGTGACCGGCTGCTGACGACGTCCAATCCCGACGAGGACGAGGATCTCGCGCTTTTGGAAAAGCTCGGCATGACCGCCTGCGGATGAAGGTCTACGGATGAGGACCACGGATGGGGACCACGGATGGGGGACTGCAGATGACGACTGCGGATGAGGGCCAAAGAAGAATCCGGGCCGAGTGCGAAGGGGACTAATTGGACAGCGCCACTTTGGTTGCCAATACAAGCACGAAGCGCAAGCGAGTGAGTGGGTTACGCCGAAACACGCTCGCTCGCGCGTCGTGCTTGTATTCTCGCGGATTTCCACGAAAGTGGCGCTGTCCAGCTAGTCGATGGTCGGCTGATCGTGCAAGTCGGCCAGAAAGAGGTTGTCGCGGGAGATGGTTTCCAGCTCCTCGCGGGCTTCCTCAAGCGCCTTGACGTCCTCATCGGTTGCGTCTGGAGAACCGGCAGCCGTGACGAGGGCCTGATACCGTTCGCGAAACGCAATGGCTTCCTTCTCCAGTTCACGGAGTCGATCGAGCCGATCAGCCGCTTCCCACCGCACGTATCGCATGTCGTCAAGCGGCTCGATGTTTTCCATCAGTCGTTCGTACCGGTGCATGGCGTCGCGCCATTCTCCCGCCGTTTCAATTTCCATGATCGCGTAGAGTTCGCGAATTTCGGGCCTTTCCAGCGGAGACGCACCATTTTGCAGGCGATACAACATCGACTTGCGCCGCGAACGAAAGTAACCCTCTTCGGCCGCCGCGGTGAGCGCCTCGTCCCGGCTCCTTTTCATAATTCGCGTGTACAGTTCGCGCGCTTCGCGCCAATCGTCGCTGTCGTCGGAAGCAAGGAGCAAATCGGCCTGGTGCTTCAGCTCCATGGGGTTGCCGCCGAATGGCCAAAAGACATACAGCGAAACAATCATGGCGATCAGGAGCAGGCCGCCGGCAAGGACGGGAATGGAATGCAGCAGCGGCAGTTCGTTCTCCGGTTCGACCACGCGCTTTCGCAGTCCGAGAGCACGGCGCGCCGCGGTGCGATCCGCGCCCATCGACAACGCGCTGAAGCCGCGCGTGATCTCCGCCGCCGACGCCGTCTGACGCTGATCGACCGAGCTGATTTGCTCGAGCGTCATAATCATCGCCCGGGCACTGTGCGGGCGTGATTTCGGATCGGGATCGAGGGACTTGCGAATCAGCTTGTCCAGCCACGCGGGGCAACTCATGACCGTTTGCGAGACGCGGGGAACGGTGCGCGACTGCTTGTCGCGACACAACTGGGCCATCGTTTGCGGTTCGTAAGGCAATCGTCCGGTGAGCATCTCGAACATGATCACGCCCAGTGCGTACAGATCGGACTTTGCCGTCGCACCTTTGCCCAACAGTTGTTCCGGTGGCATATACGCGGCGGTCTCCAGCGTTGCCCGGCGCGCGGCGTCCCAGCGGCGCTTTCGCGAACGGTTCAGTCGCAGGTCCGCGACGTGAATCTGTCCGTCGGCGTCGACGATCAGCTTGTCGGTCGTCAGTTTGCTGTGGATGATCTCGTTGTGGTGGAGGTATTCCAGCACGCTCGCAACTTGCCCCCCGTAGTCAATCACCAGATCGGCGGCGAGGCGTCCGCGGCGCGAAAGCAGCGCGGCAAGGGTCTCTCCCTCGATCAACTCGTGGGCGAAAAAGATTCGGCTGTCGTCGGCGATTCCCGCGCCGAACATTTTCACCAGATGGGGGTGCTCAAGTTGCTTGAGCACGACGACTTCGCGATTGACGCGCGCCAGCACCGACTCGCGGTCAATGTCCGGCGGCAAGTTGATAAACTTGAGCGCAACCTCCCGGCCCTGTTCCGTCTGACGCGCCCGGAAAACATTATGGCGGCGATGGCTTCCGAGCTTTTCGAGAATGTGGAAGGGGCCGATGTGGGTGTTTTCCACGTTTCAACCTGGGACCAGCACGAACGACGGGAAAAGGACTGGATGCGAGGAGGTGTTCCATTTTCGCAAAGGTCCGCCCGCGGGTCAAATCCTCGCCCGCGCAGCCGGATTGGCAACTAAAAACACGCCGCAAGTCGTTCACTCGCTGGCGCTTCGGGCTTGTATCGGCGGCCGCGCCGAATGCTGGCGGCAGTACTCGTAAATCGCCATCGTCGCCGCCGACGCGACGTTGTAACTGGGCGGCCGGCCAAAAACCGGAATCTCAACCACCGAGTCGAGCAAACCCAGTTCTTCCGCCGCGATCCCCCCACGCTCGTGACCGAGCACCAGAGCGGTTCTTTCGGGAAACACAAATTCGAACAGCGATGTTGACCCGCTCGTCTGCTCCAGTCCGACCAGCCGGTAACCGTCGGCCTTCAGTTTGCGGAGGACCGGCGGCAGCGCGCCCCGCGACTCGATGTGAACCGTTTCAGTCGCCGAGCGGACAACGAGCGGATCGATCGTAAAAGGTCGCGCGGCTACGATTCGCCGCACGCCCATCCCGCCAGCCACACGAACGATTCGCGACAAGTTGACGCGACTTCGCAACGACGGACAAACAATCACAAGCTGGCGTTCACGCTCAAGCGGCGTAACCGGCTTGTGTCGTTGTTGTTCAAATCGGGACGACGACATCGATTGCGGCTACCGTGACATCCCTTCACTCAACCGGTAAGCCGCGCGACGCGCGTCCCGACCTGCTTCTTCATTCAACTCATTCCATCGATGCGCGACCTGGGCCAAGGATTCAACCGGGTTCGCCTCGTCGGCGATCACGGCTCGAACCGCCGCGTCGAGCAGATCGAGATATTCATCCGCGGAAGGAATTCGCGGTACGATCAGGCACAAACGACCCTCGTGCGCGGACTCGATCAGGTTGGCGGCCGCAACCGCGTGGTCGGGTGAAAAGGCAGGACCAAGCCATTGACCGGCGTCCGCCAGGTGCGTCTTGTGAGAAGGTCCCGCGAGTGGAGTTTCCGCGGCGACGAGCGCGCTGATCTTCTTGTCCCGCAACCATTCAACAAATGCAGTCGCGACGCGTTCCCGACGCCCGGCCACGACGCTGGCGACCAACCCCGTGGCACCCACGAGCGGAACGCGCGTCGGGCGTCCGTCACCGCCAAAAGTGCGAACCGACAATTCAGGACCGCTTTCCGGCGCGCCGGGGAGCGGTGCAAGTTGAAACTCGAAATCGGGAGTCGCGACCTCCTCCAGCAATTCCGGATGAACGGGAGCCATGGCAATCGCCAGTTCACCCGCCATGAACTGGCGGAGCACTTCGGCGGGAGTTGCGGCCGCGATCGCCGGGTCGAGGTCGCGCGCCCACCCCTGCAGCGCCCTGAGGAATGGTTCGCTGTCAATGAGCGGTCGCATGTCCCCGACGTCAAAGAAGGTCGAGTACTTGCCCGGTTCGCGAACGACCGGTGCGGCCCTTGCCATCAACATGTAACCGGCCCAGTGGTCCGCCAGCGGGACGCCAATGCGCTCGGGCAGGCCGATTGTTCCCGACGCCGCGATTTTCTCCGCCAGTTCCGAGAACTCTTTCCAGCTTTCGGGAACTTCGGATTCACAGGCCGCCAGCACGTCCGAACGACAGAGCATCATCGGAAGGGACTGGCCCAGACTGACGCCCATCACCCGCTCTCCCCACGAAACGAGTTCCCGGCGATCGAACGGGAGGACGCTTTTTCGCGCGTCACTGTTTCGCTGCTGGTTCGATTCGATCGGGGAGATCAGGTCGCGCGTCGCCAGCTCGCCCAATCGCCGCGCGGGATAAATCACTGCGTCGAATTGCGAAAAGTCCGCGAAGTTATTTTCCACGATCGACGACCACGTTCGTTCCGTAACCTTGACGGTCCCCGATTGCCGCGCCGAATACTGTCGTGAGACGACCGCACCGACGGCCGGATCGTCAATGACAAGCAGATTGATCGGTTCCGCCGGTGCCGACGCGGCATACGGTGCATCGTCTTCCCGTACAGGCTCAGCGGAATCGGGAGCAGGCCGGCATCCGGCCCCGGCGACGAGAATCAGCGACGCGACGACGACCAGGGAGAGAGGCTGGCGGGGGTGCGGATTAAGATTACGATCAGGCGAAGTGTTCATCGTTGCGGCCGCCGGGAAAAGATCACTTATGAGTTATTATATCGGAATTGACGTCGGCACTTCGGCCACCAAGACCCTGCTTGTCGATGCAGCGGGAAAAATTCTCGCCCAGGCGAGTTCTGAATATCCAATCTACCATCCACGTCCGTTATGGAGTGAACAGGAACCGGACGACTGGTGGCGGGCGACGATTGAAACGGTGCGAAACGTCGTTCAAAAGGCGGACGTTCCCGGAAAAGCAGTCCGCGCGATCGGCCTTTCGGGACAAATGCACGGCAGCGTCTTTCTCGACAAAAGGGGGCGTGTGATTCGTCGCGCGATCCTCTGGAATGACCAGCGAACCGAGGCGGAATGCGAGGAGATTGAGCGCCGCGCCGGTGGCCGAAAACAACTCATTCAGATGGTCGCCAACCCGGCACTGACCGGATTCACTGCCCCGAAAATTCTCTGGCTGCGGAACCACGAACGCGCGCGATTCGATCGGGTTGACAAGGTCCTCTTGCCCAAGGACGACGTGCGACGGCGAATGACCGGCGAACTGGCGACCGACGTCAGCGACGCCAGCGGGATGCTGTTGCTCGACGTGGCGCGGCGCGACTGGTCCGACCGCCTGCTCAAGAAACTCGAGTTGTCGCGCGATCTGTTGGCCAGGTGTTACGAATCGCACGAGCCAACGGGCACGTTGACGCCGGATGCGGCCCATGAACTGGGCCTTTCCGAACGTTGCGTCGTCGTCGCCGGCGCGGGCGACTGTGCCGCGAATGGTGTCGGTACGGGCGTCGTTCGTCGCGGTTCACTTTCCACGTCGATTGGGACTTCAGGAATCATGTTCGTCCATAGCGATGACGCGAGCGTCGATCCGCAAGGACGCTTGCACACGTTCTGCCACGCCGTCGAGGGGTGCTGGCACATGATGGGTGTTTCGCTGACGGGCGGCGGCGCACTGAAGTGGTTCGTTGAATCGTTGTGCTCCGATTCGGAAACAGAAAAAGAAGCGGCCTTTGACCGACTCAATCGCGAGGCCGCCGAAGTACCGCCGGGCTGCGAGGGGTTGATTTTTCTCCCCTACCTCGCGGGCGAGCGGACACCCCACGCCGACCCGTGCGCGCGAGGATGCTTTATCGGACTGACGCTCAAGCACACGCGTGGTCACATGGCGCGAGCCATCATGGAAGGCGTCGCGATGGCGATGCGCGACAGCCTGGAAATCATTCGTGAACTGAACGTCCCGGTGCGACAGATCATCGCGTCCGGGGGAGGCTCGCGCAGCCCGCTGTGGCGGCAGATTCAGGCCGACATGTTTGGCCAGCGAGCCGATACGATCAATGCGGAACAAGGTCCGGCGTATGGCGTTGCACTTCTCGCGGCGGTCGGTGCGGGGGAATTCCGCGATGTTCAGCAGGCGTGCGCGGCGACCTTGCGGGTGGTCGGCAAGACGCCCGTGCGGCGTCGCGCGGCAAACGTCTACGACCGGCTCTTTCCGGTCTACCAGCAGGTTTATCGTTCGCTCAAGGACGACTTTCGGGCCATCGCGCAGCTCGACCTGACGTGAGCAGGCGTTTGTCCTGGCCTGCACATCCCGAAGGGATTTCAGCTATTAGCCGGTGGTCGAGCGAAGCGAACACCACCGGTACAACCACCGGTGAATTCTGGCGGTGATCAATCCGGCGAGGGCAAGTGACGGCCTGGATTGTTCGAGCTACACGAACTTGCCCAACAGAAACCCGACCAGCGCGCCGATCACCGCGCAGAGGGCGCTAATGATCACAAGCGTCGTGATCGAAAACGTCGGTTCGCCCGATTCGAGCCGGGCCACGCCATTGTACTGGCGCACAATCGACGAACTGGTGGGAGGCGGCGGGGGCGTTGTTCGCCCGCCGAATTCCGTCGAACTCCCGTGGGACGTTTCGCTGATGCCACTGATGTCGGTCATCGCCATGTCGCCGGGTTCGGCTGAAGGGTCCGTGTCCTGGCCTCCATCGGGTCGCGGTACCGGCGCGGGCATCCACCTCGAACGTTCCATCTGGCCGGCAAGGAGCGGGCTGTTGTCGCTGGCCCATGGCGAGAGGCGGTCGGCGACTTCGGCCGCCGACTGGATTCGCAGCGACGGGTCCTTTTCCATCATGTCGCCGATCAGATCGACGAATTCATCGGTGACTTCCTCGTTGAACCGCCGCGGGTGCCAGGGCGTTTCCTCCATATGCCGCCGCGCCTTGCTCCGTGGCGTTCCGCCGGGATAAGGGACCTTGCCCGTAACGGCGTAGTACAACGTGCAACCGAGCGCGTAGATATCGCTGGCGGAGGTAATGTCGAGCGGCGAGCGGATTTGTTCAGGCGAGAGATAGTCGGCGGTTCCCACCGTTTTTCCCGCCCGCGGGTCGTCGACGTCGTGCAGATAGCCCGCCAGTCCGAGATCGGAGAGCTTTGCCACGCCGTCGGGGGTGACAAGGATGTTTCCGGGTTTGATATCGCGGTGAATCAGTCCATGGGAGTGGGCGTGTTCGAGGCCTTCGGCGGACTGCTTGATAATGTTGGCGGCTTGCTGGACGTCGAGCCGTCCGTTGGTTCGTACGAGGCGTCGCAAGTCCGTTCCGGGGACAAACTCGACGACGAGAAAGTGGACTCCGCCATCCTCGCCGGCATCGAAGGCGCGAACGAGATGCGTGTGATCAAGTTTGGCCTGCGTGCGGATTTCGCGGCGAAAGTTGCCGATCGATTCCTCGTTGGCTTTTTGCAGGGGGAGGACCTTGATCGCGCACTCGCGTCCGAGCATTTCATGGACGGCCTTGAAGACCTGTCCCATCCCCCCCTGGCCGATCCAGTCGGTGATGATATACGCACCTAACTTGAGCCGGGTGCGTCCCGCCATTAACTGATCCGCCTGATAACTGGTCAGCTTGCCGCTGTCGACAAGCGCCGAAGCGAGTTCCCGGTCGTCGATTTCCTCGACCGTCAGGCTGCGCCCGACCTTCCTCACGTCGACCATCATCGCTTCGCGCAGTTGCTGCTGCGTCACGAGCCGGCTTTGTAATATGGCGTCTCTGAACGTAACGGTCTGTGGACTCACGGCTTCACCAGCGCAAAAAAATCCAGCGGGATTGAAAAGGGGCGTGGAGATGAGGCGTCGTCGCCGGGGGAAGTACCCGACGCGCGTGGGATCGCCCCACTATTGTTGCATGGAGTTTCCGCTTTCACAGGTCAAATGTCATCGAAAAGACCGATTTTCCACCAATCGGGTGGGTCGATTGAAAAAGTCACGTCGGTTTTGAGAACTGGATGGCTGAGGATAATCGACCTCGCATGCAACGCGATTCCTTGAAAGGGACGCACGCTTCCGTATTTCCGGTCGCCGAGGATCGGTGCGCCGCGCGTGGCGAATTGAAGGCGAATCTGGTGTTTGCGGCCCGTCACGAGATCAATTTCAACGAGCGTTTGCGGGCCGGAACGCCTTCCCCGCCGCGACCAGATCAATTCCGCCCGCCGCGCTCCCGGATGATCGGCGGAGACCACAATCATTCGCCGACGCGCGTCGTCCTTGATCACCGAGTCAACGAGCCGCTCAATGGCGGGATCGGGTTCTCCGTCGAGAATCGCCAGATAGGTTTTCTTCACCCGTTGTTCACGGAACTGGAGCGCAATGCGCGACGCGGCTTTGGAAGTCCGCGCGAACACCAGGACGCCGCTTGCATGAGCGTCCAGCCGGCTGACGACGCCGAGCCAGACGTTTCCAGGCTTGTGGTAACGAACGCGCAAGTATTCCTTGACGCGCGCTACCATCGAATCCCCCCCCGCCGCGACGCCCATTGTCGGCACCAGGGGCGGCTTGTTGACGACGACCAGGTGGTTATCCTCGTAGAGGACGTCGATGCCGGAATGCCCGGCTGAGTCTCGTCGTCCGCCCATTGGCGCGCCCACGGAAATGTTGTCGATTGGATCGAAATCGCGTGAAACTGATTCTGGCCAGTTCCTCCCCGCGACGCCAGCAGTTATTGCGCGCGGCGGGGTACGAATTCGATATTCTCGCCCCGGACGGTTCCGTTGAGCACGGCGTCGCGGACGCAAGTTCCGCTGTCGAGCTGGTGGAATCGCTCGCGCTCGCCAAGGCGGCGAGCGTCGCTGGAACGATCGAGCGGGGCCTCGTTCTCGCCGCGGACACGGTTGCCCAATGCAACGGCCAAATTCTCGGCAAGCCCCGCGACGTCGCCGATGCGCGAAGCATGCTGCAATCGCTTGGCGGGAGAATTCACTACGTCCACACCGGCGTCTGCCTCTGGTCGCGGCCCGACGACAAGACTCTCGTCCGGTCGGACACGACGCAACTGCTCATGTCGGAATTTTCGGACGACCGCCTCGAGCAGTACCTCGCCACCGGTGACTGGCGGGGCAAGGCGGGTGCGTTCGGATATCAGGACGGACTCGACTGGGTGAGCATCCTCGACGGCAGCGATTCAAACGTGGTCGGCCTACCCATGGAATTGCTGGTGGCCATGCTCAAGGAATATGCGTCCTGAGTGGATTTGAGATAACGCCTTGCCGCTCAAATTTTCGCGGAAAGGGCGATGATTTCGTTTGACGGCAGGGGGGTCAACCATTATGATTCCTGAAAGGTTCAACCGGTTCGCTTCCCGATCTTCCTGCTCGCCACTTCCTCGAGGTTGAACCTGGCCGGAGCCAGCGCCATCATTCCTGGTGCCACTTAATTCGAGGAAAGTCATGCGTTTCCACAAGCGTCGCGGCGTAGCCATCCTTCGATTCGGAAATCAGTCCGCGAGCGCGAGGGGAACCGCGCGGCAGGCTCAGGTCATGGAATCACGCCCCGGGTTTGCGTTCATCGCCCCCCTCGGAATTTTTCTGCTGATCGCGCTGACGGGTGCCAAGTCGGCGTCCGCCCAGAAGAAATACACGCCCGAGCATCCGGTCGTTCAGGAAATGATTGAGCGCGCGGTCGAGTACATCGCCGCGGACCCGTCGCGCGATTTTGGCGAAAATGTCGTCTTTGCGATGGCCGCATACAAGTCAGGCATAATTACCGGAAAGGAAGATCCGAAGTCGCACCCGCTGATCGAACGTGCCTTGGCCCGAGTCGAACTGCTTTCCGGGGAAGGGCTGGCTAAAAGCGGTGCCTTCCGCACGATGTACGCCAGCGCGCTGGCGTGCGTGTTCCTGCTGGAACTGGATGCGAAGAAATATGAACCGAAAATCCGGATTCTGCTCGATCACATTGCAAATCGGCAACAAGCCGCGGGCGCGTGGGGATACAAGGACTACCCGCAGGTCGGCGACACCTCGCAAATGCAGTACATCGCGCTCGCCCTCTGGCTGGCCAAGCATCACGGCTACCAGGTCGATCCCGAGATTTGCAAGCGGGCGCTCGAATGGATGATCGAATGGCAAATGGACGATGGCGGGTGGATTTACCAGCAACCGACGGGGATTGTTTCTACCGTCGGTCCTGGCGCGCGGACGGTCCGGCATTCACTCGTGGCGGCGGGGCTGGGAACCGTTTACCTGTACGCGGATTTTCTTCAGTTGTTCGATCGCCAAACCGGCCGTCTCAATATCGTCCGCGATGACGTCTTGCTGGAATTGCCGATCGCCGTCTATGAGATCACCGACGACGCCGCATCCGAACAATCGCAGGGGGACCGCCGCCCGCTCGTCGCTTTTGAAAGCGGCCGTGCGAGAAGCACAATGACCCGCGGGAACTCCTGGTTCACCCAAAATTTCGCTGTCGAGGTCGACGAGTACAACCTGTATTATCTCTATGGTTTTGAGCGGTACATCAGCATGCGCCAGTACCTCGATGGCGACATCGGCAAGGGGGGCGGCATCGACACGTGGTATGACGACGGCGTCGATTTTCTGCGGAGCATCCAGCAGGCCGACGGGCATTTCGATCGATCCAGCTCGGAGATTTCCGACTCGGTCAATACCGCGTTTGGCGTTCTGTTTCTGACCCAAAGCATGTCCATCACGCTGGGGGACTCCAGCACGGGACTTCAAAACGGCATCGGAGACCTGCCGGACAACGTCATTCTCCAGGAAGCGGAGGATGGCGGGGGCATTCGCAGCGGATCGATCGAGCGCTCGGTGACCGAATTCCTTTCCATTATGGACACGTCCGAGACCAGCGAAGTGGAGATGTTCACCAACGCGCTGACGGGACTGGAGCTGGGTGGAGACGACGCGGCGGGCGGCCAGCAACTGGCAAAGCTGCGGATGCTGATCAGGCACGAGAATTGGCAGGCGCGGCTTGTCACGATCAAGTACCTTGCCCGGCAACGATCCCTCGACAATGTACCGGCACTGGTTTTCGCGCTGACCGATCCCGACCCGAAGATTGTCCAGGAAGCCAACCAGGGCCTGATGTTTGTCAGCCGCAGGACCACAGGCCCGAAACTTTCCGAAGAGCCGACGCGGAGCGAAAAACAAGCCGCGATTCAGGAATGGACCGTGTGGTTCAAGCACGTTCGGCCCGACGGCCGGTTACTCGAATTGCCCGAAGAATTCTGATCTTACTTCAATGGTTACCTGTGTCTTTGTTTCAAAAACTGTAAAATGTCCTTCCACGGCCGTTTGACCACCTCCCCCCCCCCCCTTTTTTCCGACGGTCACTGGTAGATCGTCGCACTCAACCATTTCCGGAGCCTGACCATGAGTTCAGTCGCCAACGAAAAAAGCAAATTTTCCTTTACCACCGACACGCGAGTTTCCAGGTACGACGTGCTCTCCGGGGCACTCACGGCCAGCGCGATCATTTTCGGAGTCCTCGTCACGATCATGTTTCTGATGTGGCTCATGCTCTTCGTCAAATTTGGCGGTAGCCCCCCGTCGGCGGTGGTCATGGAAATGACCGGCAACGACAACCGGCCCGAGGGTGAGGCCGACGACTGGAAAGAACCCGGAGTCACGGATTTTCCGGAAGTCGAGACGCCTCAACTGGCCGACGCGCTCGAAGCGACCACCGACGCCGTTTCCAGCGTCCGCGCCCAACTGGAGAAAGTCGACGGCAGCGCCGAATTGATGGGGAAGGGGACTGGGCTGGGCGACATCCGTTCTAGAGGTCCCGGAAACGGAAACGATGACATTATCCCTGACGCCGAGCGGTGGAAGGTCGAGATTACCGCCGCCACGCAGTCGGAATACCTGAAAATTCTCGAGTCTTTCGACATTACGCTCGGCGCGGTCAGCGAGCTAAGCAACCTGATTGAGTACGTCGACAATCTCACCGCCGGAAGTCCCGCGGTCAGCAACGGGGAGCGAAAAGTCGAAAAGCGGCTCTTTTTCATGAACACGCGTAACAAGCTTCGTCGCTGGGACCAGAACAAGGTCAACAGCGCCGGCATCGACCTGGAATACAAGCTGGTCGGACATTTCTATCCTCCACAACTTCGACAGCAGTTACTGGATATTGAAAGTGCGGTTTATACGAAGGCGGGCCATAACCTGCTCGAAGTCTATCGCACATTTTTCCGGATCGAGCCGGAGGGAAGCGGTTACCGGTACTACGTCGAGCGTATCGAGTACCGCCCGGCACCCCGACCCGCCTCCCCGCCCGCCACGCCCTAGCCAGAGAGCTGGTGTTAACTAGTGGTCAAACCCGACAGGCTTGATTATTCTGGTTATTCGCGTCTCCGCGGCGGGAGGAGTCCCCGCGTTTGGCCGTGTCCGACATTCGCAGATTTACCGGCAATTCCCTCACCAGGCGACGAGCGATAAAGCATGTATGAAATCCTTGGAAATCTCGTTTATGTCGTGCTTTTCCTCATTGCGTTATGGGGCGCATTTTGCGTCGTCATGGTGTGGGCGCGGGTCAAGCAAAAACGTTTTGAGAATGAAGAGGCCCAGGGACTGTTTCTCGAGGCGGTCGAGGAGCCGCTCAGCCAGGGAAATTACGAACAGGCCAGCGAAGTCTGCGCCGAGGACCGCCGCGCGATATGCCAGTTGTCCCAGCTCGCGATTGACAACCGGAAGCTCGGCTACGCCAAGGTCAAGCAACTTGTGGCCGACCGCTTTCAGCGCGACGTGCTTGCCGACCTGGAGAATCGCCTGAGCTGGGTCTATACGGTCATCAAGTCGGCACCGATGGTCGGCCTTCTCGGCACCGTCATGGGGATGATGGCCGCCTTTCGTCAACTGGCCGTTCCCGATACGTCGCCGGATCCGGCGAAGCTGGCCGAGGATATCCAGTTCGCACTGATCACGACGGCGATTGGTCTGGCGATTGCGATTCCCCTGGTTCTCTGCACCACGTTTATTAACGTTCAGATTGAAAAGATGAAGGACCTCGTTTCGTACGGGCTGAACCAGTTCCTTGAAATCTTTCGAGAAGCCCTTATCCGGCACCCCAAATAGGTCGAACCGACCGACAACCAGGCCGCGAAACAACCGCACGGCAAGCCATTCAAGTCGCTCATGGACAGTCGCCAGGAAACCCGAGTCGCCTTGCCCGCGCGGAAACGCCGCGCGGACGAAGACGAAATGGACATCACGCCAATGATCGACATGACGTTCCTGCTCCTTGCGTTCTTCATTGTCGTTTCCAAGATGGACCCGAACACGCAGGTGGCGATGCCGCGGTCCGAATGGGGAGTGGCCGTTTCGGAAAAGGCGGCGGTGATCCTGATCGTGAATGCCGTTGAGGCCGAGACCCCGATGGTGTGGCTCGGACGCACCAAGTCCGACGGGAATTTCGTCAGCGGCACAATCGAGAGCGTCGAGGAACAGATCGCGAAATACGTCGAAGGCGAACTCAAGGACCCGCTCAAGACAACCGTCATTATCAAGGCGGAGAAAAAGGTAATTTACCGTCATCTCGACATCGTCAAGCGCGCAGTCAGTCGCGGCCTGGCCGAGGGCCAGGTGATCAACCTCGGCATCGAGGAGGGCTAGTGCATGACCGCGGATCGAACTGACGAACCCAAACGACCGGGCGATTCCGGGTTTGATCTCGGTGCACCCGTCGAAGGGGGAAAAACAGCTGCGGGGGGTGAAGCACGACGCGGCGCGACCGGGAAAAAGCCTGCGCGCGCCGCCGACCCGCGCCTCGTCGCCGATTCACGCGCCTTTCCCGAATGGAAGGGCCTTGAGGAAGAGGAAGAATTCGAACCGGAAGTCGATTTTGGTCACAAGGGAGTCCAGGAAACGGAAATGGACATGACCCCGATGGTCGACGTGACCTTTCTCCTCCTCATTTTTTTCATGGTGACCGCCTCGTTTACACTGCAAAAATCCCTGGAACAGCCGAGAGTTGAAACCAATGAACCATCGACTGTGGTCGAGGACCGCGAGGACGAGGACCAATACGTTGAAGTGATCATCGACCAGTTCAACAACTATCGATTGACGTCAAGGGACGCGGAGGAAATCGAGGCACCGAGCGACCAGGAGATGCGAACTCGACTCCGCGACATGATCCGTTCGACGACCGCGAAACGGGTGGTGATCCGGGTACACGGAGACGCATGGCATGAAAAGGTCGTCACTGCGTGGGATGCCGCCAACAACAATAGCATCGAGGACATCAGCATTCAGATGACCGAAGAAGATTTCTGACCGGCGCGATCCCGTTTTTACGAATATGACATGAATACACAGGACTTCATCAATTCGCTGCGCAAGAGCAAAATCCTTCCCGACGCGGTGATGCAACGGCTGGAGGAAAAGGTCACGCGCACCGATCGCCAGGTGACGCCCAAATCGATCGCGAAATATCTGATCGACAAGGGCTACCTCAGTCGTTTCCAGGCGAAAAAGCTTCTGACGGGCGAATTGACCCCCGCCGACGATATTGAACTGCAGGTTCCCGTCGAACATTCACAGGACACCGACGAATTGCTCCGCGATCTCTACCCCGCGCCCCCTCGAGACGCCGACGCCACACGCACCTCGGTCAGCGCCGCGGGGCCGGAAGGCGACCACATTGACGTCGTTCAAGCCGAGCATGAAAAGACTTTTCAGCACCGTGGCGGTCACCAGTTGACGGAAATCGAGGCGGCCGCCGCCCCGCTCGACCCGCTCGGAGGATTTGGATACGAGTCAACCGAACCCGTCGAGGAATCGACCGCGGCGGGTACGTTTGCCGGCAAGCGGGCGCGGTCGAACCAGTGGGAATCGAAATGGCTTTTTATCGGATTCGGCCTCGTCGGATTCCTCGTCATCGCCGGTTTCATTCTCGCCGCGACACTCTTCAAGACCGACGCCAACAAGCAATGGGAACGAGCTGTCACGGAATTCGTTAACGGTCAGTACCAGTCGGCTCTTGCGAAATTCCGGGACTATGTCGAGGATTTTCCTCATGACGACAAGATTCCCGATGCGCGAGTGAAGATTGCCAACAGCGAACTGCGAATCCCCTATGACTCCTCCCAATGGGAAACAACTCTGGAAGCCGCGAAAAGCGTTCTCCCGCGATTGCAAAAGGAACTGGCGGACATTGATGACGATGTAAAGTTCGATGAAATCCGCGGCGAACTGGCGGTAATTCTCCCTGGAACCGCGCTCGGATTCATTCGCGAGGGAATCGAGGCACCCGACGTCCCCACGAAACAACGCCAACTTGACCTCGCGCAGGAGACCCGCTCCCTGATTCACGAGAGCGCCTATCTCGGCAGCAGCGATTTGCGCAATCCGGGCGTCAGCCGCAACCTCACCGAACTGGACAACAGCATCGCGATTGTCGAACGCCAGATTCGCATGGAAAACGACTACGCCTCGGCGCTGGTCGACGTCCGCGGACTTACCGAACAAGGCTCAACGATTGACGCCTTCCAGCGCTACGATCGACTGGTCAGCACCTATCCGGAGCTGTCGATCCGAACGGAAATGCGCGAGGCCGTCGCGGGGATCAGCAAGCGCGAGGCGGACCTTGTCAAGAGGATTGAAACAACCGCCACACCGGCGGAAACGGCTGACTCCCCGATCGAGGCGACGATCGTGTTTGCTGCGCGCGTCGGCCAGTCGTCGGTGCCAGGCATGGGCGACCGGATGATTGTCAACCTGGTCGACGGAGTGCTGTACGGGTTCCGCGCCGAGACGGGCGACCTCGTCTGGAGAAAATTTGTCGGGCTGGAAACAACGACTCACCCGGTCTGGCTGGGGGAGGAAACGTGGAAGGAACTGATCGCGGTCGACCAGCGACAGAACCACGTGATGCGGATCGACGCGGAGACGGGAAACGAATCATGGCGCGTCGCCATCGGCGAGCGGTTTGCCGCGCCCTTTGTCTCCGACGACCGACTCCTCGTGACGACGTTGTCGGGCAAGCTCATGCAGTTTGATCCGGCGACCGGAGCGGCTTCGGGAGCGGCTCAGTTGCCTCAAACCGTGACGGTTTCCGCCGTCTCGATCCCCCGTTTACCGATGATGTTCCAGGTAGGCCAGCATTCGAACCTTTATGTGATTTCGCCGGAAACGATGACTTGCCGCGAGGTCTTTTATCTTGGCCATCGCGACGGCTCGGTGAGGATTCTCCCGTTCACGATGAGCGATTACCTGATTGTGGCGGAGAACGGCGCCGATTACTGCCGGCTGCATATTCTCCGGCCCACCGAAAACGAAACGCAACTCGAACGCGCGCAGCCGCCCATTCGGCTGGAAGGACGCGTGTCGGAACCGATTGTCCGATACGGCCGGTGGGGTCTGGTAACCTCCGACAAGGGGGACATGCGAATGCTTGAACTGAACAAGGCCAATGAGACGACCCCTGTCACGATCGTGGCGCGAACCCAATACAGTCCAGCCCGGCAAACGCGGAAGTTCCTGATCGCCTCGGAGGGCCGGATGTGGAATGCCGCCGCTGGCCTGCGACGTTACAAGATTCAGAAAGCCGCCGAGGATTTCAAGGAGGACGTCGTTGAAAATACGCTCGATGTCTTTGTCGCGCCCCCGACGCTCATTAATGAAACCCTTTTCCATGTTCGTCGCCGCCACGAGTCGCGGCTGATCAGCATTTCTGCTGTTGATTCGCTCACGCTCGCGGAAATCTGGCGAAACGATTTTGGCGCGCCGCTGGCGGGCACGGGAACCCTTGGAGCCTCCCGAACGGTCGCGCTTTCCTCCCAGGGGGACCTCTACGACCTCGAGGGTTTGTCAATCGATGGCGGAGTTGTCAACGATCCCGTTGCGTATGGCAGTACGGTCATTCAAAACCTTGTCTTCGACAAGTTGCTTGCGTGGCCCGATCGCCTGGTCGCCGCCGGACCGCCGTCGCAGTCGCGGGTGGTCCTGATTGACCCGGCGCAAAATCCGATTTCCAATCTTGCCGATCTTCAGCCTCCCGCGAATCGACCCGCGTGCCGACCCGTCCGCTTCGGTCCCCACTTGCTGGTCGCGGCGCTCCGCGGCCAGGTCTTTCGAATTGATCCGCAAACAGGCGGCACGGTCGGCGCGCCATTTCAACCGGAACTTCAGCCCAACGTCGAGGTGCATTGGCGCGAGGCCGCGGTGGTCGCCGACGGCGCGCGATTTATCATCGGCAACGCGACGGGCGAGTTTTATCTGGTCGAGGCGGACGAAGAAAAATCGCTTATACGTATCGACCAGCTTAGCCACGGCAGTGAACTCGTTTCGCCGTTGATCGCGATGAACGGCAAGGCCGTGGGGGTCTGTCGCGCGGCGGTGGACCAGATTGTGCTTGTGGGCGGCGAGCAAAAACTGAACATTGACAAGATTGCCGAGTTGCCCGCCGGGTACGTCTCCGGCCCGTTCGCACTGGGTCCAACCGGATTCTTTGTGACTCTCGACGATGGCAAGACGGCCTGCTTCGATGCGGACCTCAATCCATTGTGGAGCCGCAAACTGCCCGCCGGGTCGGGTGCGGATCGGCTGGCCGGCGAACCGGTTCTCGTTGACGGGCAAGTCTGGCTCGCGTGGGAATCGGGTGCCTTGACCGCAATTGACGCCGCGACGGGGGAAGCTTCGACGTCGATCGACGTGGGTCAGCCGCTCTCGGGCGGCCCCGTCAGTTTTTCCGGTGCGATCCTCGTGCCGGGACACGATGGCACCTTGCATCGCGTTTCCATTCAATAAACTTCCCAATAAACTTCCCAGGATCAACCAGTCATTATTCATGTTAATCGCCAGGCCAAGTGAGCGAGCGTTCGGGAAACGCCTTGCAAGGACGCGACAACGCGCCATGCAATGGTGGTGCGCCTTCGTTGCCGCGTCGTTCCTTGCCTGGCCGTTTGCGGCGAACGGGCCGCTGGTCGCCTCGCCTCTCCAGGACGAACAGCCTTCCGAGCCATCCGGGGAGTCGCAAGACGACGGGTCGCAGGACGAGGACCCGGTGCAGCCTTTCGCCACGGCCGAGGACCTCAAGAAGCTTGAACTGCCGGTCATTGATCGCAAGCCGTTTGACCGGCTGCATTTTGACGATGAAAACGTTCCCACGGTCGATGTTGATCCGCTGGTGCTGGAAGGAATTGATAAAAACAGCCCGGTCGATGCGTCGGCGATGAAGGGCCGACTGGTCTTTTCGATTGCGAAGTTCCCCGGACGGGTCTTTGCCGCTCCATGGTCGGCGATTACCGGAGTCGAGCGTTACATCGAACTCGTGTTGAACGAGGCGCGCGAGGCGATGCGGCAATCGGATTTCAAGACGGCCTTTCGCACGCTGAACTTTCTGGTCAACAACTCCGAATCGCACAAGGCGGAAATCAGCCAGATGCTCGACGAATGCCTTTACCTCGATGGACGCCAGCAGCTTGAGTCCGGCCAGTATGGCGCGGCGCTGGCGGCGTGGGAGGAGCTGTACCAGCGCAATCCGCGCTATTCGACCGGCGGATCGGGGAGCGTTCTCGACAACGTTATCAAGGCCTATGAACAGTTCCTGCAAAAGGAATTTGACCTGGGCGGGTTTCATTCCGTTCGCGAACTGCTCGCGGCGATGAGTGCCCAGTATGGCGAGCGAGTCGACTCGACGGTCGCCGCGTGGGAAACAAGGATGCGCGACAAGGCCCTCGCCCAACTCTCCGACGTGCGTTCCGCCATGGACGCCGGCGACGAACTTGCGGCGCACCTTGCCGCGCGCGAGGTTCTCTACGCCATGCCCGATCTGCCCAATGCGCGCGTCGCATACAATTCCGTCATCGCGCGGTTTCCCCTCGTGATGGTCGGTGTGAGCCAGCCCGCCTCCGAAGCCAATCCCCTGAAAATTGAAAACTGGCCGTCACGCCGCGTTGGCCGGCTAGTCGACCGGACGCTGCTTGAATTCGTGCGGCCAGGCGACGATGGCGGAATCTACCAGGTTCCCGGCGGCCGATTCACGCAAGCCGACGACCTCGGTTACCGCTTTCGATTCACGCTCAATCCGACCGAAGAGCCGGGTATCCCCCCACTCACGGCATATGAATTGTCCAACCGGCTGATGGACCTCGCCGACGAGGAGTCGCCCGACTATTACATCCCGTGGGCGCGGATGATTGCGGGAATTGAGATCGAAAATGATCGTTCGGTAGTGATCCGGCTGCGAAATCCACACGTGCGTCCCGAAGCGATCATGCCACTTGGCTGGTTCGAACCCGGCGATCCGAGGCACGAGGAATATTTCGCCCTCTACAAGCCGGTGGAAGCGCGCGACGACTTGACGGTCTACCGTTTCAACGACCGTTACGAGCGACCCGACGGCCAGTTGCCGACGATTGTCGAGCGCGTCTACGGGAATTCGGCGGAGGCCGCCAACGCGCTGTTGCGCGGCGAACTCGATCTGGTCGATCGCGTACTTCCTATCGACGTGGAACGCCTGAGGCAGGACCCGATGATTGAAGTCAAGCCGTACCTCATACCGCTGGTTCACCTCCTCGTTCCCAACCCGCGCAACGAGTTCATGAAGAGCGACGCGTTTCGCCGCGCGTTGCACTACGCCATCAACCGCGAACTGATTCTCAAGGAGATGTTGACGGTCGGCCGGGAAATAAACGGCTTTCAGGTAATCAGCGGTCCTTTCCCGCCCGGGACGGACACGGCGGACCAACTCGCCTACGCCTATAACACCGATGTGCCGCCGAGACAACATGACCTCAAGCTCGCATTGGTCCTCGTACAGCAATTTATCGATCAGCGGAAGCGGTTTCTCGTCTCACGCGGCGAGATGGAAGTGGACGTCAGGATTCCGAAACTCGTGCTTGCCCATCCCGATTCCAGCGTCGCCAAAGACGCCTGCGAGGCGATTGCCCTCCAGTGGCGGGCGGCGGGGATTCCCGAAGTCGAGCTTCGTGCGCTCCCGCCTGGCGTCGCCCTTCCGGAAGACGACGATTACGACATGCTCTATTGCGAAATCCAGATTCAGGAGCCGCTGGTCGACGCCTACCGGATTTTCGGCAAGGACGGTCTCGTAAAAATCTCCGATGCGACAATCGAACAGGCCTTGCGCGGACTCGACTCCGCCTACAGTTGGGCGGAAGTTTCCAAGGCGCTCCGCCGTGTTCACAGTCAGGCCTACGCCAACCTGACGATCCTCCCGCTATGGCAGACCGTCGAATACTGCGCCTGGCGGCGCAACCTGTACAACGTGGGAGACCGCATCGTTTTCCTTTATCAAAACGCAGGCAACTGGCGGATCGAGGGAATTGGTTCGATCGACTTCAGCGCCAATACGCCGGGACGGACACCATGAACGCGCGGCGATCATTGCGAATGGGTTGGCACAGGCGCTACCTCGGCCGGCGTTCGGGCCGCGTCGTCGTGCCCGTGTTCGTTTTTTGGCTTGCCCTCCTGAACGCGACGGTCGGCGCGCAACCCGGAACCGCCGAATCGCCCCAGGAAGGTGAGACAAAACAAAACCAGGAAACGCCAGGCGAGGACGCCATCGAAGCAACGGTCTTCGCCGCGGAAGACGAACGGAACCTTCCGGCGTGGGAATACCGGCCCTATGAAGTCCTCGTCTGGCTGGTCCACGATCACTCGGCCCGGTTCACGGCGCGCGGTGCCGAAATTGCCGGTGAGGTCGCGACGCTTTGCAACGTTGCCGATCCGAGCGGGTGGTCGGTCACCGTTCAATCCGCGCCCGAACCGTGGAATGGACGCCTTGCCGGACCGGCGAATTTTGATCGGTGGACGAGCAAGCCACCCGGCAATACTCTCCCCGCCGGTTCGACTCGCAAAAGGATCGCTGATTCCGATGACCTCGTTGTGGCCGCCAGGTCGATTCAGGACGGTGTCGACAAGGTGATCGTCGTGAACCTGACGGAAAGGTTTGGACTGGCCGAGGTAAGCGCCCGGGAACTGGACGTGAAAACGCGCGTCTGGGGATCGCGAATTGAGGTCACGGGCGATTTTCAGACACTTGCGACCGCCGTTTACGACGGCGTTTCGCGGGCTTTCATGCCGCTGACGCGCATCGAGAAAATCCAGGACGAGAATGTGCTGACGCGAGTCCGCGCCTCCGGCATTTCCTGGATTCCCGATGTCGCCGAGGACGGTGAGTTGCAGATGCAACCCAACACCGGTTCACCCGTGTGGGTCCGGGATCACGAAATCCTTATGCCCGTCGTGTTGAGAAAGGACCGCCAGAACAACGTCAGCAGTATCGAGCCGGTTGAGCTGACATTCCTCACCATCGTCAGTCGTGAAGGGCCGCACCTGCAATGCACGACGCACTCGACGGCGCGAGCGCCGTTGGGCGGCCGATCGGGGGGCCGCGTCGAGCGGATGGCGCTATGCGTTCGCAGCCCGAATCGCCCGACGGTTCTTCAATTGATGTCCAACGAGAACCCGCCGGAACCGCTTCGCGACCTTGAAGTCTACTCGCGACTCCCCGGCGAGGACCCGGACAAGCCGAGCGATTTTCTTGGCAAAAGTGACTGGCGGGGACAAATCAAGATTCCCCCCGAAGAGTCGGGCATTCGATTGCTCTTGATAAAAAGCGGCGAGCGGCCGCTTGCCCAGGTCCCTGTCGTGCCTGGCCTCTACGCAAACATGACGGCGACGATGCCGAACGACGAACGGCGCCTCTATGCCGAAGGCATCGTCAAGGGGTACCGAAACCAGTTGCTCGACCTGCTGGCCCGTCGCCGGATTCTCGGCGCGCTGGCGGAAATTGCTCTCGAGAATTCGAACCTCGAAAAGGCCGAGTCCCAGTTGTCCAAACTCCGCGCCACGGAGGACGCTGTGCGATTCACCACGCGCCTGGCCGCGGAAGAAAAAGCGCTCCTCGCGGCCGACAAGCGGCAACAGGGTTTCATTGTGGCGATGTTCGATGAATTGGAGAAAGCGTCGAACGATTACCTCAACAGCCAGACGCTGAATCAACTGACGAGTCGCCTGAGGGACATGCAAACGGGCGGGTCAGGTTCCTCCGAATTGCTGACGCCCAATCAGGTCCAGCCCGAGCAATCGCCGCCGCCCTCG
>JBGTFW010000084.1:0-4353 GCA_041747075.1 Pirellulaceae bacterium
GCGGGGAATCACCGACATGGCCTGGGAGCGTTCGACCGATCGGGTATATTTCCTTGGTCGCGGTGCCGACCTGATTTTCAACGGCGAGACCGGCCTCGACGGACTCTTTTACCTGGAATATTTCCAGCCGTAACGGATTTCACCGACCGGTACGGGGCCATTGGCGCCTTCGGAGTTTAGCGATGCGGGTGCGGCATGATTGCACGTTCGCTAGCTAAAATCAGCTTGCCTTGTCCGCGACACGCGACTATTAAACGCAGTTTGTACGGACGTTTTTATGAGTTGCCTTCCACCGGTTTTTCGGTATTGGTCTACGAACCAACCATTGCGTCGACATTCAGGGCGAGGTCCCGCTGTTGGGCCGGAGCGTTCCTTGCGCTCGTCGTGCTTTTGTGCGGCTGCCAGCCCCTGAAAGTCAATGGCGTCACTGATCGGCTGGAAGCGTCCAACTTTCGCGACTGGTCCCCACAGTTTGGCCGTTTGCCGTACGCCACGCCGCTCGCCGACGGTCAGATTCGCATCACCAACATTCGCAACAACGAATATCTGACTGAAAATGACTTCGCACCGGGCTGGTACGACCGGACGATTCGGGTCGAGGATGTGCGGACTGTTGATTTCATTCTTGTGCCGTTTCGGGATGCGCCGTGGATGGCCCACACGATGGTCAGCTTTGGACTGGCCGACGAGACATATTTTTGCGTGTCGGCGGAAATCCGCACCGAGAAAGGAGAAGTCTATTCGCCGATGCTGGGGCTTGGTCGCCAGTATGAAATCACCTACTTGGTTGCCGACGAGCGGGACGTCATCCGTTTGCGAACGCGGCACCGCGACGCGGAGGTTTATCTTTACCGCACGACGGCGACTCCGGAACAGGCCCAGGCGCTGGCACTGGACATGCTGGACCGCGCCAACCGGCTGGCGTCGAAACCAGAGTTCTATCACACGCTGGCCAACAACTGCACGACGAACGTGGTTGATCATGTGAACCGATTGAGGAAGAAAAAACTCGTCTGGTCGTGGCAAGTCTTTTTGCCGGGTTACTCGGACAAGTTTGCATGGGAGCAGGGTCTGCTCGACAAAAGCGTTCCGTTTGAAGAACTGAAGTCCCGATCGCGAATCAACGATTTGGCCAAGCGCTACGACGACGACCCGGAGTTTTCCCGGCGCATCCGGGGACGTTAGCTAACTGTTTTCACCATCGACCAGTTCCCGCAGCATCAGTTCGGCGTCATTTCCCGACTGATCGAGTCGCGCCTGGAGCAAGCTGGCGGGGACGCCGCTCGCGTTGAAGCAGTCACCGGGCAGGCATTCGAGCACCCCCACCGCGATCTCGCGGTTCAGATCAGGGTTGGCCGAACATCGCGACAGTTCCCCGCGCAAGGCGGCGACCAGCGACGCCTGCAACATCGACTCCATTTGCCTCCGTCGTTGGTCGTCTTCGAGATGCCGGTCGGATGCGAAGTCGCGAACCCGGTGCCGGTCAAATCCGAACTGGGCGCCAATTTCGATGTCCGAAATTCGGCTGAGCAGCAGGTCGGTCCAGCGTTCCATTCGTCGTCGCAGCGCGTCGATCCGGTCGAACGCCCGCTGGCCCGCCGCGCGGTTGTGCAACAGCAACCGCATCGCGCGACTTCGTGTTTCCAGATGACCGATGAAGACGCTGTGGCCGATGCTTTGCAGTTCCTGGCTGCCGCGGGTGGCGTCGTGCTGAACGAGTACGGCCGTCCACACCCGCGTCAAGAGTTCCGAGACGAGGACTTCCTCGATCACGACCTCGATTGCGAACCACGGGTTGTGCATCTCGTCCGGGCTGGCAAGGTCATCTTCAAAGACCTTGAGGGCGGCTTGCCACCGCTGAAGCCGGCATTTGGAAGCCGACCAGTACCGCATTCCGCGATCTGGCCTTTCGCCAGGCAACCCGGCGACAAGGATTTCGGAACAACTGGACAACCACCCGGCGATTTCCGCCAACTGTCGTGCGTGCATGATTCGGGCAATTCTAATGGTCACGGATTGACGATGACCATTGAATTGCAAGCCGGGTGCCACGGCGGATTTCGGGCCGCAAACGATAAAAATGGGTGACAACCGGGCCGCCAGTCGGGAAATCCCGCTCAACCGGCCCGCCACACGTTGCGCGGAGACAACAAGGCAGCCAGACCATGTGGAATTTCCCCCCCTTTCCGCGGCGACATGGTTTCGCAGTTTTTGCGATCATCAGAACGAAGGGGTTTTGAGTGTAGAACAATTGTCCTCAATTGTTCGCCCGCTGCGTTGATCAAAGGCCACGGAACCCTTGGGACCATTATTCTGCATTAAGACGTCCCCGGCGTCCCCGGCCAACTTGCCTGGCAAGAGCCAAAGTTTGACGAGCTAACAAACACGGAAGTATACGCGACCTGCTCATCGGGATTGCCGAAGTACGAGCGAGCGCGCCGTCTACGCGACGATGTCGGTTAGCACAGTACCGTGAACATCCGTCAGCCGGAAATCGCGACCGGCGTAGCGGTACGTGAGCCGCGTGTGGTCGAGGCCGAGCAAATGGAGAATCGTTGCGTGCCAGTCGTGCGTGTGACACATTCCCTCGATTGCTTCGTAGCCGTAATCGTCCGTCGCACCGTAACTGATGCCCCCTTTCACGCCGCCACCGGCCATCCAGCTCGTGTAGCCCTTGTTGTTGTGATCGCGCCCGTTGCCGTTCTGGGCGTCGGGCGTTCGCCCGAATTCACCCGACCAGATCACCAGCGTGTCGTCCAGCATCCCACGCACCTTCAGGTCGAGGAGTAATCCGGCGATGGGTTTGTCGATCTGGCGACATGAATTGGGAAGCTGCGTTTGCAGGTTCTGGTGATGGTCCCAACCGCCATTGGAAATTTCCACGAAGCGGACTCCCGATTCGACCAGCCGCCGCGCCAACAGGCACTGGCGACCGAACTGGTCGCTGGGTCCTTCACCAATGCCGTACATCGCCTGGGTCTCAGCGGACTCGCGCGCGATGTCCATCAGTTCCGGCATGACGCCCTGCATGCGAAAGGCCAATTCGTAGGATTCGATGATTCCCTCGACTTCCGGCTGGTGCTCGTCCCGAGCGAGCTTTTGCTCGTTCAGTTGCTGAATCAAGTCGAGTTGTTGTCGTTGTGCCCGTTGTCCAAAGACCGGGTTGGCGATGTCCGGGACGACACCGGTGTTGCGGTTGCCGCGAAACTGGCTCGCCACGTTAGCCGAACGTCCAATCGGCGTGCCGCTATAAACCGCCGGCAAAAATGCGCTGCCGTAATGGCTGGCGGACCCGGCAGCGGGATTGAGTGAAATGAAGCCCGGCATGCTGTCGTTCTCGGTCCCCAACCCGTACAGCGTCCAAGCACCGAGTGACGGGCGAACAAACTGGGCGTTGCCGGTATGCAGCAACGTCATGGCGCGGGGGTGAACCGGCAGATCGGTATGCATGCCGCGAAGCAGGCACAACTCGTCCGCCATCGTTGCAATATTGGGGAGCAGTTCGCTGATCCACAGTCCCCCCTCGCCGTGCTGATTGAATTTCCACAGCGAGCCAAGCAAATTGCCGCGGCGGTTTCCCGCCTGGCCGCTGTCGGCGGAGAGTTTGGGCTTGTAGTCGAACGTGTCGACGTGCGACGGACCGCCGCGCATGCAGAGGAAGATGACTCGTTTGGCGCGTGCCGGAAAGTGAGGGTCCCTCGGCGAGAGGGGATTCCGTTTCTCCCGCGGATTGAGGCGAGAGGCGGAAGCCGACGCGGAAGCCGCCAGACCGGAAAACGCAAGGTAGCCGAACCCCGATGAGATCGTTCGCAGGACGTGTCGTCGGGAAAAAAGGGATGGCTGCGTCGAGTGCGTATTCATTGGAATTAAAGTGCTGGTTTTTGTTTTTCTGTCCGGGCAATCGTGTTCACTAATCGACAATGCGGTACTCCGCCGAAGCGAGGATGGCCTGGCAAAGCGCCGCCAGCTTCACGTGCTCGGGGTTGTCACCGGTGGATTCAAATTCATTATAAAACTCTCGCGCGACGGTCTTTTCCGTCCTTGTCGCCGGGCGGCCGTAACACAGTTCAAACGCCCTTTCGATCTGGCCGTTGATCGTAGTCGCCTCGTCGGCCACCCGCCGCGCCAACGTGTCGGCACAGTAAATGACCAATCGGTTATTCAAAAAGTACAACCCCTGATCGGGAGTGTTGGAGACTTCGCGCGTTCCCACGATCATGCTCGACTCGGCAAAGTCGAAAACTTCGAGGGAACGCGGCACGTAGTCGCGGACGACCGGCAAATAGACACTTCGATAAAAGGCCACGGGATCGGCCTGTGGCTGGTTGCTTGTGCCGAGAAACCGCTCGGTGA
>JBGTFW010000085.1:0-4677 GCA_041747075.1 Pirellulaceae bacterium
AGGCGCTTCGACATGGCTGCGCCGTGAACCTGGGCGGAGGTTACCACCACGCAAAGCCCGATCAAGGAGAGGGGTTCTCGATTTATTCCGACATCGGAATCGCGATTGCATCCCTTCGCCTCGACAAACGGATCGCCGATACGGACCGCGTTGTCTATATCGACGCGGACGCCCATCAGGGGAATGGCGTTTGCCACACCTTCCTGGAAGACAATCGGGTGTTCATCTTCGACATCTACAACTGTGGAATCTATCCCAAACACGATATTGTCGCGCGACGGCGGATTGACTGCGACGTCGGCGTCACAAGCTTGCATACGGACGCGGAATACATGGGCGAACTGAGCGATCGCTTGCCCGGCTTTCTTGACTCGGTTAGCAATTCACCGGTCGGCCTGGCGATTTACAATGCCGGCACCGATGTCGTCGCCGGCGACCCGCTTGGCGGACTAAACATTTCGGCGTCAACCGTGCTGGATCGCGATCTCTACATCGTCGGCGAAGTGCAAAAACGCAAGATTCCAACAGTGATCGTTACTGGCGGCGGTTACACGAAAGAGAGCTTTCGCCTCGTTGCCGATTCCGTGATCGCGCTCATCGAGGCGACCGGCGGCTGAGCGGAAGTAGCGAGCCCGGGTCATTTCGGCGATTCAACCAGTTCGACGTCGACCCACACGAGGTGGTGATCCGAGGCGTCGTTCAGTTCATTCCCCTCGCCGTCGGGCGGCGGCCAGAAAACGCCGCTTGACGTGACGGGCAACGTGTTGCAGGGGAGACAGTAATCAATACGGAGGTTTCCCGTATTCGCGTCATTAAAATCCGCGGTGTCCCAGGCGGAGTCGCCGATATGTTCCCGGTTCACTCCCTGGCCAGCTTCGGACGCCGCCGGTCCCCCCGCGCTGGCTGGAATGCGTTCGCCCTGCCGCGCGATTCTGGCGTGTTGAGTCAACTGGGCGGCGGCGCCCTCCGCGCTGTCCCCGTCCAGAGGGTCCGCGTTCATGTCGCCGGCGACGACAAACAATTCGCTTTTGTCCAGGCCGCCGCGCACCCCGTTATCGTCAACCAGATAGTCCGCGTCGCCGCCAATGTAATCGGCCCACAACCGGATTTCGTCGTGATTGCGGTTTCCATTTCGATCCTCCGGGCCGTCAAAAACCGGAGGCGTCGGGTGGGCGCACAGAAAATGGACCGTGCGCCCTTCAATGTGAATCGGGATGTCCCAATGGCTCTTGGACGACAATCGCAATTGCTCCCAGATCGCATCCGGATACCAGGAATTTCCCGATTGCGGAGATTTCGGGAGCTTCGCATCCGGCATTTGCGACCAGGCAAAGTTCCTGAAAGTTCGCACCTCGCCCAAATCAATTGGAAATCGGGAAAGCACCGCCATGCCGTATTGTCCAGGAAACTGGCCGAACCCCCATGCATCCGCCGCCGTCCCGGTCGCGCCGTCGCTGTCGAGATCGAGTCCGGAATCGACTCCCGTGTTGACGGGTGCCGTATATCGATAAGGAAACTCGATTGGCGCGTGACCATTACGGCCCACGGCGAGGTAATTGACATGGAACAATTCGACGGACTCTCCATTCGAGTCGTAGTCGATCTCGTTGAGAAGGATGACGTCAGGACGGACCCGCTGGATCACTTCGGCCAGCTTGGCGGCCTGTTTGGACTTTCTGTCGGACAACTCCTTGACGAGTTCACCCGCCTTGCCTCGGTTGAGCGCGATATTAAAGGTCGCGAAGCGTACCGAACGTGGCGACTTGCGGTTTTCGGGGTGCTCCGGTTGTTGGGAGTCCGGTGATTTCTCCGGCAGGGAGGAGACAGTGGAACCAGGCGTTTGAACCGCTGGAGGTGCCGAATCTTGTTCGTTCGTGACTTTGGTGGAACATGCCGGCAGAAAAGCTGCACCGAGGAGCAACAGAGCAAGGCACCGCGAGCCGGGTATTTGCAAGTCCCCCGGTGGCTTGAGCTGCTGGCGCTGATTCCGCTGTCGCAGGAAAATGACGGCAACCGGTCCCTCAATAGTCCGGATTGCGGCGGCGAAGCCCTTCCGAATTCGCTGATGAGGATTACCGGTACGGAATTTCAGGCAAAACTCGTTCATTGGTCACAAAAGAAATTTTAGGGAAAACGGGCATATTCGCGATCTTCGTTAAATTCCGCCCATGCGGAATGGCGATGATTTTCCTGAATCAGTCTGGTGCCCTCGCGCACCGTTCACAAACTGATTGCCAAAATAATACCAAGTATGGGGGGGATCATGGCAACGTCACGGGTCATCGTGTTGGGTCGCCTTGCCCGGGATTGGCGTCCCGCGGACAAGTGCAAACGGCCCGCGTTGGCGGCACGCTGCGCAAGTGATCGCGGAAGGGCCGGACGGGGTCTTCAGCGCACGGCGCTTTTTGCGGCATTTCTCGTTTCCTCTTTGACGGCTGGATTTTCCGGATGCTGTCATTCCGGCGGCGGCGGCGGAATTATCGATCGGATTTGGGAAACGCAAGTCTCCTGTATGCGCGATCGCGTCTGGGCAAAGCGCGCCTTCCATCTGCGCTACGGTCATTGTACACGACCCCATGCGGATCATTTTCGTGAGGGCTTTGTCTCTGGTTACGGTGATGTCTGCATCGGTGGGGCAGGTGAATGCCCGGCGATTCCGCCTGAAAAGTACTGGGGATTTGAGTATCGGTCGCGTGAGGGAGCAGAAATGCAAAACGCGTGGTTCGCCGGCTTTGAATCCGGTTCGAGCGCGGCTCGGAGCGACGGTTCAACGACCTACAGCGGAATCCAGATTTCAAGACAAATCGAACAGGCAATGATCGATTCCCGCCGCATCGAAGACGAGCACGCCGGAATCCAGCGAGAATACATTGTCGATATGGCCCCCGTTCGATCCGGCAGCTCGATTACGAACAGTCCTGTTCAGTCGAGCCCTTCGATCAACTCGCCACGAGCGATGACCGAATCCGCGCCGTTTGTACAATCGGCACCTGTCATCGGACCGCCGATGGCGAACACGCCGATGACATTGCCTCACACGAGTACGCCGCGAATTCCGGCAAGTTCAACGGGAACAGGATCGAATCGGCCGATGCCAGTACCGATCGTACCGGCGGAGGTTCCGATCATTCCCGGTTCCAGTCAACGTTAACCGTTCGTTAACCGTTCGCAGTTATTCTAATCCGCAACATCCACCAGGTAACAAGGATCATCGCGACAACGGCAACGGCTTTCGCCCATCGCCACTGTCGCAAGAAGGAGTATCATGGCCATGGACAGACATCTCGCCAACAAGGATTCGAAAGGTCGCTTCCAGGGCGTGTGGTTACTCATGCCGATCTGCGTGAGTTTTGCCCTGAGTGGATGCACGTCGATTATTTCGCCGATCAATGCGATTCCGGCTGAACTCGTGCCTCCCCAGTTTCTCGCGGCACCGCAAGCCAACAAGCGTCCGATCGACGTATCGCTGTTGCGAAACATTTCACCCCCCGCCTACATCCTCGACAAGGACGACATTCTCGGCGTCTTTATCGAAGGCGTGCTGGGCCAGCCCGGTGAAGCACCGCCGGTCCATATCCCGGACGCGCAAAGCGATTTGTCCCCCGGCATCGGATTTCCGATTCCGATCCGCGAGGATGGCTCGATTTCGCTGCCGTTTATTGATCCGATTTCGATTCGTGGCCTGACGGTGGGCCAGGCCGAACAGATCATCAAGCGGCGATACCTTGAGGAAGGCATTCTGGTGAACGATCCGAGCATCGCGGTCACGTTGCTGCGAAAGCGGACGTATCGCGTGTTTGTCATTCGTCAGGACAATGCGTTTTCCCAAAATTCCCAACTTGGAGTCGCGCAACGGACGCGCGGTGTTTTTGACCGCTCCGACCTGAGCAGTCGCGGCTCCGTTCTGCAGCTTCCCGCGTACGAAAACGACATCCTCAACGCACTTTCGCAAACCGGAGGTCTTCCAGGCCTGAATGCCAAGGCGGAAGTCACGATCCTCCGCGGCGACAACGCACAAACGGAAGAACGATTCCGTCAGATGCAGGAAATGTACGGGAACAACTTCGTCAATCCCGGCGCGTTCAACCCGGCCACCATCGCCGGTTCAAACTCGACGATTACGATCCCGCTCCGCGTCGCGCCAGGCGAGATTCCCAACTTCCGTCCCGAAGACGTGATCCTTCGCGACGGAGACGTGGTCTACGTGGAATCGCGGGATACCGAAATCTATTACACGGGCGGCTTGTTGGGAGGCGGCGAGTTCCCCATCCCGCGCGACTATGACCTGGACGTGCTCGGTGCCGTGGCGCTCGCTGGCCGGGCCGTCGGGGTCGGCGATGCCAGCTTCCGGGGGGGACTCTCCGGCGGTGGCAATCAGGTCCCGCCAACGGAGCTGATCGTGCTGAGGAAGTTACCGGGCAATCGTCAGATCGCCATTCGCGTTGACCTGACACGCGCCATCAACGACCCGCGTGCCCGCTTGCTTGTCGCAGCCGGCGACACGTTGCTGCTGCGATACAAGCCGGAAGAAGAATTGCTGAACTTCGGCATCAGCACGTTCTTTACCTTCGGAATCCGCGAACTGTTCCGCAACTAGGACCAGCCGGAACGCCGGAAATCATCACAAGGCCGCCCCGGTTCGGGACGGCCTTTTTCGTTAGTAGCGCGAACTGCCAG
>JBGTFW010000086.1:0-3207 GCA_041747075.1 Pirellulaceae bacterium
GACCGGGATGAACCCGGCGGAGAGCCCAAACCAACGGTCGATTTGGCTGGCATTGTAGCTTGTCAATTGGGAACCCGACGGGATGAACCCGACGTTTCGGTTCACGGCTCATGAGGATCGGGGGTCCATCGTCAAAGGGATGGTGGGATCCGATGCGTCACAGAACTTGCCTGAGGAATCTCGCAACGTTAGTGCTAAATACGTGCGATGGCTCGCGGAAAACTGCTTGCGGACCTGCAAGTCGACGTCGCCCGACTGATGCAACTGGACGACAGAAATCGCTCATGACCCGTGACGGTTGCGATGCCTGGTCGGCGACCTTTTCTTAACTTCGGCTCTCATGAATCCGCGAAATCCGCGGAACCGAACGGTTGTCAGTCCGGCTACGGTTGGTGCGGTGACAGTCCTTCGGGCCGGTACGGAGAGAGCACCTCGTGGACTCCTCCGAATTCGAAGTACAGCAAAGCAAACGCCACAAGCAACCCGACCAGGATACCGGCGAGGATCACGTAGATCACCTTTTTCATGCGTCCGTCCGATTCTCGTTGGGAGGGTGTCGCATGCGATTCCGCAGTTCAGTCCGGCAGGCGTGAAAAAACGCATGATAGTCGTCGTCGCGGTAATCGGGATAGGTCCACCGCGACGGCACCCAACGCCCCGGCAATTGAAAGTACAAGGTGATTTCGCCAAAGACCCCTTCGCCCAGATACAGCCGGTGGTCCCGATCCTTCATCGTCGCGAGGACGACCTTGGCCTCGCTCACGTATCCCGGATCGATATTCACGGCGCGCGATTCAGGCCCGTCAAAAACGGACTGGTACTCGTCCTCCCAGCGGCCCGACTGGAGCTTCGATTCGACCAGCTCGAACGGATCGATGAGTTGTTTAAAGGCAACGAGTCGTTTTTTCAGGCCGATTCCCATCGCTTCATGATAAAAGTCCGTCTGGTTGAAATCGAGATCGGGCGTTTGGTGGATGACGGTCCCCCATTGTCCGGCGGCTCGCGCGCACGCCCAATCGATCGCCACGGGATGTCGGCTGAAGATCGCCGCGAATCGAAGCACCGGTGCGTGTTGTCGCCGAATCGCCAACCGAGCGCCTCCTTTCAGGACTGGTCGAGAAAACTTTCTGATCGCGGTCGTTGTAGCTGCCGTTGCCAAACGGCGGGAGATTCCGTTCGTCAATGAATATCCACGCTTTGGCAAGCGTGGCTACGTCGAAAATCGCGCTGGCCACTAATAGGCCTTGGCGAAGACGCCGCGTTTCGCGCCGGCGCGACCTGTAAACATGCACGTGCCGGGCCGGTTATCCCCTTCAAGCGGGACGCAGCGAATGGTGACTTTCAATTCCTTGCAGATTTCGGCGACTTCCGGGCCGTCGACGAAATGGCAAAGCGCGAAGCCGCCATGAATCTCGGGCTTCTCATGGTTCTTCGGCGTGAAGTAATCGCGAAACTCGTCGAGCGAATCGAAGTCGCGCGTATTTTCGTCTCTCAACCGCAAGGCGCGGGCGTACAGTCCTTCCTGCATTTCGCGGAATATTTGCGGGACGCGCGCCACGAACTCGCCTCGCTCCATCCCGGCCGCCTTGTCCTGATCGCGGCGCGCCGCAACGACCTTGTTATCGGCGATGTCCCGCGGACCGACCTCGACACGGATGGGAACGCCTCGCTTGACGTGAAACCACTTCTTCTCACCGCCGCGAATGTCGCGGTCGTCGATAAAGGCCAGCAGTGGATGGTCGTTGTAACGCACCGCGCCGAGTTCCCCGCGCAATGATTCGCAATATGGAACGACCGCGGCACGCTCCTCGTCATTGCGATAAATGGGGAGAATCACAATATGTTTCGGCGCGAGTTTGGGAGGAATGATCAACCCGTCGTCGTCGCCGTGGGTCATGATCAGCGCACCGACCATCCGTGTCGAGAGACCCCACGAAGTCGTCCAGGCATATTCGAGTTCCCCCTCCTCGTTCTGGAACCTGATTTCCTGGGCGCGGGAAAAATTCTGTCCGAGAAAGTGGGAGGTGCCCGCCTGGAGGGCCTTGCGGTCCTGCATCATCGCCTCGATCGTGAGCGTCGATACGGCACCCGGGAACCGCTCGCCCGCCGTCTTTTCGCCGCGAATCACGGGCATCGCCATCGTATTTTCGGCAAAATCAGCGTACACGCCGAGCATCCTTCGCGTTTCCTCCCAGGCTTCTTCGCTGGTGGCGTGAACCGTGTGGCCTTCCTGCCAGAGAAACTCGGTGGTGCGGAGGAACAACCGCGTGCGCAGTTCCCACCGCACGACGTTGCACCACTGGTTGATGAGGATCGGCAAGTCGCGCCAGGACTGAACCCATTTGGAAAACATGTATCCGATAATCGTTTCGCTGGTGGGACGAACAACGAGCGGTTCGTCGAGTGGACCCGCCGGGACCAGCCCGCCGTCGGGACCCGGCTCGAGCCGATGATGCGTGACGACCGCGCATTCCTTGGCGAATCCCTCAACGTGCTCGGCTTCCTTTTCGAGAAAGCTCTTGGGAATAAAGAGCGGGAAGTAGGCGTTGTCGTGCCCCGTTGCCTTGAACATCCCGTCGAGCACCCGCTGCATGTTCTCCCAGATGCCGTAACCCCACGGCTTGATGACCATGCATCCGCGGACGGGTGAGACCTCCGCCAGATCGGCCGCCTTGATCACCGCCTGGTACCATTCGGGATAATCGTCGCTGCGCGTCGGTGTGATTGCTGTCTTTGCCATAAACCGAATGGGTTAAAGTCGAGTTGCAGCCGTTATCGTGCCGGTTCCGATAAAAAACGTTTTCGGCACGGACCGTTTCGCATACTCCAGGTTACTTTCACGTTCCGGAAACTCGAAAGTGGAGCGAACCGCGGTTTTTTCTTGCAGAAAGTTGCGTGGGTGCCAGGTGGAAGGTTGCCGGATTCTACCGTCATTCCCGCGGCGGCGGGAATCCGTCATTCCCGCGAAGGCACGAAGCCGTCATTCTCGCGGAGGCACGAAACCGTCATTCTGCGGAGGCACGAAACCGTCATTCCCGCGGAGGCACGAAGCCGTCATTCCCGCGAAGGCACGAAGCCGTCATTCCGCGAAGGCACGAAGCCGTCATTCCCGCGGAGGCACGAAGCCGTCATTCCCGCGAAGGCGGGAATCCAGACGTATGAGCGCCGCCGTCCCTGGGTCCCCGCCTTCGCGGGGATGACGCGCCC
>JBGTFW010000087.1:0-2941 GCA_041747075.1 Pirellulaceae bacterium
TCCATGACGATCCCGCCGATCGGCGAGACGATGGCGTGTCGGCGAATGCTGTCACCGGCGGCGCGAACATTGTATTCCTCGATCTGGACCTCCTTGAGGGCGGCATCCTTGTCGCGCATCGCCTGTTCCAGTTGCAGTGCCGCCTGTTTGGCCCTCAGCGCCGTCCGCTCGTACTCCTGCATCGGCAATGATCCCTTGCGGGCCAGCCCGTAATCGGTCTTTTGCTCGCTGCTGGCGGTTTCAAGTGCGTTTTGCGCCGCGCGAATGTCGACGTCGTTATTGGCCTTTTGACTGGCGGCGTCGCGCTTCGTCTGGGCCGTCTCGAGTCGCAACTGGGCCAACCGGTCGTCGATGGCCGCCAGTTGCCGACCGGCCTCGACGGCTTCGCCCTCGCGAACGTCAATGGAAACGAGCGGACCGCTTTCCTGGGCCGGAATCGAAACATCGGCGATCAATTTGGTAAAGCACCGCGTGATGTCAACGTAGCCGTCGCCGACGTGATTGATCGACTGATCGTTTTGCTCGCTGCCGACCGGGCTGAGCCGAAAGCCCTCCTGAGCAATCGAGTTCGCGGCACAGTTCATGAGCACTGCGCCGACGAAGAGAGTTTGAATCACGATTCGGACCATGGGATTTCGCTTTCCTTGCAAGTGCCTGGCGTTCACCGGCCTGCGCCGGAAAAGATTCCCTGAACGGAAAACTCGGCGCGACCCCGATTTATCGGCGCAAATCAGGCGTCAAGTTGAGTCCATTGAACGCCGAATGCTAGCGTCCGCGTCACACGTGCCTGAATCCGACCGATCAGTCCGATCCGACCCATCCGTCCGATCGGCTTCTCCCCGGTCGGTTGCATCGGAAGGCGTACGGATCCATTCCACGAGACCACTCAAACCGTAATTGCGGCGGCGGGAACGGGGTATCGGGCGCAGAGTGACGTGACGTCGCGTCGAATCTCATCGAGCCGGTTCTTGTTCTCCGGATTCTTGATCGCGCTGACGATCCACGCGCCGATTTCTTTCATTTGACCCGGACCCATGCCGCGCGTCGTTAGCGCGGGAGTGCCGATCCGGATTCCGCTCGGGTCCAGCGGCTTGCGCTCGTCAAAGGGGATCATGTTCATGTTGACGGTGATCCCGCAGGCTTCCAGGGCCTTCTCCGCCTGTTTGCCGGTCGATCGCGCGGCGGTTACGTCGACGAGGACGAGGTGGTTGTCGGTCCCGTCGCTCATCAGGCGCATTCCACCCGACTTGAGGACTTCGGCGAGCGCCCGCGCGTTCTCGACGACCGCCCGCGCGTAGGTGCGAAATTCCGGCTCGGCGGCCTCCAGGAAACAAACCGCCTTGCCGGCAATGACGTGCATCAGCGGGCCCCCCTGCATGCCAGGAAAGACGCTGCGGTTAAGGTCTTTTTCCGATTCACGCGAACAGAGGATCAATCCTCCGCGCGGCCCGCGCAGCGTTTTGTGAGTCGTCGTCGTAACGAAATGCGACACGGGCACCGGGTTGTCATGCACGCCGCCGGCGACCAGTCCCGCGTAGTGCGACATGTCGACAAACAGCTTCGCCCCCGCTTCGTCGGCGATTTCGCGAAAGCGGGCGTGCGGAATCTCGCGCGGATAGGCGCTTGCTCCCGCCACGATCAGTTTCGGCTTGTGCTCCCGCGCCAGCCGCGCGACCTGGTCGAAATCAATGCGATGGTCGTTTGCCCTAACGCCGTAATGGACAAAGTTGTACAGCTTTCCCGACAGGTTCAGGCTCATTCCGTGCGTCAAATGTCCGCCATGAGCCAGATCAAAACCGAGCACCGTGTCGCCAGGCTCAAGCAACGTGAGGTAAACCGCCTGATTCGCCTGCGAGCCGGAATGCGGCTGGACGTTGGCAAACTCCGCGCCGAAAAGTTGCGTGGCGCGGTCGCGCGCAAGGTTCTCAATTTCATCCACGTGCTCGCAGCCGCCGTAATAGCGCCGGCCCGGATACCCCTCGGCGTACTTGTTGGTGAGGATACTGCCCACTGCTTCCATCACCGCGGGGCTGGTGTAATTCTCGCTGGCAATCATTTCCAGCCCATCCTGCTGGCGCGTCGATTCGGCGACAATGTGGGCGTGGATTTCCGGATCGATCGCGTTGAGATAACTCATGCAATGCCCTTGATTGGGGTCGTTGACTTGTTCGCTAACCGGGTGAATTGCCGACGTACCGCGGGGTAACGGCGTCGCGGCCCGGGATTGGAACAGGGATTGTCCTGGCTCGACGCCGACTCGTCAATAATCGTCAATCGGACGCGGGCCGGACCGTCACACTCAGTTGGCCCTCGTTGTCGTTCCAGTCCGCCGGCGACTCGTTGATTCTCAAGTACAACTCGCCGCCCGTTTCAAATTCCATGGACGCCGTCGCACCGATCGTCAGCCACTTCCACGGCGACTCAGCACCCGCCGCCTCGCCAACATTCGGATCGACGCCGGTCGCGCGAACCGCCCCGATCAACTGGCCGAGCGGTCGCCTGTTGTAGTATTCAATAGTCACACCGTCGCCGTCGCAGGGCCATGGCTGGCTGTCGTTTCGCACCTGATAAAGGCCGTTGCTGGAGAATACGAATTCCTGGTGCGGAGTCACGTTGATGCCCGTTCGCTGCCATCCGCGAGTCCCGTCAATCCGAATCGTCGTCGCGTCGTCGTCGGTCGAAGCAGGTGCCTGGGCGATCGCCGCGCGCTCGACGTCGTAACCGTACTCGATCTCGTCGATCATCAACTGCCATTCAAACTCGACGTCGGACCAGTCCATGCCGCCCGCGATCAGCATCTCGCGAAACTGGCGGTTGAAGCGTTCGTCGCCAATTCCCGCCGACGCCGGCAACTTGCGAAAGGCGACTCGCAATTGCGGATGCCGGTCAAGAAACTCGCAAGCGGCCCACGCCCACGCGTACGCGTTGACTTCGCGAAATG
>JBGTFW010000088.1:0-14802 GCA_041747075.1 Pirellulaceae bacterium
CACCCTCCCGATCGTTTCACCCAGCCAGCCGACGCCCGAATCGATGGCTTCCATGATCGGTCCGGCCCAGACAAAAATCGCCTGAAATACGAGGATCATCACCACGAGGAAAACAAGCGTTCCGCCGACCTTGTGCGTCAACACCCGGTCGATGCGATCGGAAAGCGATTTCGAACGAACGCGCGGGCGGGCGATCGCCGGTTCCGTCAATTCTCCAATCACGCGGTAGCGAGAGATCGACTCGATGCCCGACAACTGGACTTGCTGATCGACCAGGCGTTGCCGCGCGGCGTTGACTTCCGAAGCAATTTTCGGGTGCGGGCCGATCGTTTTACCGACCAATCCGCTGCCATCGAGCAACAGCCGCTGCGCAAGAAAACGCGACCGCGGGTTACAGCCGACCGGATCGATCGCCCGCGCCAGGGTGTCGATCTCGACCTCGACCAGTGGCGGAAACGTGTGCCCGCGTGATTTTTCTCCACTTTGCGCAATCCGCGCAATTCGCGCCTTGAGTGCGTCAAGGCCGTGCTTGCGATTCGCCTGGATTTCGACGACCGGCACGTCGAGCCGCCGCGCCAGCAACTCCGGATCGACGTGAACCCCGTTTCGCCGCGCCACGTCCCCCATGTTGAGCGCCAGGATCACCGACGCACCAAGGTCCGTGACCTGGCTGACGAGAAAGAGATTGCGCTCGAGGTTGTTGGCGTCGGCGACGCAGACAATGACGTCCGGCTCCGCGACGTCGTGCTGTTGTCCGAGGAGGACGCGGAGGGCGACCGTTTCATCGGGACTTTTGGGGCCAAGGCTGTACGTTCCCGGCAGATCGATGACCTGAAACTCCTCGTCGCCGAACCGGTATCTGCCGATTCTTTTTTCGACGGTCACGCCAGGGTAGTTGCCTACCCGCTGGTTCATTCCGCTGAGCGCGTTGAACAGCGTCGACTTGCCGGTATTGGGATTGCCGACGAGCGCCACGGTAATCGTTTTTTGAGCCTGAAGTGTCTGCATCAGAAAACCGTCAGGAATCACGCGGTGTCAGAACCTTCGTCAACCGACACCTCGACGCGGGCGGCTTCCTTTCGGCGAAGACTCAGGCGATAGTTGCGAACTTCAATTTCAATCGGGTCGCCCAGGGGGGCGATGCCAGTCAATGAAAACGGCGCGCCCGGCGTCACTCCCATCTCCATGATCCGCGTCGCCAGCGCGTCATCGCCCGACACACCCAGGATGACACCCGCCGCGCCCGGTGCCAGCCGGTCGAGCGTCGTCAGTCCTCGTGGATACGAACCCATACGCAACTGCACTCATTTCCGCGGAGACAGTATTTGGCACCGCGACAACGGACGATGCACGGGCAGCCATGCTGCAGTACCTCGATCTCGTGGCCCGCGCTAAGTCCCAGCTCCTCCATCCGCTGGACTTCATTGGGTTGCCCCGAGATCAGGTCGATCGCCGCCCGTGATCCGGGGCGCAAGAGACTTAGGGGGATAATCTCCGACATATATTCCGATTCGCCAGGCGTTGGGGTTCCGCGTCAGCCGAATTCCGCAAGCGCGGATTCCGTATCGTGCGGCGGGCGTGTCTTGTGGTGGTGCCGCGGCTGGCAGCCTCGGCCACGAAGGTCGAGCGTGCCGCTGGTAGTGTACCTTGTCGGCAACGCCAGCGGCAAGTAGATAGTTGCGGAAAAAACCGGCTTTTCACTTGTTTACCCCTTTGTTTACACGGCTGTTACGTTTCCCCCCGTGCCACCGGGCTAGAATAAGTCGATATCCCTGATAGCGCGTCACTAATTCGTAACCGTCGCCGTATGAACTCCAGTATTTCCATCCTTGCCATCGAGGACGACGATGCGATCCGGCAAGGCATCGTCGATGCGCTCCAGTACAACGGATACCGCGTCACCCAGGCCGCCGACGGTGCTTCCGGTTTGCGACAGGCGATCAATACGGATTACGATCTGTTATTGCTCGACCTTGCCCTGCCCGGCATGCCTGGAATGGAGATCCTCCGCGCAGTCAGACAAGCCCGCCCGACCCAGCCGGTTATTATCCTTACGGCGCGGGGGGACGAGTCCGATCGCGTCGCGGGCCTGAAAAACGGGGCCGACGATTACGTCGTCAAGCCATTCAGCGTCCGCGAACTTGTCGCGCGGGTTCAAGCCGTCTTGCGGCGAAGTCCCGCGCGTCCCGTCGATATTTCGACGGCGGACTTCACTGGCGGGGCAATCGATTTTCAGCGGCGTGAAGTGCGACTTGACGACGGTCGACGCGAGGAACTGAGCGAGCGCGAAGCCGAGTTGCTCCGCTATCTCGTGAACAACCGGGGCCGCGCCATTTCCCGTGACGAACTCCTTTCAAGTGTCTGGAGGATCAGTCCGCAAGGCGTCTCGACACGTACCATTGATATGCACGTCGCGCGGATTCGCGAAAAGCTCTCCGACAACTCCGCCGATCCGCAAATCGTCGTCACCGTCCGCGGCAAGGGATACATGTGGGGAGAGGACGCAGGAGTCCGGAGGACGTAAGTTCGGGTATTGGACCTTTGTTACAGGGTGGCGGGACCCTCAATCCCTATCTCTCAAACCTCAACCTTCCATGAAACATCCCTGGCAATACTGGACGCTCTATGCCGCTTGCCTGGCAATTGCGCTGCCGGCAATGGGCTGGCTAAGTCTCCAGGCGCTGCGACTCGATCGCGAACAGATGGCCAGCGCGCATCAAACGGAACTGGCGCGGCGCGAAGCCGAATTGCAGGAACTTGTCAGCAGTTCACTGTGGCGGATGGACGGTTTGCTCACACCGCTGATCGCCGGAGAGGCCGCACGCCCTTATTACCTGTACGAATCCTTCTATCGCGCGCCGGAAGCGTCGCCCGACGGCAACGCCAATGATTCCGAATCGCCTCAACAGACTTCCGACGAAACGGTCATCGGCCACCCGTCACCGCTCTTGTTCCAGCCGTCCGAGTTCGTCGTGCTGCACTTCCAGATCGGGCCAGGAAACAAGATCACGTCGCCGCAACGGCCGGTTGGCCTCGAATGCCAGCAGGCGATGACCTGTTGCGGTGTTACCCAGGCGGCCGTTGACGCCAACGAAGCGCGACTCACCGAGATTCGTGACGTGATCGACTTTGAGACCTTGTGGGCGAAATGCCCGGAAGCCTGGCTGCCGTCGGCGAATTCGCAAACGATGCTTTCGCCTGCTGAGTGGCAACGCCAGGTTGCCGACACGGCCCCCGCACAAAACATCTATCAGGTCGATCCCAAAATCCAGTCGATGCAAAAGGCACTTCAGCAGGCCGGAATACCACCCGATCCGGATTTCGAGTCCGCTGCCCAGGTCGACGCCGTGCCTTCCCCGCCGCAAGGCAAGCAGCAGGCCCAGTTGTCGCGAAGCCTTCAGCGCGGTAACGAGGATTTCAACAAGCGACTGGAATCGGTTGACAAGCACGCCAACCAGGAATGGATGGGAAATAAACTCAATTTTTCCGGCGTCGAGGAGATCGTCACCCCCGACGCCTTTGTCAACGAAGGGATCATGCGACCGTTGTGGATCGAGGGGCGATTGATTCTCGCGCGTCGCGTCCAGAACCGTCAGGAGACAGTCGTTCAGTGCTGCTGGCTCGATTGGGAAAGAATTCAGGATACGTTGCGCAAGGAAGTCAGTGATTTGCTGCCACACGTTGCGTTCGAGCCTTTCACGGAGGCGACCGAAGTTCGGCTGGGCCAGGCGCTCGCCACACTTCCGGTTCAACTGGACATTAACCGGGACGCGCTCGCCGCGAGCCTCCTGCTCGGCCCGGCGGGGGGCCTTGCCGCGCGAAGCGGGATCGGCATGGCACTGGTCATCGCATGGTGTTGCCTTGGACTGACCGCGGTCGCCGGTGCCTTTCTGCTCCACGGTCTGATTCAGCTCAGCGAACGCCGCGGAACCTTTGTTTCCGCCGTGACACACGAACTGCGCACGCCGCTGACGACCTTTCGCATGTACGCCGAGATGCTTGCCGAGCGGATGGTTGCCTCGCCTGAAAAACAGCAAAAGTACGCGGAAACGATGCGTGTCGAGGCCGACCGGCTTTCGCACCTGGTTGAAAACGTGCTGCAATTCGCCCGCCTGGAACGCACCTCCGGGCAATCCAGGCGGGAGGAAACCGACTGGTCCCGTCTGCTCGAGCGATTTGAAGACCGGCTCGAGGAGCGATGTCGCCAGGCCGACATGCAACTGGCGATCGTCATTTCAAATGAGGACCTGGCGAGGAGTTTCAAGAGCGATCCGGCGGCAATCGAGCAAATCCTGTTCAACCTGGTCGACAATGCGTGCAAATACGCGCGGAATGCCCGTGACAATCGCGTTGAAGTTGCCGTTCGCCACAACACGGACCACTGGCGCGTCACCGTCCGGGACTTCGGGCCAGGCGTCAGTTCTGAAGTACGGGGACGCATGTTCCGTCCCTTTGCCAAATCCGCGCAGCAAGCCGCCGATTCCGCGCAGGGAGTCGGCCTCGGACTGGCGTTATGCCGCCGCATGGCCCGTTCACTGGGCGGGCGGCTCACGGCGGCGAGCGTTTCGCACGGCACGGAAATGGTACTGACTTACCCCGCCTGAGGTTGTCGTAGCGGAGGCCGCCAGGGCTTTGACGCGCGGCCTTGACGCGCGGTTGCGCTTTTGTCGATCGTTTCCCAAGACGAAACACTCCGCGAGTTCCGCTACTTGCGGGTTCCGCTACTCCCCGCACCTCGATAGCTGCCTTTATACGCTGCGCCCCTGATAGATACACGAAGCCCACGTCAGCCCCGCTCCGAAACCGCACATGAGAATGCGGTTGTCGAGCGTTGCGCGACCGTCTCGCAACGCTTCATGCAGCAACAGTGGAATGCTCGCCGCCGACGTGTTCCCGTAATGTTGCAGGTTCACGTGGACTTTCTCCGGCTCGATCCCGATATCGGGAAGCGCCGCGTCAATGATCCGCTGGTTGGCCTGGTGAAGCAGTAACAGGTCGATCTCGTCGATCGTCATTTCGGCCAGGTCAAGCACTTCGCGGATCGCGACCGGGATCGTGCGAACCGCCCATTTGAAAACGGGCTTGCCGTCCATCTTGAGAAACTGAAGGCGCTCGCGCAACACCTGTTCCGAAGCAGGCATCCGCGCGCAGGCACCCGGCACGGAAATCAGATAACCGAGGTCGCCGGCGGTTCCCATTTGCCACGCGCGAATTCCCGTTGTCGAATCGTCGTCGGCATCTGGATCGAGCGTTAGCAGCGCCGCGCCCGCGGCATCCCCGAACAGCGGATACGTCTTGACGTCCTGCGGATCGATGACCCGTGACATGGCGTCCGCGCCGATCACCAGCACGTTCCGGTAACTGCGCGTTTGAATGAACTGGCCCCCGACAATCAAGCCGTACAGGAATCCGGAACAAGCCGCGTTCAGGTCCATTCCCACCGCCGAACATTTCAGCCGGTCCTGGACGATCGCCGATGTCGAAGGCGTAAAGTGATCCGGTGTCATCGTCGCGACGATGATCAGGTCCACGTCGCTTGCCGGCACGCCGGCGCGATCCAGACAGTCCCGCGCCGCCTCGTACGCAAGGTCGCTCGTCGACTGGTCGGGGCGGCAATGTCTTCGTTCAAGAATCCCCGTGCGCTGGACAATCCACTCCTCGTCACAGCCCAGTTCGCTCAAGTCACGGTTCCTTACCACGACCTCGGGGACGTTGGCCCCGGTGGCGAGAATCTGGACCCCCGGCAACGCGGTATTCGGCCTGGCAACGGTTTGAATCGGTTTGGATTGGCGGATAATGGTTGCCATCGAGAAACCCGGTGAAGGTATTGAGTGTTCCGGCGACCGGATCGATACAACTCGGAATCCATACCGGGTACATCAAACATTCCGAGCAGATCGCCGACGCAACAGTTTCCGCGTTGCCGCGAGAGACGTCAAGCATTTTCGACCCGGTGAATGGATCGATTCCGAACGAGATTGCCTGCCAATCCGTTCGACCGGTGCGGTTTGACACCCAACAGTCGTCGTTGTTTGCAGTCCGTCAACCCGTCCCGAGGACTTCCGATGTCGCCGGTTTCACCGATGGGAGCGAACTTTATGGATTTTCGCTGCAAATACCCCGAATGGGGGTATCGTGCGTGATTTTTTTCGTTAAATTGGCGATTTCACGGTTCCCGGATTTCGCGGCCCGCGGCTAGCGCCGGCGGTTTACGGGTTGGCTGATCCGGACGATCAAGGAATTCTGAATCAACGCAAGGAAAAAATGAGTTTACTCGCGGTTTTGTACAAGCTGGTCCCGGATTCGCCGATTCTCATCGCGGCCAACCGGGAGGAAAAATACGATCGCGTTTGCCCCGCTCCCTCCATTCAACCGGGCAAGCCCCGGATTCTTGCCAGTTTCGATCCTCAAGATGGCGGAACGAGTCTGGGAGTCAATCAGGGGGGGATGTTTTGCGGCCTGACGCCTCGCCGTCGTCCGAACGAGCCGGCTGAACCGCGATCGCGTGGAGAGCTGTGCCGCGAGATGCTTAAATGCGGTTCGGCGCGGGAAGCCGTTGACTTGGCGATGGAGGAACTTCACGACGGCATGTACCGTGGAGCGAATTTCGTCGTCGCCGATGGCGAACAGGGCTGGGTGATCCACGCGACATCGGACGTCACCATCGTCCCCTTGCAGGAAGGGTTGAGCATCGTGGGTCATATGGATGTCAACGACGGGCTGGATGATCGCGGGGAGATGGCGCGCCGCTTGCTCACCCTGCAACTGCTGGACACTCCGGTCAAGTTCCTCGCGGTGGCGAGCAAGGTGTTTGCCCGCCAGCCGATTTCCGCGGGTCGCCCCAGCATGGTCGTGCGGCAGCCCGATTTTGGAACCGTCAGTTCGACGCTGATTTCGCTTGGCAAGAAACCGCGCGACGCGATCTACCAGTATGCCAACGGCGCGCCGGACCAAAGTCGCTACGAGGACTATTCGCCTCTGTTGCGGGACATCCTCAGTCGCGGCCTCCGCGAATCGCGCTCCCGCGCCAGCGCCTGATTTAAGCGCCTGTAAAACGGCCTTCGAAGGCCGTTTCACACTCACAACCGTATCGTTCCGGAACTTAGTTCCAGTTTTGCACTTTTCTTGGGAGTGCGGGGAACTTGGTACCGCTTTGGATTCGCGAAGGCAGGAAATTATCGGCGGTGTGGAAGGCAAGGCCCAAGCCAACAACTGTCTCAATGCATCGCGTTTTCCGGGGCTAATCCAAAGCTCCGCCAAGCCGGAGCACTCCAAATTCGCAAAACGCGAACTTAGGTCAGGCGGTATTGCAGGCTGTTCCCCCGTTTTCCGTGCAGCCGTGCCGTTCCCGTTTTGCGAAGACACCATGCGACGCGACGGGCGACCCAGCGTTCGACGTCGAGCGCATCGGCCAGTTCCCGTGTCCCGAACTCGTCGGGTAAATCGTGAGGGAGAAACTGGAGCAAGTCCCGCGCCGTCCGATAAACGTTTTCGCCGACGACCTCAAGGAGTCGTTGGTCACGAACCTTGAACTGGCCTCGACGGCGGTTTCGTCGCCGCCACGGGTAACGAAGCTCTTCGATCTCGATCAGCGGGATGCGCAACGTCAAACGTCGATGGGGAAAGACGCTGGTGAAGTACACCAGTTCATGAAAGACATCGAGGGGCGTCGCCCGTTTCGGACTCCAGCGAGTGCTCGACGGCGGCCCTTCGGGCGAAGAGAGGTTGACAAGCCGCTTTCGCGCGACGAGCGGCTTGATGATTTCGACGTCGTGTTGACGGAGAAGCTGTTGGGTCTTGGAGCGGAGGGAAGAAAGCCCGCTGTGCTGCACTTCAATCAGCCGCTTCCCGTCGACAATGTCAATGCGAAAGCGTCCCACGCGCACTTCCTGCCTGGTGGTCGGGGAGGAATAAAAGTCCTTGAGTTGGCGGTGCAAGGTCGTTTCCATACTTCCGTTTGCGTCAAAAAAAAAGGCGGGTGTCCTCACGCCAATGCAGGTTTTCGCCACCTGCATCACGACCGGGCCATCGTCGCGAATCTTGCCGTTCGCGTCACCCTCAATATTCGAGGAATGGAAAGTGCCCGTTTTTTGTCAATACAAGCCGGACAAGCTGGCGGTTTTGTCCCGCGTCGGGCACCCCGGAATCACTTTGTGGTAAGATGCATATCCCCGGTTCCCCGTGGCGGATTTTTTTGCCCCGAAATTCGTTTTTGAGAAAACCATGCTATCTCCTGCTTCAAGGCCCACCTCCTTCCATTCGACAGCCCTTTTGTGGATGGGAACCGTCATGTGCCTTGCCCCGTCGACGGCCTTTGCGCGGCAAGGCCTCGCGGAAGCGCCTGAACAGGAAACCGCGACCGATGACGCCTTCGACAAGGCCGTTCAGCTTGAGTCGTTTGACCTCGTATGGGAAACGATCCGCAAGGTGCATTGGGACCCTGAAGTCGTCGGAGAAAAGTGGGACGCCGCACGCGAGCGATACCGCCCACTTGTCGAAGACGCCGATTCCATCAACGAGGTGCGTGAAGCGATCAACGACATGCTGGAATCTCTCGATCAATCGCACTTTGGAATCATCCCCGAGGAGACTTACAAGGAAATCGAAGAAGACCGCGCGCGAGGCGGCGAAGGAACCGCCGGCTTGCGAATTCGACTTGTCGAGGAACAGCTCGTCGTCGCGGCGGTCGAGCCGGATTCCCCCGCCGCGACGGCGGGGGTCGAGCCGGGTTGGGCCGTTACCCGCGTCGCCGACAAGGATGCGGAGGAAATTCTCGAAAAGTGCAAGGCGCGAGCCGAACATTCTGTCATGCGCGCCGAAACGACGGTCGGTCTGGTGCTCGACGCGCGGACGTCCGGCAAGCCCGGTGACGAGCTGTTGATCGAGTTTCTCGACAACGACGACCAGCCCCAATCAAGGGGACTCACGCTCGTTCGCGCCCCAGGCGAACTGGAGGAGTTTGGTCACTTGCCACCCTTTACCGTCGATTACCAGTCCGACCTCCGCGACGAGATTGGATACATCCGCTTCAATGCCTTTATTGGCGGCCCGAGACTGGCCGCGGCCTACAAGGACTCGCTCGATGAGTTTCGCAGCCGCGGCGTTCGCGGGCTGATTATTGACCTGCGCGGAAACCGCGGCGGACTGGTCATCCTCGTATCGGGGATGTGTGGATGGCTCGTCGATGATCGCTCGCCGATTGGTACGATGCGGATGGCGGGCGGAACGGAACTGAAACTGGCCCTCAATCCGCGGAATCCAAAATTTGAAAAGCCCGTCGCGGTGCTCGTTGATGAATGCTCCATCTCGGCGGCCGAGATCATGGCGGCGGGACTCCGGGATCTGAACCTTGCCGAGGTTTTTGGTTCGACGACTGCCGGACTGGTTTTGCCGTCGATCGTGACTAAACTACCCAACGGGGACGGATTCCAGTATGCCATGGCCTCGTACCATTCGGCAAACGGCCAGTCGCTTGAGGGCGAGGGGGTTCGACCCACGCAACCGGTGGAACTGACCCGACAGGCGCTGGCGAAGGAAGCCGACCCGGTCCTCGCCGCCGCGAAAGCATGGATGATGACGCGCGAGTAACCTGGAAACCAAACCCCATCCTTTCAAACTCTCAACAATCTTTTTTTTATCGGATAACGAAATGAACCTGACTGTATTGACAACCGGAAGATTTCCATCACGCGGTTTTCTTTTTTCGGCCATTGCCTTGCTGGCCCTGGTCGTCGACCCCGCCGTGTCACTCGCCCGGCAAGTGACCGCGGAAGAAAAGAAAACCCAGGACGACTTGCCGGAAGCAAGCAAGGTGATCGACGATTACCTTGAGGCAACGGGCGGCGAAACTGCTCACCAAAAAATCGACTCGATCGTTGCCAAAGGGACCATCGGGATTCCCGAGGCGGGCATCGAAGGGGAGGTTGTGATGACCCAAACGGACGAAAAGGGCCTGATGGTTATCAACCTGGCGGGGATTGGCGAAAACCGCGTCGGCTATGACGGGGAAACGGCATGGCAGATTGCGGAGATGACCGGTCCCGAAATCATCGAAGGCGAACAAAAAGACCAGATGATCGCCCAAATGAAAATCTCGCCGTTCATGGTGATGGACCAACTGTATGACACGGTGAAGACCACGGGCAAGGAAGAATTCAACGGCGAGCAATGTTACGTCGTTGAGGCGTCCAAGGCGGGGCAGAATCCGGTGCTCCAGTACTTCTCGGTCGAATCAAGGTTGCTCACGGGGATGCGCCTCACCGCCATCAATCAAATGGGTGAAATGGAGATCGTCAGCAAGATCAGTGATTATCGTGACGTGAGCGGCGTGAAGATGCCCTTTGAGACAATTGCCGAATTGCCCCAGGGGATGACGATGAAAACGTCGCTCAAGTCCATCGAGGCCAACACGGACATCGACGATTCCGTTTTCGACTTGCCCGAGGAAATCAAGAAGCTCAGGGAATGAACCCGCGGCAGACTTATTTTCTCGCGGCGTACTGGGGTTTTGGCGGCGATATCATTCCCATGCTCTCGCCGCTGCTCCGCGCGTAACGCTCCTTCGACCCGTCCTTGAGATACCGGTAACCCACCCGCGTCGGCTTGCTGGTCTTGGGGCACAACACCTTCACATTGGAGGCGTTAATTGGCATCTCCTTGTGGAGCCGTCCGCCCTGGGGATTCTTTTGACTGGGCTTCACGTGTTTGTAGACCATGTTGATCCCTTCCACGAGAATCCGGTTTTTTTCACGGTTGACCGACATGACCTTGCCGGACTGGCCCTTTTCCGCGCCGCTAATAACCACGACCATGTCGCCTGTATGTATTTTCATCGCCTTGATCCCTTGTTGGTAGTGAGCCCCATATCGTGCCCAACCAGGAAAAAATTGTCAACACGCCCGACAAACGCCGCGCCACCTGGCGGACGTCGCGGACCCGTCAGACCCTACTGGACGATGATGGGCGGGACGATAATCGGACGAACAATGAACGGGCTAATCGGCGGTCGCTGCGTATTGTTCCGGTTCCGGTCAAACGCCTCGGAGATCAACCAGGCGGCGATCGCCCCTTCGACCAACGGTCCGATATTGAAGCCTGATCCGGACCCGGCACCACCGCCGCCAAAACCAGAGCCGCCGCTTCCGAATCCCGGACCGAAAGGAGCGGTTTGCCCGTCAACGGTTTCTTCACCGGCAGAAACCGGTTCCGAAGCGTTTAATTCGTTGATCCGGTTGCGGAGCCATTCGAGGTCCTCTTTCGGGCTTATCGCAATTTCAAGCCGGTTCACGTCGGCATTTGAACCGTGTGCGAAACTGGCGTTGCGAAACGGACTCGTCGATGAATGCGATGCGTCCGTTTCACCGGAAGTCGCGGCAACTGCCTGAAAACTAATGGCGGCGAACCCGTCCGGTCCCGCGGCCGCGAATCCATAAACACCCGGCTCGACGTCGTTGAAGACAAAATTCCCGTCTTCCTTGACCGTCACGCGGGAATAAATCTCGTCGTCGAGCAGAAGAAACGCATTCATCTCCTTGAGCCGAATCGGTTCGTCCCCTTCGCTGGCCAACGGGGAAATCTGGCCTTCGAGTGCTCCGTCGTCATTAAGCGTAATGCGGAATCCGCCCGCAACGACCGATTCCTCGACGTTGATTCGCATGCTTTCCGGGAGCCCTTCGACGGGGAGAGCGACGCCCTCCGGAACGAAGTCCGCCATGATGCTCTGCAAGGCCGTGAACTTTGGCGGGATCACGGCGGCCGTGACGCGAACCGACGGCTCCTCGGCGGGCGTGGCGCGATCGGGTGCAGCCAGTTCGGGCGGGGCAGCTTCCGGAATAGCCGGTTGGGGCACGTCGCGCGGCGGCGTGGCAGGTTCAACGTCCCCACCCCCGGCGATATCGCCCGCCTCGGGTTGCATGGGCTGTTCCATTTGCGCAATTCGCTCCTCGACGGTACTGGCGATGTCCTCGACTCCGGCTTTCTGCAAGTGGCCAAGGGCCGACCTCAGATGATCGATTGGAAGAGACGCTACTCCCTCCGGTTCCCTGTCGCCGGCGGCCTGCACTTGTTCCGCCTCGCGCAACTGCTTTTCCAGTTGCGTGATTCGTTCTCCGACGGACGCGGCCACTTCGTCCATGCCGGCTTCCCGCAAGTGGACTTGCGCGGACCGCAAGTGTTCGAGTTGCTTGCGGAGGTCGGGTGCCGGTGCGTTGGCATCCTCCTGGGGCTTCGAGGGGCGAGAGACACCGAAGGAAACGTTGCGAACTGCCGGCTCACCCCAGTGGATCGACGCGCCGCCGGGTGCCGGCATTGGCAAGGTTTCCCCCGCTTCTTCCCGCGCGATTAACTGAATGCCGTAAGCCAAAAATCCTTCATCGCCCGAAACGCACAGCGTATACGCGCCCGGGGAAACTTCATCGGACAGAAACGAGCCGTCCGATTGCGTGACTGTCTCGGCGATCAACCTGCCGTTTTGAACCAAAGCGACTTCCAGGCCGCCGACACCGCTGACTTCGCCGGAACGATCGATGGCTGACATCGTTCCCGACAGCCGATTCCGTGCATCGAGCGGCACATACTGGGCACTGAGTGTCCGATCAAGTCCCTCGTCCTGCCACGCGGATCGCGCGCGGGCCAGTTCACTGCTGGCGCTCGCCGAGCGAACTTGCATTCGGATCGTGTCTCCGCAAACGACAGCGATCCCCAACAGGGGCAACAAGGCGACGAACAACGGCTTTTGAAACTTGCAGAACATGGTGTGAACTTTCACGGAAATTTTTCTCGGGAAGAAACTTTCGCAAGCCGAAGCGCAAGCGAGTGAACTTGTCGAATGGCGCTTACTCGCGTGCGCTTCGGGGTTGAATGGCCTCAAACGCGGCGCTCTCCAGCCAGTTGCTATTATAGATGTTGAAGGGTAGGTCCGGAAATCAGGGAAAATCCCGAAATTCCCGAAATTCCCGCAGGTGCTGGTCCCGCCTCACTGCGCAGGGGGGTACGTCCTTGCCGGTCGAAAGCCGAGCTGGGAGAGTGCATTGGTTCGCAGCAGCGGACGCCGGCGAAACAGGTTGAAATCCCCAGGCTCCTCGGCACAGCTCTGGTCGCGGATTTCGCGAGGAAAATCGAATTCGGAACCTTCCTCAATACCGGTATCGAACAGGTTGTGGCACCATTCCCCGGCGTTTCCCTGGATATCAAACAAGCCAAATCGATTGGGCTTGAGCAATCCGGTCGGCATCAATTCGTTGCGGGAATTGGTGACCGTCCACGAAAAATCGTCCAGTAATTCCGGGAGCGTTCCGCAAGACAACGGGGTACGGCCCCCGGCGCGGCACGCAAACTCCCATTCAGCGCCGGTGGGCAAGCGATAACCGATTTTATCGAGACAATCCTTCACCGGCCGGGCGCGCCATTCCGTTCGCTTGAGAATCATTTCGTAGGGGATTTCCGAAGGGTCAACGCCCGACTGGCTGGACAATTCATGACAGTACATCGCGGTGTCGTGCCATGTGACGTTAACCATCGGGCGCGGCGAGACATCAACCAAACGGTTCTTTTGGTTTCGCCGCAGGCTCTTTGCCAATGACGCGTACGTTTCCGCGCTGTCGCCCGCCTGGGTCTCAAGCCGCTCGGCGATGCGGTTTTCCGCCGCGAGAAAATCTTCCGCAGTGATTTCCGTGGTTGATATGCCGAATCGCGCGGGCAAGGCAACTTGCCGTTTGTCGAACTGCGAGTCGTCGCCAGAGTCACCGTCGGGCGGTCCAAGCTGGTACGCGTCACTCGTCGCAAAGACCGCGAAGCAAAGCCCGCGGGGATCTTCGTGCCAGCCGAAGCCCCGGTTCGGTGCTTCGGTTTGAATCGTCGAGAGGGCCTCCGCGACTTCCGCTTCGAATCCCCATGTCCGCAACAGCCACCGCGCGGCGGAATGAACGCCCCCGTCCGGATGCGCGCGAAACAGCTCGACGACCGTCGGCATCAGTTTCTCGCGCTCGGTTAGATAAAGCTGTTGCTGGTCATACTGTCCCAGCGCCAACAGCGCACTGTAGACCCGGGTCGCCGGCACCGCCGGGTCGCGCAGTACGGATTCCAGAAGAGCGCGATCGATGCCTGATGGACCGATGCGCGCGATCAGCAGCGACTGCATCGTCGCATCGTCGGAATCTTCGGATAAATACCGCAACATCGCGTCGGGATCGCTTGCCATCGCGCGGAGGACCGCCAGGTTCGCGGCCCGCAAGGGCTGGTGGGGGTTCCTTTCCGTCTCGTCACACCAGCGCAGCATGGCGGCGGGCTGGCGCTCGATGGACTCGCGAAAACGGCGAAGCTGCGCGGGCTTTCCGGCCAAAAACCACTCTCCGATTCGATTCACGTCATCGCGAAAAAGGAGTCCCAGAACCTCCGCGGCCTTCTCCTGAACGGCTCTTTGCTGACTGTTGAAGTACATCCACTCGAGGTCCGGTGCCAGATGCCCGGCGACCGGCTTCAGAAGCGTTGTCCAGGTTTCCAGGTGTTCGCGGCTTTCGGCCAACAGCGCACCGGCGACCTGACTCGCCTCGGAGGGCCATACCCGGTTGTCGGCATCAACGGCGGCCAGCGCACACCAGGCGCGGAGGCGCTGAGCGTCGTCGGACCTGGCGTCGCGAGTCACTTGCCAAAGCGGATCGGCGATCGAGCGCAACTCCGTGCCAACCAGTTGAACAATCGCCATCACCTCGCCGTCCGACGCGCGCGGCAGGTATTCGACCAGCGGGGCGAGCAGGCTGGCGTCGGACGCACCGGTCTGCTGGCGTTCGAGGTACCACGCCGCCA
>JBGTFW010000089.1:0-9213 GCA_041747075.1 Pirellulaceae bacterium
CCTGAACAAACTGGCGACGACTGGGCGACCGTGTTATTGGTAGTTTCCCCGCATTCATGGTTCGGGTCCTTCAGAAAATCAGGCAAAATCAGTTTCGAACAGACGGTTCATGCACTCTAACAGAACGCGCACCGCCTGGCCAGAGAGCACCGGGTAAACATAGAGCACCAGGTACATGCCGGTTCACCAAATCCGTTAGCCCGCGACGGTTCCTGTTCCAAGCCAGACGGCCCCGAAGACCGCTTCAGACCAGTGGCGGCATAGCGCGTTCACATAGAACCGCAAATCATGCTAGTATACTGCGTGTCGGACAAAAGCTATCGGACAAAGTCGTGAATCGGGTGACTTGCGAAATGTTTGTTGGCGAGTTTCGGTGGTCATCCTGTAACACTGCTGTCATTTTCCCAGTGAAGTTGCAATGTATCGACGCTTGTTGGTATCGACGATGTTCATCACCTGCTCATTCGCCGGTTGCGATTCGAATTCAAAGTCGACGCTCGATAGGGATGATTCGGCCGAAATTATCGGCACCGGAGAGACGAGCAAGCATTCCCCAGGCGCGGATTTGTCTGCATTCGATATCGAATACAGGATTGTTCCGAAAAGCGGTTTTTTTCGATTCGTCGTTTGTCGCGCTTCCAATGTCCATGGTTTGGCCAAATCTCGACTCGAATTGCTTGCCGAACGCGATACCTCGATGTTGCTCCGGGACAAGTTCACGGAGTGTGTCTCGGAATTCTTCAACCGCCACGGTGTCGATTCCCCCGAAGCAGCGAAGTTTTTTGCGAACAGGAATTCCGAATTGTTTGATCAACTCGCGGGAACGATGGAGATTGAGTCTGAATCATCTGCCGACCTTGGCGATGCATGGGCGGCCTACCGTATTGCGACTATCCCGCACAGTGGAATTCGCAAGCGACTGGAACCGGTCATTCGGGATATAGGGGAAGAGTACGAACTGACGGAGGAGGAACTCCAGGAATTAACGGTTCAGCTATTGTCCGCCTGGTCAGTGGGCTGGGCCGGCAACTCCAATGATTTTGTCTTCAAGGGATGGATAGACCCTTTAGATCCATCGATGCAAGGTAACGTCAAATAGATCATCCTCGCCTTGACCTCGACGATTAGTTCAAGTGCTAGCCGACTTCGTATTTGACCGGACGATACCGGGGTGGGGGAATTGGTTTGCCGGCCTGACGGGCCGCGTCCAGCCACGCCGTTTTGGCGACCTCAAGTTCCCGGACCGCTTCTTCCGGCGTTGCGCCAAAGGCCGAGCAAGCGCGCAGATCAGGAATATCAGCGATCTATCCGCCCTCATCGTCGCTGTAGAAAATATTGATGTGATAGTCTTACATGGCCACGCTCACAGTCTAGTCCGTTTTTTGAAGCGACCGCACGCTGAACACTTCGCTGGCCCGCAATGGCTCGACCGCCGAGACCGGGACGGTGACCACGGCAATTGTTTCTCCGATCGCATTGAAAACCTCCAGAACAAACCCTGCCTCTCCTCCGCTGGCGCTGGTGCCTGGTAGTTTTTCGACCACTGTGGCGACATCTCCGCAACGCAGACCATGCTCGGGAACATCGCGCGTCAGGGCGACTTCGGTGAAATCGTCAATGTTCATGGCCTTCAGGGTTTCTTCGGCTGCTGCTTCCTGCGGCGCGCGGATTGTCGGATGTCATCGAGTGATGTGCGATCGACCCATTCTTGACGAGCCCGGGCGTAGTCGCCGCTGCCGTTATCAAATTGGGCCAGGAATCGGATCATTCCCGCCTGCCCCAGTCGCTCCCGCAGCGCTTCCAGGCCCTCACGCCGGATTTGTTCCAGTGTCAGCATCTTTCATCCCTTTCAACCAGTCAACTCGCCAGGAACTATGCCGCCGGCATGGGTTCGTGGTGCAGGACCATCAGTTGAATATCCGTCAAGGCGAGCATCGCATACGTTCGGCCTTCGTTGTCGCAGAATTCGACTTCGAAGACATCCAGTGCCAGCGATTCCACGATCGTACCCACTTGGCCACGCACCAATCCGCGTTCGGGCAGGGACTGTGTCAAAGCGACAACGTCGTGCAACTTGAAACGGTCGTTTGTCATGTTTGAATTCTACCACACGTAACAGGATACGAATCTGGGAAAATTCTCATTCCGTCTGATGATCCAGGCACTGCGGACCTTGGCTGTGCCCGCCGGTCCCTTCAATTCCAAGTCTACCACGAAGCGTTGTCCGTAGTCATCCACTTCGCTCAATTCCGCGTCCAAATTCCGGGCTGCGTCGAGCAGAGAGTCGCGTAGAATATCTGCATGTCCAGCCGACATTCCGCAGGACGACAGCATGACGCGGGCCTTGTGTTTGCCGCGCGGATGTTCCGGATTGAGACAATATTCGATGAGCTTTTGCATGTCGACCACCGCATTGTCCGCATTGGGGAGTTTCATCGGGCGGTTGCCTCCTCGACGAGTCGGATTTCCTGGTCGGACAGTCCGTACAGCTCGTACACGATCGCGTCAATCTCCCGGTCCGTCGCCTCGATCTGGCGGGTTAACGCCGTCCGCTCGTGGGCAGTCTTAATGCGAGCCAACGATTTTGCAAGGGCCAATCGTTTTCTGACAATCTGCGCGCAGTTCGATAACGTTTCGGTCGGCACAATGTTCGGGAATGGGAATTCGCGCAAGTTCTTGATGACTACTTTCGGAAAAATCCTACGGGCACTCTTGACAGCGCGTTGCTTGTAGTAAAGGGTCATCCAGCGACTGTTCAATACAGATGCGAGCAGCAGCAACCGTTCAACGTCGTCAGAAGAATGAAGCTTCGGCATAACCCTGTTCGTTGTCGATGTCCCAGCCAAGGGCCTTGAAAAGCGGATCGACAAACTCTCGCCGCACCTGGGTTTCGTTGTAGTTCGGGGATTTGTAGCTCTCCCGATGGTCATGAAATCGATTGACCAGGTCGAGTACTTCGTCGGGAATTGCCATAACGGATTCTGGATCAAGGAAACCCGCAAGTTTGGCGCCGAACCGCGGGACACGTCAGCACTTCATTGTCTTGCGTTTCTTGCCTACGCGGCCGGCCTTTTCGACCTTTGCAATGTAGTCGGTCGCCAGCGGGACCTTGCACTGAGTTTCGCCCATGTCGACCGAAACCTTGCCGATCTTGTTCGCCGTCGAGCGGGCATCGCTCAATAACTGCGAAACGTACGTCCCGACGGAAATCACGAAGGCGTTCATCGTGTAGGCCACGCGGCCCGGTGCCTTGTGGACCGATTTTTCAACCTGTTTGAGGAGGCCGCGGATTTCGTCGAGATCGAGTTCATCGTCGTCGCGCGTCGCGAGAATCCCGCCGTAAGTTGCCCAGCCGCAAGCGGCGAGTCGCGGGTCCTTCGCCTTGATCCACTTCGCGGCCAGGTCGCGCGCGTGCGGATTCTCGCAAGCTACGCCGGGCACCGTGTATTCGGCGATCATGGACCACGGTGCCGACTTGGCCCACTTGTCGAGCTGGGTTCTTGTCATTTTGCCGCCGTCGGCGACCATCCCGGCAAGGTACATCGCGTCGGAGTTTCCGGTTTCGTACAATTCACAGGCAAGTTCGTGATCGCCCTTGATCTTTTTGGCAATCACCTTGAGGTCACCGACCTTGACGCCAAACATGTCCTCCGGTGCGCCGTGTCGCAAGAAAACCTTGCGAGTCTGAGACGTCCCTTTTTTCTTCAACTCCGTCATCACTTGCGACACGTTCATGACGACCTCCGAAAGACAAATCCGGCAATTTCCGGGCTTCAGGGTAGCACAAATTTCGCGCATCGTCATGCAGCGACTTTTCGGAAAGACCTCGACTGAAATCGAGCGATGAACCGACACGAATTCCAGCAAGTCGCGCGCCAATTTCGAGCGGGGAGAATCAGCCTGAACGAACTCACCGATCGCGTCCTTCCCGAACAGGATCCTACTAAACCGGCGGGCAATTCGGAACCTGCGGGGCTGCCTCAAATGCCCGCGCGGCGAAAAGAGAGCCATAAACATGACTACGGCCGCGTGGTCGTCGTCGCCGGTTCGTCCGGGATGGCGGGCGCGGCGACTTTAACCGGCCTTGCCGCTCTTCGCAGCGGAGCGGGGATCGTCACCGTCGCCACTGCCCGCTCGTGCCAGCAAGTGATCGCCGGTTTCCATCCCGTCCTCATGACCGTCAGCCTGCCGAACAACGACGATGGCAAAATCGACATCACTTCGTGGGCCGGCCTGCATGAACTCATTGGCGACGTGGAGTGTCTGGCCTTTGGACCCGGACTGGGCCGTTCAAGTCAACTGGAACAACTTGCCCGCGAGGTATTCCGCAAGGCGACTTGCCCGGTTGTCATGGACGCTGACGGACTCAATAACCTCGGCGCGGATTTTGACTGGCCGTCTGGTGATTATCCGAGAATCCTGACGCCCCATCCGGGTGAGTTGCGCCGCCTCGTGAGAACCGTACAGGGGACGCGGAAAGACCTGGAATACGCCGCCAGCGAATTGGCCAGCCGAACGGGCTGTATCGTTTTACTTAAGGGAAATCGCACGTTGGTTACCGACGGTCGTCGCTTGCGGCACAACACAACTGGGAATCCCGGCATGGCAACGGCCGGATCGGGCGACGTCCTGACGGGCGTCATCGCGGCCCTGATCGGTCAGGGTCTCGAAGCGTGGGACGCGGCGGTGCTCGGCTGTCACGTTCACGGCGCTGCGGGAGACCTCGCCGCCTCCCGAAAAGGGCCTCTTGGTATGATCGCGACCGATATGATTGACAGCTTGCCGGAAACTCTCAAAACGTACTGTGGATAAATGTCCGGGCCAACCATCTACGATTTCGATGTCATCGTCATTGGTGCGGGGCATGCAGGCACCGAAGCCGCCAGCGCCGCCGCGCGGCTTGGCGCGCGGACGGCCTTGTTGACGACCAATCTGGATACCGTCGGTCAAATGAGCTGTAACCCGGCGATTGGCGGCGTCGCCAAGGGGCATCTGGTGCGGGAAATCGACGCGCTAGGTGGCCTTATGGGTCAGGCGATTGACGCCACCGGAATCCAGTTCCGCATGCTCAACGTCCGCAAGGGTCCGGCGATGCACAGCCCCCGCGCCCAGGCTGACAAAAAGGCCTACCAGGCGTGGATCAAACATGCCGTCGAGCAACAGGTAAATCTCTCGCTGCGACAGGAAATCGTTGAGGACCTGCTTGTCGAGACCCTTGAAGGGCGAACGCGCGTCGTCGGCGTCTCGGTTCGCGGCGACGCGGAATATCGGGCGCGGGCCGTGGTGCTGACGACCGGTACGTTTCTTCACGCGATCATGCACACCGGCCAGGCAACGACGCCTGGCGGCCGCGCGGGCGAAGGGACGACCCAGGGGATCAGCGGCGCGCTGCGGCGACTGGGCTTTCGAATCGAGCGATTCAAGACCGGAACGCCCCCGCGGCTCAACGGTCGCACGATCGATTACGGCAAGACCGAAATTCAGCCGGGCGATGAGAATCCGCGGCCCTTTTCGTTCCTCAATCGCCGCCTCGATGTCGAGCAAATTCCCTGCTGGATTACTTACACCAACGAAGGCGTTCACGATTTGATTCGGCGCAACCTGCATCGCGCGCCAATGTACAGCGGCCAGATCAACAGCAGCGGCCCTCGTTATTGCCCGTCGATTGAGGACAAGGTGGTCCGCTTTTCCGACAAGACACGGCATCAATTGTTTCTTGAACCGGAAGGACGCAACACGCTGGAGGTTTACGTGAACGGCGTTTCCACCAGCCTTCCGCGCGACGTGCAGGACGAGCTGTTTCGTCGTGTCAAGGGACTCGAGCGCGCGGAAATCCTCCGATACGGCTACGCGGTCGAATACGATTACTCGCCACCCGATCAGTTGCGGAACACCCTGGAAACGAAGGCCGTGGCGGGTCTCTATCTCGCCGGCCAAATCAACGGAACGACAGGTTACGAAGAGGCCGCCGGCCAGGGACTTGTCGCCGGGGCCAACGCGGCACTGGCGCGCCGCGACGGTGAACCGCTCGTGCTCGATCGGGGCGAGGCCTACCTCGGAGTTCTCATTGACGACCTGGTGACGTGCGGCGTCGACGAACCGTATCGCATGTTCACCAGTCGCGCCGAGTACCGTTTGCTGTTGCGGCAGGACAATGCCGATCGCCGCCTCACGCCGCTTGCCGCGCGCATCGGACTTGTGCGGGAAGACCGGCTGGTTCGCTTGCGCCAAAAGACGGAAGCGATCGATCGCGCGCGGGAAATTCTCGCCAGCACACACACGGCGGCAGGCACTCTGGAAAAGTACTTGCGTCGTCCCGAGGTCGGATGGCCGGAATTGGTCGCACTTCACCCGCCGCTGGCGGAATTCGGCGAAGAGGTCGCGCAACAAGTCATGTGGGATGTGAAGTATGCCGGTTATGTTTCGCGGCAACAGACGATCATCGACCGGCAGAAGCGGCTGGCGGGGAAACGAATCCCCGACGACTTTGACTACGCTCGGCTGAGCCACTTGCGCACCGAGGCGCGGGAGAAATTCACTCGGATTCGCCCTGCATCGCTCGACCAGGCGTCGCGTATCAGCGGTATCACCCCCGCCGACGTCGCCCAGATCATGCTGCATCTGGAACAGAAGCGGTAAACAGGAAGCGTTGGCGGCAAGGCAGCCGGTACCGGTACATGTTGGCTTCCGCCATTACGGATTGGATTTGGACGGTCACGGTTCAACCGCTGGAAACCGGACGTTGGTGCGTTCCGGGTGATAATATCAGCCATGCGAACTGGCAGTTCGCGCTACTCACAACAGCCATGCGAACTGGCAGTTCGCGCTAACGTTGTCGTACCCGTTTTGGCGCGATCGGGTCGGCGCAAAAAATAAGCCCGGAAGGCCAAGTGGCTGATTCCGGACTAGTCCCCCCCTGGGATACTGCAATGCAGATGCAATCTCCCAAATGTTGATCAGGTCAACAGCCTAGAGTATCGGCACGATCCCCGGTGAACTTGCGAATAAAAACGCGAAATGAAATACCGTCGGAGAGGCTCTTCATCGGGGGTCCGTTCATCCGTGGTCCTTCATCCGTGGTCCCACATCCACCGAAGCCGGCGGCTTGTTGTTACCGCACACGGGAATACCGCGGCCGGCCCGTCGCCCGCGACCATGCCAGCCCGCCCAGGGAAACTCCGGTAAACTTTTCCGATTCGCTAATCTGTGACGCCGAGTTTGCCGATTTTGACGAATGAGCCGGATTTCCCGGTCGTTGTTCGACTTTTTTCAAACACTCGCCCTTCGCACCCGCCATGACCGAATCCATCGTCTGCGAACGCACCACCATGCCGGTTTCCGTCCTCAAGCCGCTGTTAATCGGGCTGGCGGCCTTTATCGGACTGTTTGCCCTTATTAACAACGGCGCCATCGGTAATGAAATGGTGCGACGCTACCTCGGCGGACATGCCGTTTCCCGCGTCACGACCGCGATGTTCCTCGTCGGCCTGGCTTCGCTGGCACTCATTGCGTGGGACGTGTTGCGCCAGCGGCGACTGCTGGCAACCATTAGCCTTGCCCCCGCCGCCGACGACCATGGTGCCGACCGCACGGCGGTGCCAAACTGCGATCAGCTTCGCGTGCGACTGGCGGGTTTTTCCGTGCCCGTGCGGCAAACGTGGCTGTGGCGACGGCTCTTTACGGCAGTCGAGTTTGTACGTCGCAACGATACCGTCGAGGGTCTCGACGACGAGATGAAATACGCCGCGGAATCGGACGCCGAGGAAAAACACGAACGATATTCGTTTGCGCGCATCATGATCTGGGCGATTCCGATGCTCGGTTTTCTGGGAACGGTGATTGGAATCTCCGAAGCGTTGGGGGGCCTCGACATTGGCGAGGGAAACGACTTTCAGGCAATGATGGGCGGACTTCGCGGCAGCCTCTACGTCGCCTTCGACACGACAGCCCTCGCGCTGACCCTGGCAATCGTGCTGATGTTTGTACAGTTCGGAGTCGACCGCGCGGAATCGGGTTTATTGAACCAGGTCGAATCGCGTGCGCGCGAGGAACTGGCTGTTCACTGGAACATCACGAACCAGTCGCGTGACGCCTATGCCCAACGGGTCGAGGCGATGGGGAATCGGGTGATTGAATCGAGCGAGAAGCTGGTCAACCGGCAAGTGAAACTTTGGAGAAGCAGCATCGAGGCCGCCGAGGCTTCATGGATCGAGACCGTGCAAGCCACCCAGTCGTGCGTTCAGCAGTCGCTTCGCGAAGCGCTGGCCGACTCGGTGAACCTCCTCAGCGAAAGTTTCGCGGATTCGATTCAGGCCGGTGACCAGGCGGTCGCCCGTCGCTGGGAGCAGTGGCAGATGGCGCTTTCGGAAAACGCCCGATTGCTCGTCGATCAGCAGAACTCGATGGTCGATCAATCGAAGCTGTTTTCGCGGGCGGTCGAGCGGATCGGCGAGCTTTCCGAGACCCGCGAGGCATTGCAGGATTACCTTGAGGCGAATCCGACAAGCGACAACTTTGCCGACGCCGCGCGGCAACTCTCCACGGCGATTCGCCTGCTCGAATTCCGCTTCAAGGAACTTGACGGGCATGACGCGGCGAGCACGCAGAACCAGCCCCCCGCCATCGCGTCCGAATCCCGAACGAGACGGGCGGCATGAAACGCAAACGGCTCGCGGGCACGGGGCTGACGGTCAGTCTCTTTCCGTTCCTTGCCGTCCTCGTTTGCACGATGGGGGTCCTTATCGTCCTCCTCGTGCTCGTGGTGCGGAGTTCCGAGGTTCACGCGGCCAGCGCGCGGCGTGAACAAGCGCAGCAACTTGCCGACCGTCGCGAATCGCTGCTTGACGACCTGGACCTCGAGGAGTTTCGCATTCGGGAAATCGAGGCGATGCGGCCCGACTTGCGCCAACGGCTCGCCGAACAGCGCGCGAGACGAAGCCATCTGGAAGACGAAATGCGCGAATTGCGTGACCACGCCGCCGCGCTTGCCAACCAGTGGGAATCGCTCAATGATCCGCAAACGGTCGTCGAATCGCGCGAAAAAGTCGCTGACGAAATCCGCTCGCTCGAAGCGGAACTTGAAAACGAAAAAATAGAAATGGCAAGGCTTCGCGGCAAGGCGGCTGACGAGGCGCTGCTCTATTCCATTATTCCCACCCAGGCGCCCGGAGCGACCGCGCGAAGGCCGATCTACGTGGAATGCCGGCCCGACGG
>JBGTFW010000090.1:0-8252 GCA_041747075.1 Pirellulaceae bacterium
CCTACGGCACGGTCAACATGCAACAAGGCGATCGACGGATCGCCACCGGAATGCAATTCGTTGGCTGCTTCATCGGAGACTATGCAAAATCGGCCATCAACAGCGCGATCTACACCGGGAAACGGATCGGCGCGTGCAGTATGGTATATGGGACCGTGCTGGAGGATGTTCCACCGTTTACCAATTACGCGCGTTTGCTCGGACAGGTAACCGAAGTGAGCGCGGCGGTGATGATCCAGACCCAGGCGCGAATGTTCGCCCGCCGCGGCGTTCGCCAACGGCCATGCGACATCGCGTTGATCGAGAATCTGTTTGAACGTACGGCGGCGTCGCGCGAAGGACTGGGCTCAGGTCCCCCCGCGTGGTAGCGACGCCACGAGGTTCAATGTCACAACAAATTCATTCATCCCCACGAAGGCGCGGGCAGGCTCTGCGCGGGAATTACGAAAGGCCCGCTTGGGCGGGAATGACGAAGCGGGGTTGGTCCGCTCACGACAAGAAAACCGGAACAATCGGAACCGGTAGTGCGGGCGGCGCGACTTGAGTCGAGTGGAAAAAATGCCTGGAAGGGCTGGTTTTACGGGGAAGTCCGCCTTGGGCCGCACAACCGCCCCCAATTTTCAGGATTTTCTTGCCCGCAACGCTTGCTGCAATTAACATTTAGGTGTGATATTTTGCGGGTTCGCGGCCCTCAGGGGCGGGCCGGAACCAGGCATCCAAGGCGCGCTGGCGTCGAATTCAGAATTTCAAGCGCCGAGATTCGGCAACCGGGAGGAATCAAAATGGCGAGTCGCCTGAATCGTGTGAAGCTCTGTGCCCTCGCGTCCTGGCTGGTCGCCGCATGTATCGCTCCGATTGCGTCCGCGCAGATCATCAACTTCGTGCCCGCTGGTGTCGAGATCGACGCCGAGGGGGTTTTGCGCGCACGCGTCTTTGACGACTCAAGCGGTGAACTGACGCGCCAGCGATTTGAAGCGGCCCGGCAGTCCCTCGCACAAGATGTGCGGACTCCCAGCACGCTTCGGAAAGTCTCCCTCAATCGGCTCGAAGCGGAAATTGCCCGACGCGTTTCGGCGGGCGAAGGCCTCGACGACGCCATTCGCAATCTGGCGGGACTCACTCAAATCACCAACGTCTTCTTCTATCCCGAATCCGGCGACGTCGTGATTGCCGGTCCGGCGGAAGGGTTCTATTTGGACGCCTCCGGTCGGATGGTCGGCATGACGAGCGGTCGGGCAATCATGCAACTGGAGGACATGATTGTTGCCCTTCGCGCCTTTGCCCCCGAATCACCGTCGAAGCAGCTCATTGGCTGTTCGATCGATCCGACGAAGGAAGGTCTTGAGAGATTCCAGGCGGCGGTTGCGGACATTCGCGCGAAAACATCCTCCAACCAGGTTTCGGTGCGCGGCAATGAACTTGCGATCATGGACGCGTTGCGCACTTCGCTCGGCAAGCAGGTTGTCACCGTCCAGGGCGTCTCGCCGAAGACTCATTTCGCCCAGGTTCTTGTCGAGGCGGATTACCGCATGAAGCTGATCGGGATCGGCCTCGAGACACCGCCCGTCGAGTTGCCCGTTTGGGCCGACAAGGTCAAGCCGCGTTCGGTCAATCAGAATGCCCTGATCCGCTGGTACTTTACCCCGGACTACCAGCGAATCAGCGTCAACAACGACGAAACCGCGATGCAACTGGTCGGTGACGGAGTCAAGCTGGTGACCGAGGGTGAACGGGTCGCCAGCGACGGGTCGCGAAGTTCCACCAAGGGTGCCGATCGCGCGGCTTCGAATTACTCACGTGTTTTCACCGAGAAATACGCGGAAATTGCCGCACGCGTTCCGGTCTATGGACAGCTTCGCAACCTGATGGACTTGTCGATCGTGGCTGCGTTTATCAAGGAAATGGACTATTACGGCAAATCCGGGTGGAATGCCGAATGGTTCAACAGTGAAGACCGGCTTCCCGCGGAAGTTTACACCGCGCCGGTTCAGGTTGAACCGATGGTTAACGGTTTGTGGAAAGGGGGCGAGTTCGCAACGCCGATCGGTGGAGGCGTTTCCATCCAGCCGCGACTTGCCCTTGAAACCGGCAACATGCAGTTCGATGAGGAAGGCAAGATCCATGCGCTACGCGACGCGATCAAACTCGATCACCTGGTCCCTGGCGAGTGGTGGTGGGATTAGCGCCCTACTTTAGTTCGCCGAGCAAGCGTTCGCGGATTTCCTCGACGGGGAACGGGTCAAAGGTCGGCAAGTGACCCAAGCGTGCGTTGACGTCGGCAAGATACCCTTTCTCTCCCGACGGTTCGCCCAGTCTTGAAAGTGTCCGCGAATTGCGCTTGAGTTTCGCGGTCAACTGGCTCGACTCGCGGCTCAGGCCGGCCAACTGTCCGTTGACGCGACTTTCGATGCCGCCAATCTCGCGATCGATGACATTCAACTGACTCGCCGCCACGTCGAACTGGCCGCGCAAGTTGTTAATAAACCCGTTTTGGCTGGCAAGCGAAAGGCGCGCCCCGGCGGCTTGCTGAAAATAATGGTTTCTTAAAAACGGATCCGGCTCGTGCGCGGCCAGGTTCTCGAAGTTCACAATATCGGTAGCGATCCAGGCCGCCCGGTCGCGCGCGGAAATAATCCGCGAGTCGAGAGTCGCAAGCTCCGACCGCAACGGAGCGGCGTCGGACCGCAGCCGGCTCAGTTCTTCCCCGGCAGCCTGGCGAATCCGCGTCACCTCGGCCTGAATGGCAGTCTGTCTCTCGTTGATAACCTTGTTTTCCGCCGAAACCTGGTCGACGACGCGAGCTTGTTCGCGCGCCGCCTCCGCCTTCTGGTCGGCGACGTTGGCGTCCCGTTCGGCAACCATCGACGTGTACTGGTTCCTCAATTGGCCGCGCTGGTCCTCGAAACTGCCCAACTGGTTGTCGTCCAGGTTGCGGGTGAGGCTATTCAGCGCGTTTTCGAGAGTCGCTTGCCGCGCCTTGTCCCTCGCCGGGCCTTCCGCAAAGGCGTACAGCCTCCCCAGTCGTTCGAGGATCGTGTGCCGGTTCGGCTTATCAAGCGTCGCGTCGTCGCGCACCGCGTCGCCCATCGATTGCATCTGAACGAGGGCTTCATTGATATTCCCCACGGCCATGTTCAGCCAGATTCGCGTGTACCGCGCGTCCCAGTCATCGGCCAGTGGAGGCGTGATTCGTACGATAGCCGTGTTCGCCTCGCGGAGGCGGCGGAAATGGATTCGGTTGATTGCGAACGCAAACGCCGTGTAACCGCCCGATTCGGGCAACGAGGCCTGCCGTTCGTAATACGACTCGGCATCGCGCTGCGTTTGCACATCATCCGTCCAGAACTCGTCAAGCAGCCGGATGGCCGCCTTGCGATCCGCCTCATCGGTCGGTACCGAGGCCAAGGTGCCGGGTGGCACCGGATCGGGAGGTTGGCCCTCGACCGTTGAAAGGGAAAACAGTAATCCAACCGCCAGCGACCGTGCGAAAGCGCTTCTCATGCACTCATCCTCAATATGGGGTTTCAGAAGCAAATGCTATCGCATTGCCCGTCGCGCGGCAAGTTTTTCAGCCCGAATCGCATTGACGCCGCGGAGGAAAACCGGGAAAGTCCGCGGCAATGACAGCTTTACACGCAAGGAGGCGCTGACATGAAAATGCGAGACAGCAATCCGCGAGCCGGATTCGCACTGCTCCTGACCCTGTTGACCAGCCAAACGTTCGGCCAGGAGGGGATGTTGCCTCCGCTCCGTCCCGATCACGAGCGCGAAGAGTCGCCGCCCGTCATTCCGCAAATTGACGGCAATCTTGTGAAACCGAAGGACGCAGGTGCGGAGAGTGCATTGGGACAGTCCGGACCTGTTTATCCCGGGCCAGGCGTTTCGATGCAGGCGACAGGTGATTTTCGCGATCCACCCCGCAAGCTCCAGCCCAACAACGACGCCGCGCAACCAATTCCCGCCTTTTCGGAAACACCGCCCACTGGCGCGCAGCCCGCCGCGTTCCAGGAGTACATACAACCGTTTGTCCAGCAGTCCGTGCCCGTGGTCCGCGACTCGGCGCTTGCTGAACACCTGATCGACGAACTGAAGGTCTCGGCCCGTCCCCTGATCGCGCGTTATCAGGCGGTTAGCCTGTATGACTTGTTGACCAACAGTGATGCAAATCAACGCAAACCGATGGTTCATCAGTACTGGAAGACCTGGCAGGCGTGCGCGGAATACCTGTTTGCGATCGATGAGCTGCAATGGATGGAACAACTTGGCCAACCTCGCGACGAGCAGGATCGACTGGTTCTTGAAGCGGCCCGTTCGATGATCGCGGACGCGATGGCGGAAAAGGAACTGATGATGATGCGGCAGCAACAGGAGCTGGGCAGGTTCTGGCGCGGCGACCGATCCGGCGCGCCGCTATGGCCCTCCGACAATCCGATGGCCGGAGACTATGAAACAAGATTTGACTTGTACGGTTCGCAAGGGCAACCTTCCGAAACGCTGCAGGGAATCGATTCCGTCTTGCCAGCCCAGCAAGACCTGATCGTCAGTCGCGCCGGGACAGTCCAGCGCTGCCGGAACGCGATTTTACACACGTCGCGCGAATTCGCGCAAAGTGGCGGCACTTGTGCGACATTGCTTCAGGGCCTGTATCTCTCTCGTGAAACACACGCCGCGTTTCTCCGTTCCGTCGCCGAATACAATCGAAACATTGCCGAATACGCGTTGACCGTCAAACCACGGCAAACTCGCGCCAGCGAAGTCGTTGCAATGTTGATTCCGGTCGAGTCCGCGACGCCTGAAATGAAACCGGGTGATTCGGGGTTGCGTCAGGCGTCGCTCCCGAACAATGGCGCCTACCCTTCGACGGCGATGAACCCGTTCAATTCGGCGGCGAGTGCTGGAACGAACATGCCGTCCTCCAGCGGTGCGTTGTTTCCTCAGCCGCGACAACAACCGGCGTATGGCAACGATTACGGCGCGTCACCCCCTCGATCCGCGGCGGCCGCCAGCCCTCCGGCGTTACGGATTGGCGACGCGAATGATGGAGGACGGTCGTCAGGGTTCCAGGGCGCGCCACCCACCGCGCCTTTTCAATTCGACAACGGTTCGGCCTTTCGAAGGTAGGGACTGTTCTATATCAGACAGACTCATGACATTTGCGAGGTTTGCCTGGGGCGCTGCGCTGATTGTCGGCGTGTGCCGCGGTCCGCTCCCCCTTGCGGCGCAGTTTCAGGGGCGGGTTCCCGACGCGCCGTCCGATTTCTTGCCGCCAGTACCCGCCGCGCCATTCATCACCGGCGAAACCGGGTTCGCGCCCGCCGGGTTCGATGCGTTTGCACCGGCGGCGCACGACAACCGCTCTCTTCGCCCATGGCATACGCGCGACATCGAATTCGGCTCGTGGGGCAGTCCGGAGATGTGGGAGCCCTCGGTGATTTCCGCTTCGACCATCAACCGGTATCGAAAACGATTTGTACAACGGACGGAACTCAACGGTGGCTGGCTGGACCGTCCCTCGGCGGACTCGGTCGGCTACAGTTTTGCCAGTGCATCGGTCATGATGGTCGTCCCGCTCGCTTCCGAGGATCGGATTCTCGCTGTAACGCCGCGCTTTCGCACCGACTGGCTGGAGGGTCCCGACGCGATCGACGTTCCGGCACGAGTCTACTCGGCGACGCTCGACGTGGGTCTTCGATGGAAACTGACGCAGCAAGTTTCCCTGATCGGGGGCGTCCAGCCGGGCTGGTTTAGCGACGGGTTTTCGTCGGAAGGAACGGTTCGCTGGGGCGCGCTGGCCGCCGTCAGCTACGAACTGGTGCCCGAACGGCTCACGCTCCTCGGTGGAATCGCACGGCTCGACAGAAATGATTTTGACCTGATCCCGGTCGCTGGCGTAACGTGGATTGCGACTCCGGACTTGCGCTTTGACTTGACCTTTCCCCGTCCGCGTATTGCGCGTCGCGTGGGGCATGTGCCGTTCCTGCTTGAAGACTGGGCCTACGTGGGCGCGTCGTTTGGCGGCGGATCGTGGTCGGTCCGTCGTGATTTCGGAATCGACGACGAACTGACGCTGTTCGATTACCGGATCGCCGTCGGACTGGAACGAATTCTTGACGGAGGAACGGGATTCAACGTGGAGGTCGGCTACGTCTTTGGGCGTCAACTGGAGTACCAGTCGTCATCGATTCACAAGGATTTCGATGACTCGTTTCTGATCGAAGCCGGTTTGCGGTTCTAGGGAATTCCTCCGAAAACGCCGCCAGCACGGACATCTGCCCGACAAGCAGTTACAATCGCATGAACGCGATTTCATTCAGGGCGGCGGATACCCATGCCGGTGCGCGGGTACGAGATGTTGCAAAACGCGATCTCTGTCGATTTTTTCCGGAATACACTTGAATGATTCAGCTTCAAAACCTGTACAAGCATTATCGCGAACTGATCGCCGTCGATGACCTGTCGCTGGAGATTTCCACAGGCGAGGCGCTCGGCCTGCTCGGGCCCAACGGTGCCGGCAAGTCGACGACGATCGGCATGATGATCGGGCTGATTGAGCCGGACCGGGGCATGGTCGTTTACAATGCTTCCTCAGGGGCTGCTCGCATGGGGTCGCCGACCGATCCGGGAGTGCGAAGATCGATTGGCCTGGCACCGCAAGCCCTTTCGCTGTACGAGGATTTGACGGCGCGCGAGAATCTGGAATTCTTCTCGCGATTGTACGATTTAAGAGGCGAGAAACTCCGGCAGCGCGTCCAGTGGGCACTTGATTTCGCCGGCCTCGCCAGTCGCGCCCGCGATTACGTCCGCGCCTATTCGGGTGGCATGAAACGGCGATTGAACCTCGCGTGCGCCTTGCTCCACCAGCCGTCGGTCGTGCTGCTCGACGAACCGACGGTCGGCGTCGATCCGCAGTCGCGCAACCACCTGTTTGATTGCATCGAGCAACTCAAGACCGAGGGACTGACGATCATCTATACAACTCATTATATGGAGGAAGCGAGCCGGCTCTGCGATCGCGTCGCGATCATCGATCACGGAAAACTGCTGGCGGTCGACACCGTCGAGGCGCTGATTGACCAGTATGGAGGCGCTTCCCTGGTCGTCGGGACGTTGCAACGCGTTCTGGCGGGTGACACGACGTTGCCGGGCACGGTCGACGGGCTGGACTGGCGGGTTGAGACCGATGAGCCGATGGCGGCCGTCACCACGGTGGCTCGCAAGGGCGTCGATTTCCAGTCGCTCGCGATTACACGACCCGACCTCGAAAGCGTTTTCCTGAACCTTACCGGCCGAACCCTTCGGGACTGATTCACAATGAAAATCCAGCCGCGAACCATCTTTCACATGGCGTTCAAGGACATCCGGTTGATCGCGCGCGACCGGCTCGGACTCTTCTTCATCGCCGTTTTCCCGATCCTCATGGGGCTGTTCTTCGGCACGATCATGGGAAAACCCCCGGGGGGAGGCGGAACTGGCACGATGCGGGTCGCCATCGTTGATCAGGACAAGTCGAAGATTTCCGCGAAATTCCTCGGTGCTCTGGAGGCGAACGACAGTTTGCAAGTCGAGCGGGCCGAACTCGAACCGGCAAGGGAAAGCGTGCGGCGTGGCGAGCGAGTCGGCTTGCTCGTGATCACCCCCGGCTTTGGCGAACGCGCCGGCCTGTTTTGGGGCGATCCGCCAGTGATTCAACTGGGACTCGACCCCTCGCGGACCGCCGAGTCGGCGATGCTGGAAGGGTTTGTATTGCAGTCCATCGGCGGCTTGATGACCGAACGGTTTCGGGACCCGCTTTCCTTTCAGCCGATGTTGGCCGAGGCGCGGCAGGAACTCGATGCGGCAACAGACCTCTCCGCGGCGCGGCGGCTGGTCCTGAGCAGCTTTCTCGATTCCCTTGGGACGATGATTGCTTCCGCCGACGTGGTCAATCAACAGGAAGATCAATCCGGGGACGGCGACGGTGCGCTTGGCGGCGAACTCCAACTCGCTGAAATTCAGACGCTGGACGTCAGTCGCCAAAAGGACCCTTCCAGTATTGACTCGCAAGTCCAAAAGCTTCGCTCGCAATGGGACATCAGTTTTCCGCAGGCCATGATGTGGGGCGTGCTGGCCTGCGCCGCCGGGTTTGCGATCACCATGGTGCGCGAACGCAAGCAGGGAACGTTTTTGCGCCTGCAAGTGGCGCCCATCACGCGATCTTATCTGCTGGCCGGCAAGGCAGCGGCCTGTTTCGTGTCCGTGCTGGGCGTCGTGGC
>JBGTFW010000091.1:0-14894 GCA_041747075.1 Pirellulaceae bacterium
TCATACGCTGACGTTAATGGACTTTTGCCAGGTCCATTCGCCGAGCGAGCAGTGGACTCTCTCGCACGAGCAGTACCGGCCGTTTGTGCTGTATCACCGGAGCCAGGCGGCCGCGCTGGAAATGTTGCAGCAGAACGACGCCCCCGAACTGGCGATCGAGGAAATCAATCGTGGACTGAAGCTGTTGCGAAAGCTCTTCAACGAGTACGAGGCGGAAGAGCAATTTGACGACGACGAACTCGTCCAGCGACTGAGGGAGTTTCGCGAGAGTCTTCGCGACCGGTACGAGATCGGCAAGACGTTGCAGGAACAGCTTGCCGACGCCGTCGCGTCCGAGCAATACGAACTGGCCGCGCGAATTCGCGACAAGTTGAACAATCGCGAGACGAATTGACGGTTCCGCCGCGGCGTGACGCGAACAAGGTCGTCCGTTACGAGGCCATTCGCTGGCCGCCGAATTCGACGCGCCGCCGTCCCAGTTGCTGTTGCAGGCGGGCGACGATGCTGCTGTGCATCTGGCTGACGCGGCTTTCGCTCAAGTCGAGCGTCGCACCGATTTCCTTCATCGTCAGTTCTTCGTAGTAGTACAGAATGATGATGAGGCGCTCGTTGCGGTTGAGGCCCTTGGTGACAAGGCGCATCAGGTCATTTTTCTGGATGCGTCGCGTCGGGTCCTCGCCCTTCTTGTCCTCAAGGATGTCGATTTCCCGAACGTCCTTGTAACTGTCCGTTTCGTACCACTTCTTGTTGAGACTGATCAGGTTGACGGCGTTGGCGTCGTTAACCATCTTCTCCAGTTCCGGAACGGTGATTTCCAGTTGTGCCGCCAGTTCCACTTCGGTGGGTGCCCGCCCCAGCCGGTTTTCGAGTTTTCGCATGGCCGCGTTGAGTTTGCTCGCCTTGGAGCGAACGAGACGCGGCACCCAGTCCATACACCGCAGTTCGTCAAGCATCGCGCCTCGAATTCGCGGCACGCAATAGGTTTCGAACTTGACGCCGCGCTCCATGTCAAAGGCGTCGATCGCGTCCATCAGTCCGAAGACGCCCGCCGAAATCAAATCGTCCAGTTCCACGCCGTCGGGAAGCCGTTGCCAGATGCGTTCACCGTTGTACCGGACGAGCGGCAGATATCGCTCGATCAGCCGGTTCCGCAGGTCCTGTCGCGTGAGGTCCTGCTTGTACTCGATCCAGACTTGCTGAATTTCTTCCGCATTAGCAACGTTTGTCGCCATGCAATCCTCCGTGATTGGCTGTCGAATGCGATCTTGAATGTCGTGGGGGGGTGCGAAATCAGTTCCGCACGGACAACCGGAGAGCGCCCGGGGAGGCGTCGTGCCGGTGCGACCGAAACGCCCTGACTCAAAGCGTATACAGTCGCCTGTCATGTATCGGCATCCGGCTACTTGAGACTTGCCGGATTTCTGCAAATTTTTCCGATCGGGGAAAGTGTTTCTGTAATTTTTACAAGACAAGAGTTCTGGCGCCGTTCAGGCCGCAACGTACTGAACTTCCTCCAGCTCAAGAATTGCAATTGTTTCAATTCTCGCGTCCCGCGCAAGCTCGTCCGCCGCGATGACCCGTAACCGTGAGTGCGGCATCTCAAGCGCCTCGTGCAGCACCGCGCGGAGCGGCGGCGGGACGATCAATCCGACCGGAACCGTCGGGTTGAACTGGTCTTGCAAGATTGACCACAGCGATTGCCGCATCCGTTCGAGCATCGTGGCCTCAATGGAAATCCGGCGTCGCCCTTCCTCGACGACGGCGCGGCCGCCCAGCCACAACTGCAAGTCCCGATCGAGTTCCACGACATTTACTGTTCCCGCCGGATCGCGCAGCGCTCCGGTGATCCACGGTGCCAGTCGACGCCGCGCCGCGTCGACCAGGGTCTCGGTGGACGCCGTTTTTCCCGGGTTTACCTGATCCGCAACGGCCTCGAGAATCGTGTTGAGCGGCTTGATCGAGACCCCTTCGCGAAGAAGCATCTGAAGGACTTGTTGCACTTGCCCGATCCTCAATACGTCCGGGATCAGCTCGTCGACAGTCGCCGGATTGGACTCGCGCAATTGATCAATCAGGAACGCCGTCGATTGCCGGGTCAGGATGTCGGCGGCGCGCAATCGCGTTTGCTGTTTGAGAGTCTCGACAATCACATCGGCGGGTTCGAGACGCAGGAACTCCCGCTCCCGCGTTGCCGCCGAATCACAGGGAACCCACCACGCGCCGAATCCGGTGTGCCAGAGTGCCTCAATGCCGCCCGGCGAACCCGCCGCTTGAGTCCGCGATACCAGCAAGACTCGATCGAGGTGAACCTCCCCGACAATGACGGGCAACTGATTGATCCGGACCTGAAACTCGTTCGGACCCATCTCCAGATTGTCGCGAACCCGGACCTTCGGAAGCACGACGCCGAGTTCATCCGCCATCGTCTGTCGCGCGCGAGTGATTCGTTCCAGCAACGCACCGCCGCGGGCCAGGGAAATCAACTGGACTCCCAGCTCGATCTCCACGGGATCAATGGAAAGAAAACGACTGAAGTCCGGTTCAGCGCTTCCGCTTTTTGCGTGTTCCGGGCCTGAGGGAACGACGCGTGGCCGGCTTTCATTTCGTCCGACACTTATCTGCCAGGCAATGAATGTACAGGCACCGCCCACCACGAGCAACGGAATCGCCGGGAGTCGCGTGAAGACCAGTGCGAACAAAAACGCGCCGGAAACGAGCAACACCTGAGGCCGCGAGAAAAGCTGCGAGACGAAATCACTTGACAAATTCGTCGCGCGCGTTGAACGACTGATGAGAATCCCCGCTGCCAGTGAAATCAGCAGACCGGGAACCTGCGAGACGAGTCCATCGCCGATTGTCAGCCGCGTGAAAACATCAACCGCCTGAGTCAGGCTCATGCCACCGGCCAATCCCATTGCGAGGCCACCGACGAGGTTGATCACCGTGATGAGTATTCCGGCGATGGCGTCTCCGCGAACATACTTGCTTGCCCCGTCCATCGCACCGTAAAAGTCCGCTTGTTCCTGAAGTTGCTCGCGCCGCCGCGCCGCCGTCGCGCCATCGATCGTTCCGGCATTCAGGTCCGCATCAATCGCCATCTGCCGCCCCGGCATTCCGTCGAGCGTGAATCGCGCGGCAACTTCGCTGATCCGCGTGGCACCCTTGGTAATCACCACGAACTGGACAACGACGATGATCGCAAAGATCACCACGCCGACGGTGATCTGGTTACCAGCGACGAATTCGCCAAAGCTCTGGATGACACCGCCCGCGGCGGAATGCTGGTCGATTGCCCCGCGCGAAAGGATCAGCCGCGTCGTGGCGATATTCAGCACCAGTCGCGACAGCGTGGTCGCTAGCAGCAACGTGGGAAAAATGGAGAATTCAAGGGGAGTTTTGACCTGGATCGTTGTCAACAGCACGATGACGGCAACGGTGATGTTGGCCGCCAGCAAGACGTCCAGCAGAGCGGGAGGCAATGGCACGAGAATGACCATCAGGCATGCGATGACGCCCAACGGCAGCGCCAGTTCAAGCCAGCGGCGTGATCCCGTCATAAAATGCCCGGATTTGTGGGGTTTGCGTGGGGGCAGATGCGGTTTCATGTAGCCGAGTCTCTCCGAGACTCTCCGGTTTCGCGTCTCGGAGAGACGCGACTTCGGGTTTCGAGAAAGCCCTGGATAGCGGAACACCCCATTCATCGTCCAGCGGAATCTTTGCAAAAACCCTTCCGTTGCCCGCGAACCTGCCGTTCGCACTAAATTCCCCTACACGCATCGTGGCGGCGAACTGGCATCGCCCACTTTGCCCTACTTTGCCCCACCGGCACGGGCAATCTCAAGGAAGCGAAACTGGAAAAGATCGCCGACAACGGCAACAGCCGTTGGTTTGGACGAATGGGTGGATTTGGGTCGAAACGAGATTGTGCCGCTTTCCCTGGGTCCCCGCCTTCGCGGGGATGACGCGCTGTTCGCGGGGATGACGCGCCGTTCGCGGGGATGACGCGCCCCACACGTCCGTCATTCCCGCGCAGAGCCTTCACCAGCCCGGCCTTGTGCTCAACGACAAAAGGTCGGAAAACTGGGGATGCGAAAACGTCACCCCGGAATTCAGATGCCCGCGTCCGCTTCCACTTCGTCCACCGATTCGTCCGCTTCGACCGATTCATCCGCTTCCAGCGCGTTCCGCTTCGTCGATGATTTCTGGCGCGACGAGGAATTCGCCGCTTGTACGTGTGAACTGGAACAACTCGTTTACCGGTCGCGGCTGCTCGGTCGCGACCAGCGCGTAACGAACACCGGGGGAGGCAATACCTCGTCCAAGGTGCTTGAGCGCGATCCGCTCAGCGGAGCCGAAGTCGAGGTATTGTGGGTCAAGGGTTCGGGGGGCGACCTGCGCACCGCAACGCCGGAAAATTTTTCATCGCTTTACATGTCGAAACTCCGCGACTTGCAGTCCCTCTACGCAAGCAATGATTCGCGCGGGGTCAAGTCGCCCGCCGAGGACGCGATGGTCGGTTACTACCCGCACTGCACATGGAATCTCAATCCGCGCGCCTCGTCGATCGACACGCCCCTTCACGCCTTTGTCCCCTTTCGCCATGTCGATCATACGCATCCCAATTCGGTGATCGCGGTTGCGGCCTCGGCGCGGTCGCGCGAGCTGACTCGTGAAATATATGGCGATGAGGTCCTGTGGACGCCGTGGATGCGACCAGGATTTGAACTGGGAATGGCGCTGGAGAGGCTGTGGCGCGAAAACCCCCAGGTCCGGGGCGTCGTCCTTGGCCAGCACGGCCTGCTTAATGGCGATGACGACCCGCGCAAGTGCTACCAGCTGTCACTGGAGCTGATCGAACGCGCGGCGGATTACATTGCACGCCGTGACAAGGGATTGAAAACGTTTGGCGGCCAGCGGCATCAGTCGCTGGAACCTGACAAGCGGCTGGAGGTCCTTGCGGCATTTCTGCCGTGGCTGCGCGGGCAATTGTCGCGCCACGAGCGGGTAATCGGCACCGTTCAAACGGATGGTCCCGTGCTGGAGTTCGTCAACAGCCACGACGCGCCGCGGCTGGCCGCGCTGGGGACTTCATGTCCCGATCATTTCCTGCGAACCAGAATACGCCCGCTCCTTGTCGACTGGGACCCGCACGGCGAAAGTCTCGACGAACTGAAAGCGAAAACGGCGGCGGCGATTGATCAATATCGCGAAGATTATGTCGCCTATTATGAACGGTGCCGCCGCAAGGATTCTCCCGCGATGCGCGATCCGGCCCCGACCGTCGTTTTGGTTCCGGGCCTTGGGATGATTGCGTGGGGCAAAACCAAGAGCGAATCGCGCGTGACGGCCGAGTTTTACAATTGTGCGATTCAGGTAATGCGCGGTTCCGAGGCGATCGACGAATACATAGCACTTCCGGAACAGGAGGCGTTCGATATCGAGTACTGGTTGCTTGAGGAAGCGAAACTTCGGAGGATGCCGCCGGAAAAACCGCTTGCCCGCCGCATCGTTTTGGTCGTTGGGGCAGGGAACGGGATCGGTCGTGCCGCCGCGCTGCGCCTCGCGCGGGAAGGTGCCCATGTCGTTTGTGCGGACCTCGATTTCGCGGCGGCGGGCCGCACCGCCGGCGAGCTTGAAAAAATCCATGGACAGGGGATTGGTGTTGCCGGGACCAGCGTTTCCGCTTGCGGCCCGGCCGTCGCCGCGGAAATCGACATTACCGACCCGGAGAGCATACGTCGCGTCCTAAACCAGACCCTCCTCGCGTATGGTGGACTGGATCACGTCGTCATCACGGCGGGCGTCTATCTTCCTCCCTCCGCCGGGCAGAATTCCGCCACCGAATGGCGAACGACTTTCAACGTCAACGTCTTTGGCCAAAACCTCGTCGCCGAGGAGGCCGCGCTCATCTGGCGTGAACAGGGACTGCCCGGCAGTCTGGTTCTCACAACGAGTGTGAACGGCGTTGTTCCCAAGGCGGGCAGCCTCGCCTACGACACCTCGAAGGCCGCCGCCAATCACCTGGTCCGCGAACTGGCCGTTTCGCTGGCACCTCTCGTGCGAGTCAACGCAGTGGCACCCGCCACGGTCGTCGCCGGATCAACGATGTTTCCGCGCGAGCGGGTGATCGAATCACTTCGGAAATATGAGATCGAATTCGACGAGTCGGCTGAGACCGACGCACTGCGCGACCGGCTCGCGGAATTCTATGCGCGGCGTACGCTAATCCAGGCGGCCATTACTCCGGACGACCAGGCTGAGGCGATCGCGTTCCTGACAAGTGACTTGTCCGGCAAGTCGACAGGCCAGATCATCGCTGTCGACGGAGGATTGCGTGAAGCGTTTCTGCGATAGCAATGCGGTGGTACGACGGTGGTACGACGGCCTTGCAGGCCGTCGGTCAGAAAGACAGGGATTTTAGTGTACATTGATGATGACTCAATCAGGGATACTCGCCGCGCGTGTCGCTATTGATCTGGGTGCCGAGTCCGGACGCATCGCACTGGTCTGGCTTGACATGTCCGACAGGCAATTTGAGTTCGCCGAAGTTCACCGTTTTCCCAATCACATGCTCCGATTGCCGAGCGGCTGGCATTGGGATATTGGCGGACTGTGGAGTGAGATTCTCACGGGACTTCGTGAAGCCAAACAAGTTGCGGATCGTCGTCAACTGGAAATTCGCTCCGCCGGAGTCGATTGCTGGGGCGTCGACTGGTGTCTGCTTGACGAGGCGGGCGAGTTGCTGGGCCTGCCGCACGCCTACCGCGACCCGCGAAATTCCAACTCGTTCGACTTGCTCACGCGACGATTGACGCCGCGTGAAATCTACGACGTCACGGGTATCCAGGTGATGCCCATCAATTCGCTTTTTTCGCTTCATGCAATGTCGCTTGCGAGCAAGGCTCTCGTCGGTGCCGCTGCCCGATTGTTGTTTCTCCCCGACCTGATTCATTTCTGGCTCAGCGGCGTACAGGCCAACGAAGCAACGATTGCGTCAACCAGTCAGTTGGTTGACAGGCGGACGAATTCCTGGCAGCCCGATTTGCTGAGCCTCGCCGGCGTCGATTTCCTGTGCGTCCAGCCGTTTGTCGAACCAGGAACGGTTCTCGGCCCGCTGCGCGAGGAAGTTCTCGCGTCGACGGGCCTGGATGCGAATGTGCGGGTGATTCTGCCGGCGTCGCATGACACGGCATCGGCGGTCGCTGCGATCCCCGCCGATGGAGGCGCGTCGTGGTGTTTTCTTTCGAGCGGAACGTGGTCGCTTTTCGGTGCGGAAATCCCCGAACCCTGCCTCAACGACGACGCAGCAAGGTTTATGTTTACCAACGAAAAGGGAGTCGCCGGGACAACGCGCTTTTTGAAAAACATCGCGGGCTTGTGGCTCGTTCAGCAATGCCGGGCGGACCTGTCGCAGCGCGATCCCGAACATTCGCCCAATTACGAGGAGCTGGGCGAGATGGCGGCCCTCGCCGAACCGTTTCGGACGCTCATCGATCCGGACAAGGAAGACATGGCCACTCCCGGCGGGATGCTTGAGAAGATTGAGGCGTTCGCAATTGCCACCGATCAGCCGGTTCCCGAAACAGCCGGCGATTACGTTCGCTGTTGCCTTGACAGTCTTGCGCTAGCCTGTCGCGCGACGCTTGAGCGACTGGAAACGACGCTCGACCGCCGCTTCGAGACGATTCACGTCGTCGGAGGAGGAAGTCTCAACACCTTGCATTGCCAAATGATCGCCGACGCGACAGGGCGCGATGTCGTTGCCGGCCCGGTGGAAGCGACGGCGATTGGCAACGGGCTGGTCCAGGCGATGGGGGACGGGCAAATCGCCGACCTCGAAACGCTCCGCTCGGTTGTCCGCAATTCGATTTCGTTGAAGCGATACCGGCCCGGTTCGGCGTCGGAATGGGATGAAGCCGCTGTACGGTTCGCGAAGTATATTTCGGCGAGTTCATAGCGGCTTGTTTACGCCGCGCGGCGTTGCTCGCGGTTGCGCAATTTTCTCAAGCGGCGTCGCTCGGATTTTGAAATTCCCGTCTCGTCGTCGGGCGTCTCGTCGTCCGTATCATCGATAAAAGTACGGGACGAACGAGCCGCTTGTTTCTCCGCTACGATGTCCCGCATCGATCGTCCAGGTCCCTTCTTTGCTTCGCCGCGGCCAGAGGCAGGGGTTGTGCCTGGATCGGTGGCGACTGGTTCCGATTCGGAATTCTTGCGCGCTTTCCCGCGCCGTCGCACATCGATTCCGGAATCGGCCTGATTCGCGGATTCGGCGTCGATATCGGCGTCGACCCTGTTGCGACGAACTTCGGGGGGCCGCTTTGGTTTCCTTGAGGATTTGTCGACGGCCCCGGATTCGTCCGTTTCCGTGGCGTTTCGTCGTCCCGGAACTCGCAGCCATCGACTCTTTGTGACTTTGACCATTGGGCGTTTGGTGACTGCGCCGCCCGGGCTGTTGGCCTCCAGATAAACGTGCCTCGCGAAGACCACGACCGCGAAGAACAGAAACGCACAGCCAGCCAGCAATCCGTTGCTCTCCGGTGCCTGGACGAAGGGCCGAGCAGCCGCGAAGACTTGCGGATATTCAGAAACGATGATCGCCGCACCCAGAAGGAGCGGGACTGGTACGAACATCGCACTTGCAAGCCGCGATCTGCGAATCTCGATCGCCGCCCGAATCACCAGCCCCAGCAGCAACAACTGTTTGGCGACAAGCAGCGTATTGACCGTTGGAGCCAACTGCCCGAACGCGCCAGTCCACAGGTTACCAACGAGGTCATGCACTCGCGTCACGACGACAAGGCTTCCGAAGACGCAAAGAACCGCGGCCCACAACCAGAATCGATAGGAACCTCGATAGTCATCGCGCCGATGCTGGCGAAGTCCGTATATCTGCAAACAGACAATCCCGGTCATTAACAACAGCAGATTGACAAGCCACATGCCAATGCCACCGCGGCTGTCGAGCAAGATGGCGTTGACCCCGTCATCACCAACGGCAACCCGCAACTGGGGCGCGTAGTGATGCAAGGCATTCAGTGCGGCAATTGCCGCGGCAAGTGAGAATGCAATCGCCATCAGCGGAAACCACCGCTTCGGGATCAGATCGGTTGTCTTGAGCTGGTGACTTCGACAAGCGCCTTCGGTATAGGGGCGGGAGATCACCGGTCGTTTTGGCGGCGGTCCCTCGAACGGGGGCGTTCGTCCGGACTCCGGCGCAGTGCGCGCTTTCGGTTGATCGAGCGCGACTCGCCGTCGGCGTTGACGAAGGGTTTGCGAATTCATGAGCGAATTGGATTGCGCGTCAGCGTGGAGGTGCTCCCAGGGTTAGAATCGGCAGCAATCCCTGCTGGACTTGACCGGCGGTGCGGCTTCCGCACGCTGTGGCAAGATGCCCCGGTCACGTTCAGTCGTGGCTGCGGCTTCCAGCCGCAGTTACTGAGACCGCCCGAAGCCGACGCTAGCACTGCTGATCATCGTTGGCACCGCTCGCGATCACGGGATTCTCCAAAGTGCCGATCCCCTCGATCTCGACCGACATGTGGTCACCGCACTTGAGCCAGACGGGTGGTTCGCGGCCCGCTCCGACTCCGGAAGGCGAGCCGGTAAAGATCAAATCTCCCGGCAGCAGCGTGCAAAAGCGCGAAAGGTGCGCGATAATTTTCGCGAGCGGAAAGACGAGCTGGCGCGTATTGGCGCTTTGCATGACGGTATCATTGAGCCGCATGCGGATGTCCAGCGAGGATGCGTTCAGTTCATCGCGCGGGACGATCCACGGCCCGATCGGCGCGAACGTGTCGAATGATTTTCCCAACAGCCACTGTCCGCCGGGTCCATTTTTCTGCCAATCGCGGGCCGTCACGTCATTTCCGCAGCAATACCCGTAGACGTGCGATTCGGCGCTTTCTTCCGGAACGTTGTGAGCCGCCCGGCCGATGACCGCGACCAGTTCAGCCTCGTAGTCGACGGAGCTCGACGCATCGGGCAAGCGAACGGGTTCGCCCGGTCCAATGACGCAAGTTGGAAGCTTGTTAAAGATAACCGGCAGTTCGCCGACGCTGGCACCCATCTCGGCGGCGTGATCGGAATAATTGCGCCCGACGCAGATGATCTTTCCGGGGGCCGGGACGGGAGCGATGAGCTGAACCTGATCGAGCGAAAGCGGCATCGCCTCGGATCGCACGGCACCCCCGTGGAGACGGCCGATGGCGTGATTGACGGCCTGCGGCGATTCCCGCGCGATGCGACCGAGTGCGTCAACGCGATCCTCGCGAAGGGAACCCCAGTAGTTATCCCGCTCGAATTGAAAGCAAACAAATTTCATGGAAGCAATGACCGCGCGACCGCTACAACCCGGCCAACACCATCGCGCCGTTGCGATTCGTGCAGGATGCCAGTTTATCCTCGTGGTCCGCTTTGACCATCCAGGCATCAGGGCCTACGTTTCTCCAGGAATCCAGGAAAACCGAAACTGTTATGCAATTGCTGCCATGGGCATTCCGGTTGACGACAACTTGACTGATACGAACCCCTTCGCGTCCATGGGAAGCTGGGCACCGTCGGGTCCCGAGCAGCTTTTTCAGCGTTGTCTGACGGACCATCTCCGCGAAGGCGTCGTGATGGTCGACCGCCATCTGAAAGTGACGATGTGGAACCGCGCGGCCGAGACCCTGACGGGTATTCGGGGTCCCGGGATGATTAACCAGCGATGGCTCCCCAGCCAGGTCAATCTCAAGGATCGTTTTGACAAGGCGATTCTCGACCGGCAATGTCCGGTCGCCGCGTGCGTGCGGAAAGCCGAACAGGTAACGATTGCGGCGACTGTAACGGGACGCGGCGGGCGGCAACTGTCCGTCGACGTTCAAATCATTCCCGTCATCGCGCATGACCGGACGGTTCACGGTGCCGTCATCATCCTCCACGATCTCTCGTCGCAACTGGACCTTGAGCAGCAGGTATTGACGCTGTATGCGCACGCCACGCGCGACCAGTTGACGGGGGTTGCCAACCGGGCGCATTTTGAACGCTCGCTCGACGCGCGGATCAAGGAATACCAGACCAAGGGTGCGACCTGCAGCCTGATCGTCGCCGACATCGATTTTTTCAAGAAGGTCAACGACGACTTCGGACATCATGTCGGCGACAACGCCCTTGCGAGTTTCGCGAAAATCCTCCAGCAAAATACCCGCGTTCACGACCTGGTCGCGCGGTACGGTGGCGAGGAGTTTGTCATTCTCTGTCCGGACTGTCACGTCGATACGGCGGTCGAGCGGGCGGAGGAGCTTCGCGCCGCGCTGGCCGAAACGCCGATCGCCTCGCTCAACGGAAAATGCATCACGGCCAGCTTTGGCGTGACCGAATTTGAACCGGACGATTCGGCGATCTCGGCATTCGTTCGCGCCGACCAGGCGTTGCTGAACGCCAAGGAAAACGGGCGGAATCAGGTTCATTTCCTGCAAACCATCGAAACCCGGACCAAGGAGGAACTCCAGGCGGTGGCCGATGAAGTCCAGGCGATTCAATGGCGAAACCTCAAGGGAGGCGTGCTTCGCGCGCTGGAGGGCGAGACGACCGTTCCCTTTGACGTGCTGATTGAAAAGATCAAGGGCTTCGTATCCGACCACAACGCGACGATCGTTTTCGCCGAACCGGATCACATTCGAGTTCGACTTGAACGAATTGCCGGAGTTCGGCTGCGACGAACGTTTGACAGGCACACGCCCTTGCTGGTCGACCTCGAGACGCGCGAAAACATTCTTTCCCAGGCGGCGCGTGGACTTTGCACGCGAATGCGCATTTCCATTCGGCTGGTCAATGGACGGGACCGCCGCCATCGCGCCCTCCAGGAACGCGTCGACGCCGTCTTCCGCGACTTCGTCGAGCGACTGGGAGTCGTCCGCCTTCCCGGCGAAGACGACGAGGAATCGAGGCCGGAATAGAGGCAGGCCAATTGCCGCGCTTGCGGGAATCCGCTATCCTGGAGTTGAAACGCGAGTCATTCATATCGCGTCAACGACTTCTGAATTTCTCAAGGTAGCAAGCAATGGCCTATACACTTCCGGAACTCCCCTACCCTTTCGATGCTCTCGAACCGCACATCGACACGAGGACGATGGAAATCCATCATGGCAAGCATCACAATGGCTACGTCACCAAGGTCAACGACGCGATCAAGGGAACGAAGCTCGAATCGCTGACCATCGAGGAACTCGTTACCAGTCTCGACAAGGTCCCCGAAGACAAACGAAAGGCCGTCCGCAACAATGGCGGCGGGCATGCCAACCATTCGCTGTTCTGGACGGTCATGAAAAGCGGCGGCGGCGGGAAGCCGGACGGTGCGCTGGCCAAGGCGATTGATTCGGCCTTTGGCAGTTTCGACGAATTCAAGACAAAGTTCAGCGACGCCGCCGCGACCCGTTTCGGCAGCGGATGGGCGTGGCTGGTCGTCGACGGAGGCAAGCTGGCGATCGAAAGCACTCCCAATCAGGACAATCCGCTGATGGACGGGCGGACGCCCATCCTCGGTATCGACGTGTGGGAGCACGCCTACTATCTCAATTACCAGAATCGCCGCCCGGATTACATCAGCGCCTTTTTCAACGTGATCAACTGGGCGGAAGTCGCCCGGCGTTTCGCCGCCGCAACGTAACGTGCGTGCCGGTCCATGAACCGCTCGAAAAAAAATCCCTCCGATGGTTCCGAAGCGACCGGGCCACGGGCAAATGCCGCCGCACCGGAATTCGAGAAGTCTCTCGCGGAACTCGAACGAATCGTGGCGGAGCTTGAGTCGGGGCAATTAACACTCGCCCAATCGATCGAGCGGTACGAGAAAGGCGTGACATTGCTCCGCAAGTCTCACGCCGCTCTCGACGGGGCGCGGGTGAAAATCGAGTTGTTGACGGGGGTTCGCGAGGATGGCTCGCTGGAGACCGAACCCTTTCCCGACAACGACCCTGAATCGCCGTCGCGCAAGACGCCCGCTCGCGAGAACCGGCAAAAAAGCCAGCCCCGCGACGAGAACGCCGATCTGGACGATCGCAAACGCTTGTTCTAGCTGGACAGCGCCATGTTCGACGCAGCCACGCTTGCCAAAGCGTGAATATTCATTTTAGCGAAACCGGAATTCCCGCCGTTTGGCAACGGCAGCTACAAACACCGCGATTCACACGAATGCACTGACAACCTGGCGCTGTCCAGCTAGGATAGAACCGGTTAATCGCCGCTCGCTTCCACGGTTATTCCTGTGGCGACACGCGGACCGGCTTTTTCGTTACCGGTTGAACACGCGGCCGCCTGCCGGTTTTGCACAGCGTTTATCAATATGCCTGAAACAACGACTGCTTCCGCCACTTCGTTCGACATCGACCGGGCGCGGACCTTGATCGACGAACAATTGCGCCGGTACACGGAATTCGACAACGGCTGTCCGGGCCGACTTCGTGAAGCGATTCGATACAGTCTGCTCGGATCGGGAAAGCGGCTGCGTCCGCTGCTTGTCCTGATGGCGGCCGAGGCGTGCGGCGGGGAGATCGACAAGGCGCTGCCCGCCGCCTGTGCGGTCGAGATGATTCACACCTACTCGCTCATCCATGACGACCTCCCGTCGATGGACGATGACGAGCTGCGTCGTGGCCAGCCGACCTTGCACGTCAAGTTCGATGAAGCGACCGCGATCCTCGCCGGGGATGCGCTGATCCCGCTTGCCTTTCAGGTCGTGTGCAGCAGTTATCCCCCGTCGCTGGCCGCCCCCTGTTGCCTCGAACTGGCGACGGCCTGCGGCGCGACGCGGCTGGTCGGCGGTCAGGCGGATGACTTGACGCCTGCAAACGGCGACACCGCGGAAATGCAAGAACTGGAACACATCCATCGGCGAAAGACTGGCGCGCTGCTTTGCGTTTCCTTGCGCCTCGGCGGACTGGTCGCCGCCGCCAGGGAGGAGCAGCAGGCGGCCCTCGAGGCGTATGGCGAACATCTCGGACTCGCCTTCCAGATTGTCGACGATTTGCTGGACTGTCGCGGCGACTGGATCACAATGGGGAAACAAACGGGCAAGGATGACGGTCGCGGAAGGCTGACGTGGCCCGGCTTGCTGGGGATCGAAGGCGCCGAGAGCCGCGCTCGCGAGTTGATTGGGGCCGCGATCGATGCAATTGCCTGTTTGGGTTCGCGGGCGGAACCGTTAAAATCACTTGCCGGATACGTATTGGAACGGAATCGCTAAAACACCGAATCGCCATGTCGCAAATTCTCTCACAACTCAAATCGCCGCTTCAGTTGCACGCGATGAGCGTCGCCGAACTTGAGCAAACCGCGGCGGAAATCCGCGAAACGCTCTGCGGGCTGCTCTCGCGCCGCTCCGCGCACTTTGCCTCGAATCTCGGCGTCGTCGAGTTGTGCCTCGCGCTGCACAGCCTCTACGACTTCAGCCGTGACCGGCTGATTTGGGACACCGGACACCAGATTTATCCCCAGAAACTGATTACCGGTCGCTACGACGAGTTTCCGACGATTCGCACCCGCGGCGGACTGATGGGCTATCCCAATCCGCACGAAAGCGATTACGACCTGTTCATGACCGGTCATGCCGGGTGCAGTGTTTCGACGATGGTCGGCATCCGCAGCGGCGACAAATTGCACGGGGAAGACGATCGCCACGCCGTCGCCGTGATCGGGGACGGGGCGCTGCCCTCGGGGATCGTGTTCGAGGCGTTTAACAACGTCGCGGAACTGAAATCCAACCTGCTCGTGGTGCTCAACGACAACGAAATGTCAATATGCCACCGCGTTGGCGGACTGGCCCGTTACCTGGACCGGCTTCGCGTCAATCCAGCCTACAGCGGATTCAAGTCGGAACTGGTCAACGTCCTCAACCGGGTTCCCCTCTTTGGCGATCC
>JBGTFW010000092.1:0-4531 GCA_041747075.1 Pirellulaceae bacterium
AATGGAGTTCATGCCGGGATCAATCTCGAAAACGGAACCAGCTCGATTTACGGAAATACGATTCGCCTTAAAACCAAGTACACAAATGCATTTGCCATTGTTGTCCGGGGCGACGTGGAAATCTATCAGAATCGGATTGAAAGCCATGAGGGCGAATATGCATCGCGTGGTATTTTAATTAACGACTCAGGGGGGCCGGCCCGGATTCACGACAATGTTATCCTGGTCCAGTTGTTGCGGAACAACCAGGAATACGGCGGAGGGAGTAATCAGGGAGCACAGCTGGGCGGCGCTTATGGCATACAGCTTGAAAACGGTGCCAGCAACGTTGAACTTTATAACAACGATGTTACGGTTTTCGCCAACGACGTTCGGGGGTATGCATTTCGGGCGCTCGGAGCGCAGACAAATGTGCGAGTGTTCAACAACACCTTTCGTGCCGTCGCGGGCAACGAGGAGGCCGCTTCGGTCAAGCTCGCCGGTGAGGGGAACAGCAACATCGTCTTCGAGGACAACACGCTAATCACCAACGACATGTGGCTGGGTGACAGCCGTAAAGTCTCGAATTTCCGCGCTGTTCGCACGACACTTGTGCTCGATGGCACCCCAACGTCTCGGGCCATGCAGTCAGAGAACTGGAACCATAACCTGGAGGATGCGGTTCAGGATTTCCTTTGGATCGATCCTCTTTACGATAGTCAAACGGTTCGCCAAAGACTGGAATCGGCAACGTTTATCAACCGCCGTACAGATAATGCCATCGATGCTCATTCTTCATTTGGTGTTGACTGGACGACGGATTTCACAATCGTTGATGAAAACAACGCGGCGATTGCCAACGCTACGCTGCGAATCGTCAACGATCTGAATGAAGAAGTATTTGCCGGGGTCACGGACGAGAACGGACGGGCAACTGCAGTCCTGCGCCAATTTCGAACGATGGGCGATACGACCACCGGCTATAACGGTCATCGCGTGGTCATTACAGTCAATGGCGAAGAGACGAACTACACAATTACCGCTGACCATACGCAATCAATCGAACTTGTCGCCGATGGTTCATCGCAGAATTCCCCTTACCGGCTGGAATATGTGGGCACCAAGCTGTACGTTGACGCCACCGAGGGTAACAACAATTTCGTCTGGTCGGCCGGCGATCTGTTGCACTTCACCGTCGATGGATTTCAGTTCGATGTGCTAGCCGGAACGACTCTTATTGTCTTTCGCGGCGGCGGCGGGTTCGATACGCTCCAGGCCATCGGATCATCGGGTGACGACCAAATCGTCCTTAAGGATGATCAGGTCAATTTCCTCACGACTGCCCTGCGGGTCAAGACGAACAGTATCGAGAATTTCACGGTGGACGCCGGCGGAGGTTTCGACACGGCCAATCTGCACGGCACCGGCGGCAACGATCTGTTTGAGCTGGCTGCCGCGTTTGCCAACGTCGCGAACAATTTGTGGACCTATGTGTCCACCGCATTCGAATCCGTAATCGCGCACGACTCGGCGGGGTTCGATTCCGTGGAGTTCAGCGACAGCGTTGGCAACGATCGATTCGTGGGCTACGAAGGCTATTCGGTGATGTTCGCGGGCACCGATTATTACCTGCACGCGACCGGGTTTGACGTCACCGTGGCCCGCAGTGAACTCGGAGGCTTTGACAAGGCCCGACTCTTTGACTCCGCCGGCAACGACACCTTGACGACGACAACCCAAATGGCCCGCGTCGATACGGGCAGTGCAACCCGCGAAGCCTGGGGATTTACACGCACGTGGTCCCAGTCATCGGCGGGCGGAAACGACACCGCCTGGCTGGTGGGCAGTGCCGGTGCCGACTCGCTCGTCGGCAACGTCGGTTTGATGACGTTTTTCGGAAGCGGGTTCCTTCATCAACTGACCGGATTCCAGACCGTGTCGATCGACGCTCTCGGCGGAGCCAATGGTCTGTACCTTGCGGATTCAGCAGCCGACGATTTTTTTGAATTGTCCTCGGCGCGATTCTACTGGGAGGGTTTGGGGCGATCCATTGTCGCCAGCGGCTTCACGACGCAGGTGGCCATATCCTCCGGCGGCGGAACCGATACCGTTTATTTCCTCGACACGCCTGGCAACGACGTGTTCTACGGCTACAGTGATTTCGCGATCATGCTGGCGGGGGGACGTTATTTGCGGGCTGGCGATTTCGAGTTCATCCACGCCTGGTCCACCGGCGGCACCGACATCGCGCGGTTCACCGGAACTACGACCACGGAGACGGTCAATCTGTATTCGGACTCGGCGCAGTTTGTCGGTGATGACGGATTTCACGAAGCGCACAACTTCGCGATCACCCAGACATTCCTGGGGAGCGGCGGCATGGACCAGGTCAATTTGTATGGAACCGGTCAGGCCGACATGCTCAACGGCAACTTCGACTGGCTTGCGTTCAGCGGCACGGGGTATTCGCAGTATGTTCAGGGATTTAGTGGGGCGTCGATCGACGCGGGCGGCGGCATGGACACATTCTTCCTGTCGGATTCCGCCGGGCACGATCATGCGGAAGTGAGAAGCGGTCATTCGACATGGTCCAGCCCGTTGCGGACTCTGGATTTGACGGGATTTGAGGGTCAGTATTTCACGTCGGCGGGTGGCGGAAACGACAGCGTGACTTTTTATGGCACCGAGGGTGACGACCTGCTATACAGCGAGTCCGGGTTTACGACGCTGGTCAGCGGCACTGCGCAGCAGCGGGCGACCGGGTTCACGGATATCGCGGTGCACGCCGGCGTCGGGGGAACCGATACGGCGGTGCTGAAGGGGACGACCAGCGTGGACCAGATATCGCTGGCCGAAGACTACGGCTGGTTTAACGGTGGCGGGTTAACCCGTTACTTCGACGGTTTTAGCCTGGCCAGCCTGTACCTCAATTTCGGCGTCGACGAGGTCGAGGAAGAGGACGTCTGGTACAGTTACCAATTAATCGACGTGCCGGATATGTAACGATCTGTGAGAAGGGTTGGACGAAGTCCCTTCCGAGCTAACGCAATTTCGACTTCGCTTGTACAATGGTCAAGAGTATTTTCTCAGGACAGGGGGATAAAGCCATTCCGCCAACTGGTCATAGGCGGATGCCAGTCTTTCCTGATCCCCGTCGTATTTGTACTGAGCGTGAGGACGGTTTACCTTATATGCGATGTCGTGCGTCCATGGCAAGTTTCTTCGCGCGGCCATTTCACATAGCTGCGAATTGACTGTATCGGTGGATCTTCGAAAGCCCGTGTTTGCCAATGCCCATTCGCGCGGCTTGAAGTCGCCGTAATTGTCCATCATCTGAACGATGGCCGATGGCAATTCATCATCATTGGCGAAAACTCCCGTCATCTCGTTGACCGTGCCCGCATCCAGTCCCATGTGCTGACGATAGACAATGATGGGCGTGTCGCAAAACAACGCTTCGTGAATTCCCTTGTTAGTTCCTTCCAGCTTTGATAAAAGCAGCGCCATCCTCGAGCGAGCCAGTATGGATGCAACTTCAGCTGCACGAATTCTTTCAAAAATTCGGCATTGGTCGAAAACGCCCAGCCGCTCCATTTTCTGTTCCAGCTTCCGCCGCTCCTCCTCAGTTCCGGCACCAATCAGCGCGACGCGCATCTTTCGGGGTTTCAGCTTCGCCAACGCGTGCAGCAACACCTCGTGGCGTTTCCAGGGGACCCAGCTCGCAACCATCGCAACGTCGAAATCGCGGTTTCCATCAGGGCGGGGACAGAACAGGTCGTAGTCGACCCAATCGCCACCACCCATCCCTACAGTGCGAAAATTGACGCCCAAATCTTCAAAAAAGCGCGCATCGGATGACTGCGTGCACTGAATCACAACATCGACGTCGGAACCGATATACAGGAAAAACGGGGCTTCGACATATCCTGTCCAGCTTGGTTCGAGCACAAACTGGTAATGCCGGGCGACCTGGACGATATCGAAAATGGCCGGAAATTCACCAAACGAATACAGGTATTTGAGCAAAATTACCCCAAGTTCTCCGGTGTTCGTGTCCGGTTGTTTGAGGACGATTAAACTCCCTTCGCGCCTGGGGTCCTGACCGGATTTCGGTTGCCGCAGTCTGACCCGGTCAGGAAGCGGGCGGGCATTGTGATCGCTTCGTATTCTGGCGGCAGCCTTCGTATGAGGATACTCTGCCGAAAAGCGATTCTCCGCGATTGGCCGCAATGTTCCCTTGTCAAAACACGCGTCACGCATCACCGCGTGAATGGCCAACTCGCTATTGCGCTTCGACAATGCTCCTGGTATCTGACGCCAGGACTTGCAAAACACGTCCAGAGCCTGATACAGGCGCCTTGCCTTGCAATGAAAATGGCCCCAGCCGCGCATGAATGCACCGACAAGGAATCGCGAAGGGGCATTGCTTTCCACCAATAACTTGATCTTGGAATTCATGGACCATTCGTTCCGACCTGGTTCCTGGTGCGACTTGTCGCCATTGGGCGATCACCAATTTCGCACCAACTGAACCGGAATTTACCTGACGGCA
>JBGTFW010000093.1:0-32467 GCA_041747075.1 Pirellulaceae bacterium
CAGCCGGGCAACCCGCTCCGGTTCGCGCTGGACGATCTCGATCGCCCGGCGGGCGCTGCAGGCAACGGTCGCCGGCAGGGCGTTGGAAAACAGGCTCGGGCGGCTCCGCTGCTCGAGCAATTCAATCGCCGTGCGGCTGGCGGCCACGTATCCGCCGGCGGCGCCGCCCAGGGCTTTGCCCAGTGTGCCGGTAAGAATATCGACCTGGCCGAGCAGATTGAAATGCTCCGGCGTGCCGCGGCCGCCGCTGCCCAGCACGCCCACGCCGTGCGAGTCGTCGACGACCAGCATCGCATCATACTGTTGGCACAACGCGACCAGTTCAGGCAAATTCGCGACGTCGCCTTCCATGCTAAAGACGCCGTCGGTGACGACCCAGCGGACTGGATGCGAGGCAGTCTCCTTGAGCAGCGATTCAAGTTGCTCCATGTCGGAGTGGCCGTAGACTTTTTTGGTGACCGACTTGTTCATCAGTCTCATGCCGTCGATAATGCTGGCGTGGTTCAGTGCGTCGGAGAGGATCGCGTCTTCGGGGGCGACGAGCGTGGGAAACGCGGCTTCGTTGGCGTTCCAGCAGCTTACGTAACTGAGCGCCGACTCGGCACCGAGAAAGCGGGCGATCTTCGCTTCCAGCTCGCGATGGCATTTAAGCGTTCCGCAGATAAATCGGACCGACGCCGTCCCCGCACCGTAATCGCGGAGTCCCTCGATACCCGCCTCAATGACCGCCGGGTGATCGGCGAGTCCCAGATAATTGTTGCTGCACAGGACGAGCACTTCGCCACGACCCTCGATCCGTACGACGGGTCGCATCGGCGACGCGAGACTGTAGAACGGCTTAAGCTGTCCGGATTCGGCGAGCGAATCGAGCGTTGTCCGCGTTCGGCCTTGAAAGGCAGGGTTGGGCATGGGATCGAATTGCGGCAGGGTTGTGAAGCCGCGAAAAAGAGCCGTTGATCCTGATGGTGAAACGGCCCATTGGAACGACTTTTGAGACTGTCCGCAACAACACTCCAGCCAAAACCGTCCACGAGGAGGCTCGACAATCGGCCCGGTTTCACGCCCCGATTTCAAGGACGACCTTAATCGCTTCGCCCGACTGCATCATTTCAATGCCGCGTTCGAACTGGTCCATCGGCAGCTCGTGCGTGATGATCGGGTCGAGTTGCAGACGTCCGCCCAGCAACAACGCCTCCATCTGGTACCACGTTTCGAAAATCCGGCGGCCGTTGATGCCGTGGACCGTTGCTCCCTTGAAGATAATGTCCGCCGCCAGATCGATTTCGATTTCCCTGCCGGGGATTCCCAGCAACGCCGCCACGCCGCCACCCGCCAGGGCCTGAAAGCCCTCGCGAATGGCAGTTGGGTTGCCGCTCATTTCAAGCAGCACGTCGGCCCCCAGTCCGTCGGTCAACTTCTCGACTTCGGGAATCCAGTTCTCGCGCGCGTCAAAGACCTCGTCGGCACCCAGTTCCCGCGCCACGTTGAGACGCCGCGCGTCCACGTCGGTGGCGAAAATCTTGCCGGCCCCGGCGGCGCGGGCGACCGAAACGGCCATCAATCCAATGATTCCGACACCCGTCACCAACACGTTTCTCCCGCTGACTCCGGCGGCCATCACGGTATGGACGGCGTTTCCAAGCGGATCGAAAATCGCCGCCACGCGGTCCGGGATGTCGGGGTGAACCGGCCACACGTTTTTCTCCGGAAAGGACATGTAGCGGGCGAAACACCCGTCGCGATCGATGCCGATGATCTGCACTTCCTCGCAAATGTGCGCGTTGCCAGTTCGGCAGGGGCGACAGTTGCCACAAAAGATATGCCCTTCGCCGCTGACCCGGTCACCGACGCGAAACTTCGCGCATTCCTCGCCGGCGTCCGAAATGCGCCCGACAAATTCATGGCCCGTGGTAATGCCGACGCGAATGCGACTCTGGCTCCACTTGTCCCATTCGTAAATATGCCGATCGGTGCCGCAGATTCCCGCGTGCGTAATTTCGATCAACACGTCGTTGGGTCCGAATTGCGGTACCTCCGTGTCGTCGCACAGCCACAAGCCGGGTTCACTTCGAAGTTTCCTGATAGATTGCATCGTCGTCGCAACGGCAGGCATGGCCGGATTCCGGGCAAGTTTAGCGCCAATAACGTAGCGCGAACAGCGTAGCGCGAACTGCCAGTTCGCGGTAATCCGTGTAGCGCGATGGGGCAATCGAACGAACAGTTCATTCTACTTGCCGCCAACAAGTGACGCAAAGAGGAAACGAACTGGCAGTTCGTTCTGCTTTCGTTCTGCTTTCGTTCCAGCAAGGGGGTAACGAACTGGCAGTTCGTTCTGCTTTCGTTGGACCTCAGTCGTTGACATGCGTTTCGAGGAAACGGGCCAGCTTGTGAAAGTCGCTCTCCGGATCGATCAGCTCCTTAAACGGGGCGTAGTGTAATTCGAGCTGTCCCGAGACCGAGACCATCACGCCGTCGAGTCCCTCCTCGACCAGCGCACGGTACGCGCCCACGCCCAACTGGCTGCCGAGCATCACGTCAAACGCGTGGGGCGCGGCGCAACGCGATTCGTAGCCGAGTTGCAGGCCCTTGACGCGCCGCTTTCGGCCCGTTTGCGCCTTGTACTCCGCGGCCACCTTGCTGGTGAAGACGTCGCACAAGTCGACTTCCGAGATGGAAAGGTGTCCATGATCGTCGCGCGGCACGTTGCGAATCAGCTCCCACGGAAGCAGTTCCGCCAGTCCCTCGGCAAGCACGACCACGCCAAACTGCTTGCCGTCGCGTTCGCGGGCCAGCATCGTCTTGACGATCCGCCGCACGACCCGATCCATGTTCATGATCTCCCGCGAGACCGATTCGCCCTGTTCGTTGACATGCGTTTCGTGCGTCTGGTAGTCGCCAATGACGTCCTCGATGCTGATCACGAGGCTCGCTTCGCCGGCGATTGCGGCCCCGTAGGCGAGCCAACCCGCGCTGCGACCCATTGTTTCGACGATAAAGTACGCGTTGCACGCCTCCGCGTCGTGGATCAGGTTCCGAATTTCGGCACCGAGAAACTCGACGGCGGTGAAATACCCGAATGTGAAATCGATCCCGTGATAATCATTGTCGATCGTCTTGGGGAGGTGGACGACGCGAATGCGCGGCTGGTCGGGCGGAAGCGATTTCTGGAAGAGAAGAAACTTGTTGGCGGACTTGAGTGTGTCGTCGCCGCCGATCGAGATCAGCGCGTCCACCCCGATTGAGCGAAGCGCCTCGCAGGTCGTGCGAAGCGCCGCGCTCTTTGCTTCGTCGGCAAGGTCGCCCAGGCAATGAACGTCGCGTCCCGGGTTGGCGCGCGACGTACCGATCAGGATGCCTTGCTTGTTCCTCGAACGGGAAAGGAAGCGGTGGGAGATTCTGATGTAGTCCTTTTCATCCTCGAGCGGACAATCGGGGCACCAGGAAACGAGCCGCGAATAGCCGTTGCGAATCCCGATGACGTCGACTTCGGCATTGAGAAACGACGCGGCGGCGGCGGAGATCACTGCGTTGGCCGCCGGCGCGGGACCCCCCGCGAAAAGGATCGCTACCTTGCGGAAATTGTGCCCGTGTCGGGGAGGCGGGTTAAGCGTATTAGACATCGATGCGGTTCAAGGGCTGGTGATGGGGCGAACTGACGCGAACTGGCAGTTCGCGCTACGGCCGAAAAACGACGCGAACTGGCAGGTCGCGCTACGGCCGAAAAACGATGCGAACTGGCAGGTCGCGCTACGGCCAAAACGATGCGAACTGGCAGGTCGCATGACGACATCCTACCCGTTGCGGCGGAAACGGAGGAAGGGCGGAATTCAACTGCCGAAGTCAGGAATGGAACGGGTTCTCCCGCCGCAAACCGCGGAAACGCGCAAAGTCGCAGTCGCACGAGGCAAGAACCGCTCCGTGCGTGATGGCCAGTGCCGCCCGATGGGCATCGGTGGTCCGATTCCCCGCGGTCCCGCTCCCCCTATAATCATCCGTCATGCTCACGCTCAAGTCCGACACCTCCGAACGGTGGCTCCAGCAGGTTCGCGATAGCCTGCCGGAGATTCTCATCGATCACGCGCATTGCGAGAAGAAGGCGGCCGCCTGCGCGATGAATCTGATCGTCGCCTATGTTGAGAATTACGACCTGTGCCGTGAGATGACGGAAATCGTCAACGAGGAGCTGGAGCACTTTCACCGCGTTCTCGAATTGCTTCAGCGGCGCGGCATTCAATTCCGGCGTCTCAAGCCCGGCGACTACGGACGACGGCTCAACTTACTCGTGCGCCGCGACGAGCCGAACCGGGCGATCGACCGGTTACTGGTCGCGGGACTGATCGAGGCGCGCTCATGCGAACGGTTCGACCTGCTTCGCAAGCACGTCGACGATGGCGAACTGGTGGACTTTTATCACGAACTGTACGAATCCGAGGCACGCCATTATACCAGCTACGTGCGAATGGCGAAAATGTATGGCGACGACGCGGCCGTCATGAGGCGGCTGCACGAATTGGCGGAGCAAGAAGCGGAAATTATCGCGACGGGCCATCCGATGCCGAGAATGCACGGTTAGGCGACTATCCGGAATCTATCCGCCGGCACCGATTGCGGCGCGGGCCATGCGACGGCGCTCGGACTCGCGCAACAGGGTCTTCCGAAGGCGGATTTTTGTCGGCGTGATCTCGACCAGCTCGTCGTCCTCGATGTATTCCAGCGCGGCCTCCAGCGTCAATTCACGCGGCGGCTTGAGCAGGATATTCTCGTCGCTCCCCGAGGCGCGCATGTTGGTCAGCTTCTTTTCGCGGACCGGGTTGACCGGCAGGTCGTTGTCGCGGGCGTTTTCACCCACAATCATGCCCTCATAGACTTCGTCGCCCGGCGCGATAAACATGTCGGCGCGCTGCTGCAATCCGAAGAGTGCGAATGGCACGGCGCGACCACTGGCCATCGAGACCATGACGCCGTTGGCGCGGTGCGGAATCTCGCCCTCGACCGGCCGATATGCGGCAAAGCGATGGTGCATGATGGCGGTTCCCTGCGTGGCGTTCATCAGCTTGCCGCGGAGTCCAATCAAGCCCCGCGCCGGGATGACAAACAGCAAGACGGTGTAATCGTGGCGCGGATTCATTTCGATCAGTTCGCCGCGCCGCGCGCCGACCAGTTCCATCACCGGCCCGATCTTGTCGGGCGGAACCTCGACGACCAGCGATTCGAAGGGTTCGCACATTTGGCCGTCGATCTGCTTCTTCAGCACCTGCGGCTTGCCGACCGACAGTTCGAACCCTTCGCGGCGCATCGTCTCGATCAGGATGGCCAGATGCAGCACGCCTCGCCCGGCGACGCGGAACGCATCGGCCCCCTCGGCGGACGTCACCCGGAGCGCCACGTTTCGCTGAAGTTCGCGTTCCAGCCGCTCTCGCAATTGACGGCCCGTGACGTATTTTCCCTCGCGGCCCGCCAGCGGCGAACTATTGATTGTAAAGATCATTTGCAGGGTCGGATCATCAACCCGGGTTCTCGGCAGCGGCTCGTTCAGCTCGACGTCACAGATCGTGTCACCGATTTCGATTCCCTCCAGTCCAACCAGTGCGATCACGTCACCGGCCGTTCCACACTCCACTTCCGTTCGACCGAGCTTGTCGAACTCGAAGACCGCGGCGATTTTAGCCGTCCGTCGCTCGTCGCCCGCCTGCAGAAGTGCCACGGTCCGGCCCTTGACCGCCGTGCCGCTGCGAACGCGCCCGATGGCGATCCGCCCGACGTACTCCGACCAGTCGATCGTCGTAACCTGCATGCGGAAGAGTTCCTTGTCGTCAATGAGTGGCGGCGGAACCTTGTCGAGTACCAGGTCGAGCAACGGAGACATCGAATGACTGGGCATTTGCGGGCTGGGGGTCGCGTAACCTTCCCGCGCCGAAGCGAGCATGTAATGAAAGTGTTCGAGAAACTCCTCGCCGCCCAGTTCGAGAATGAGTTCCAGCGTTTCGTCGAGCACTTCCGGGGTTCGCGCGTCGGGACGGTCGATCTTGTTCACCACAACAATCGGCTTGAGACCTGCCTCGAGAGCCTTGGTGAGCACGAACCGCGTTTGCGGCATCGGCCCCTCGGCGGCGTCGACCAGTAACAGTGCTCCGTCAGCCATTTGAAGGACCCGTTCGACTTCCCCACCGAAATCGGCGTGTCCAGGCGTGTCGATGAGGTTGATCTTGGTCCCCTTGTAGTTGAGCGCGATGTTCTTGGCGAGAATCGTGATGCCGCGCTCCCGCTCGAGGTCTCCGGAGTCGAGGATGCGCTCACCCTGCAACTGTGAATCGCGGAACTGTCCGCTTTGCCGCAAGAGGCAATCGACGAGCGTCGTCTTTCCGTGATCGACGTGGGCAATAATGACCACGTTTCGAATATCGGTGCGTCGTGATTTCATAATCGCAGCCGGTTGGTGCGGGTTTCAATGGATGTAATGACAGGGTATGACAAGTCGGCTATTTGGGTTATTGTTTTGACTCAAAGCCGTCCGCGGTACAATGGCAAAGTCGTTCCGTACCGCTGAATTCAACTGTCACCCAGGGCCCATGAACAAAAACCAACCATTGATCTGGTGCTTGACCGCTCTTTTTGCAATGGGCCTCGCCGCCCCCTTGATCGCCCAGGCCGCGGAGACGTTCGCCCAAAACTGGCCAAACTTCCGTGGGCCCGTTTTTAATGGAACGTCGGCCACCGCCAACCCGCCGCTCACGTGGAGCGAAACCGAAAACGTCAAGTGGAAAACCGAACTGCCCGGCGCGGGAGACAACTCGTCGCCGATCGTATGGGGTGATCGCGTTTTTGTGCTTGCGGCAATACCCTCTCAGGCCAGTGACGCGCGGCCCGCCGCGGAAGCTCGATCAAGGCAAGGTCGCGGCGGTCGCGGCGGGGGTCGTCCCCCGGTACCGTTGGCTCCGACCGCTTTCGTAACGTTGTGCTACGACCGCCAGTCCGGTGCCGAGCTGTGGCGGCAAACGGCGGTGGAAACAATACCCCATCAGGCGACACACCCCGATCACGGCTTCGCCAGCGCATCGCCTTGCACCGACGGGAACTTTGTCTGGTCGCACTTTGGCTCGCGCGGTCTTTACTGCTACGACATGGATGGGAATCGGGTCTGGAAGCGCGATGACTTCGGGCAAATGGAAACCCGCAACGGATTTGGCGAAGGGAGTTCGCCCCTTCTCCACGGCGACACGATCGTCGTTCCGTGGGACCACGAAGGCCAGTCGTTCGTGATCGCGCTGGACGCCGCGACCGGCGAAACTCGCTGGCGCAAGGATCGCGACGAGCCGAGCAACTGGGTCACGCCCGTCGTCGTGGAAGACGACGGTCGCGCGATCCTCGTAACGGGCGGCGAGCGACTCGCGCGCGGTTACGATTTGGAGACCGGCGAGGAACTGTGGCATTCGTCGGGGTTCACGTCGCGTCCGATCGCTTCGCCCGTCGTGTTTGGCGACACGGTGATACTGGCCAGCGCGCGGCAGGGCTTCTTTGTCTCGGCGATGCGCGTGAGCGGCTCGGGCGATTTGAACGCGCGAGACGGCGTGGTGTGGAGTTCGCGAGTCGTCGCGCCGGATGTGCCATCGCTCCTTTTATCCGACGACCGGGTTTACTTCATGCGCGGCAGTACGAACGTGCTGAACTGCTGGGACGCGGCGACCGGCAAGCCCAGGTACGATCCGCAGCGGCTCGATGGGCTGTCCGCCGTTTATGCCTCGCCGGTGGCCGCCAACGGCCGCGTCATCATCGTTGGCCGCGACGGGATCGCCATCGTCCTGGCGGACGGTGATTCATTCGAGGTCGTTGCAACCAATCGTCTGGAGGACCGGATCGACGCGACTCCCGCGCTGGTCGACGGCGAGATATTTCTCCGCGGCAAAACGTACCTCTACTGCGTCGCAGAGCAGTAAACCCAATTCACTTGTCGCGCCCCTCGTTTCGCCATACCGCAAAGAGCCTGCCCCCGCGAAGGCGGGAACCGAGGGAGTCACGCAGCGCTTCCTTCAGCGGTCCGGGCTGGCGTTCAGTGCACTGGTGATCGAGATTAATTGATCAATCAGCGCGGCAATCCGTGGCCGCAGCGAATCGTCAACAATCACGCCATCCTCGAACGCGCTATCCGCCGCAAAGACGAATCGCGGCAGAATCAGGCAACGGAAATCGAGCATCAGACTGTTGGCAAAACTCATCGGTGCCATGTAGCTGCCTCGCCCACCGGCCGAGCAGAGGAAGCCCACCACCTTGTCATTCCACGCCCCGCCCGTCAGTTCGATGAGGTTTTTGGCGGTCGCCGAAACATCGTAGTTGTAGATGGGAGTGGCAAGCAAAACGCCTTTTGCCGCGGCGATCTTCCCCGCCAGTTCCCCAACTCCCGGCGCGGAGTAACAATCGTGACCGTTGCACCACGGCAATTCGAGTTCCGCCAGGTCGATCCACTGATGGCCTTCGTCCTTTTCCCGCAAATGTCCCAATGCGGCGCGAGCCATTGCGCGGCTGCGACTGTCCGGATGAAGGCTGGCGGAGATGACGAGCATTTGGGAAAAATCGGAAGCCGGGAATCGGGAAAGGGAATCGGGAATTGGGCGAGCTGGTTTTGATGATAACCGCCGGTCGTGCCATTGTCGCCAGGTTATTTTCGTCCGGTCATTCCCTGACCGGCAGTAGCAGCGTCTCTCCGAGACGCTGGGCCGAGGCACTGTGTCCGAGTCTCGGAGAGACTCGGCTACGTGTCCGAGTCGTGTCCGAGTCTTGTCTGAGTCGTGTCCGAGTCCCTTGATTTGATCTAATGACGTCGAAAGGCTATTCTTGGCGCAGTCCTTTCCGCCGCTTTTGTTTTTCCGCCGCTTTCGTTTTTTTGTTTCCGTATGGAGTGCGGCGCTATCCGCCGCGATTACCGCATGGCGCGAGTCGTATTGGCTATGTCGGGAGGCGTCGATTCAAGCGTCGCCGCGCACCTGCTCGTCGAGGCCGGGCACGACGTTACCGGCGTCTTCATGCGGCACGGCGAACAGGCGGTGACGGCTTGCTCGATTGACGGCACACGCGAGCGTTCAACGCTCTTGCCGGTCCTCAACCCCCGCGCCGGTCACAAGCAAGGTTGTTGCAGTGCGCTCGACGCCGAGGATGGTCGCCGCGTCGCCCAGCGCCTGGGCATCCCGTGGTATGCGCTGAATCTCGAATCGGAATTCCGCGAAATCGTCGACTACTTCGTCGAGGAATACACGACCGGCCGCACCCCCAATCCGTGTGTCATGTGCAACAACTGGATCAAGTTCGGCAAGCTCTTCGATTACGCCGACGGCATCTCCGCCGACTTTGTTGCAACCGGGCACTACGCGCGGCTTGCACGGGATGACGCGGGAGTGCCGTCGATCATTCGCGGGGTCGATCAGGCCAAGGACCAGTCGTACGTGCTCTTTGGCATCCGCCGCCAGTACCTTGATCGGATGTTGCTGCCCGTCGGTCATTTTGAAAAGCCGGAGATTCGCGGAATAGCCGGGCAACTCGGCTTCGACGTCGCGGAGAAACGGGACAGCCAGGAGATTTGTTTTGTGACCAGCGGCCACCACGGTGAATTTGTTCGCGCGCGGCAGCGAGGCGACGGGACGGCGGGCGAGATCGTGACGACCGACGGAACCGTTGTCGGGAGACATCCGGGCATTGAGAACTTTACGATCGGCCAGCGGAGGGGCCTTGGCGTCGCGCTCGGTGAACCGTACTTCGTCGTGAGAATTGAACCGGAATCGCGGCGCGTCGTATTGGGGCGACAGGTGGAACTGGGTTGCGCCAGACTCGTCGCACGCGATACCAACTGGCTGGTCAATATGCCCGTTGGTCCTTTTCGCTGCGCCGCGCAAATCCGCTATAACAGTCGCGCCCGGTTGGCGACCGCGGAAGTGCTCGAGGGCGGTCGCCTCTCGGTTGAATTTGATGAACCGGTGGAGGGCGTTGCCCCAGGCCAGGCGGTCGTTTGTTACGACAATGACCGCGTTCTCGGCGGCGGATGGATCGAGTGACGCGCTGGCTCGTGGTGCGAACTGCCTGTTGGACGCAACCCTGCGAACTTGCAGTTCGCGCTACGTCGACCGGCGATCGCACGGTATAATCGATGTCCATCGAGTCTCCTTCCGGATTTTTCCCGGCCCGGTTTTTTTGAGTCTTGCCATGTCGATGATTCCCGATCTCACCACGACCGCCGAACAGCGAGTCGTGCTGGGTAACGTTTCCTGGGGCATTTACCTGGCGCTGGTTGAGGAAGCCGGGAACCCGCGCGGGCGCCTGACGTACGATCAAGGAGACCTTGAGATCATGTCCCCTTCCTTGAGTCATGAACGCATTTCGCGCCTGATCGGCCGGATGATCGAAATGTATACCTTTCAAAAAGGCATTGAAATTCTCAGCTCCAGATCGACGACGTTCAAGCAGTCGCGGCGGCAACAGGGGTTCGAGGCGGACGAGTCGTACTATATCCAGCACGCGGCGCAAATGCAGGGCGTCAGCGAGGTCGACATGAAAATTCATCCTCCGCCGGACCTCGTGATCGAAGTGGACATCAGCCGCTCATCGGAACTCAAGATGCGGGTCTTCGCCGGTCTGGGGATCGAGGAAGTGTGGCGTCACGATGGCGAGCGATTAGCGGCGTTTTTGCTAAAGGGTGAAACGTATGAATCATCAGCGGCCAGTCGCGCGTTGCCGGACTTTCCGCTGGAGCGAGCCAACCAGTTGCTTGCCCGCCGCGATGAGCTGGGCGAGCAAGACCTGGTCCGGCGGTTCGTCGAAGGCATGTAATGCGGGCGGCGATGGCGGCGGGGAGCGGGATGATTCCCGGTTCCGCGATATCCCGCGAATTCCGGTCCGCGTCTGTTGTGCGGCGGGACGATGGATTAGAATGGGGAGACCTTTGAACGTTCACACGTGAGCCTTGCAAGAGAACGAACGATGCCACTAATCGCAGAAACGTTTTGGGAAGAATACGGCACAATTATTCTGGCCGGGCTGGGAATCTTTGGCGGGATTTTTCTCCTTGTCATCGTTCTCGCGTTCATTGCGTTCGGCAAGCTCTGGTTTCAGGGTTATATGTCCAGCGCCGACGTGAACATGATGAGTCTCATCGGAATGCACTTTCGCCAGGTGCGTCCTTCGGTCATCGTCTCGGCCAAGATCATGGCGGCCCAGGCGGGGCTGGACACGGACCGGCATATCGGGATCAGCACGTCGCGGGTGGAAGCTCACTACCTGGCGGGCGGCGACGTCATGCGGGTCATCAACGCGATCATTGCCGCGCAGCGCGCGGGAATTGATCTCGATTTCGACCGGGCGGCAGCGATTGACCTCGCCGGTCGCGACGTGCTCGACGCCGTCCGCACAAGCGTCTATCCGAAAGTCATCGACTGTCCCGATCCGCAGCGGAGCGGCAAGAGTTTTCTCAGCGCGATCGCCAAGGACGGAGTCGAACTGAAGATTCGCGCGCGCGTTACGGTGCGAACCAATCTCGAACAGCTTATTGGCGGTGCGACCGAGGAAACGATTATCGCGCGGGTCGGCGAAAGCATTATTTCGTCGATCGGCTCGAGCGACCAGCACCAGCAGGTTCTGGAGAATCCCGACCGCATTTCCCGCGCCGTGCTTGAGCGCGGACTCGACGCGCACACGGCCTTTGAGATCGTCTCGATCGACATCGCCGACATCGACGTGGGCGAAAACATCGGTGCGCGGCTGCAAGCGGATCAGGCCGAGGCCGACACGCGCGTTGCACGGGCCAAAGCGGAAAAACGTCGCGCCGAAGCGATCGCCCGCGAACAGGAGATGAAAGCCGAAGTCGCCGCCAACCGCGCCGAACTGGTGCTGGCCGAATCGGAAGTCCCCCGCGCCATGGCGGACGCCTTTCGAAAGGGGAACCTCTACGCCAACGGTCGCGATAGCTGATGACCGCCACACGCTACTGGCTCGTGAAGTCCGAGCCGGATTGCTATTCCATTGACGACCTGGTGCGCGAACGCAACCAGACGACTTGCTGGGATGGCGTGCGCAACTACCAGGCGCGGAACCTGATGCGCGACGAGATGAAGGAGGGCGACATGGTCCTTTTCTATCACTCGAGCACGTCGCCCCCCGGCGTCGCGGGGATCGCCCGTGTCGTTCGCGAGTCCTATCCCGATCACACCGCGCTCGACAGGAAGAGTGATCACTTTGACGAAAAGGCGACTCGGGACGAGCCGCGCTGGTTCATGGTCGACATCCAGCTCGTAAGCAAGTTCGATCGCCTGATTCCGCTCGACGAAATGAAAAAAGTCAAGACGCTTGAGGGGATGGTCCTCTTGCAGCGCGGTTCGCGGCTCTCGGTACAGCCTGTGACCAACAAGCAGTTTGAGACGATCGCGCGGTTGGGCGAACAACGAAGCGAAGCGGTTCTTTAGCAAGCCCGAAGCGCCAGCGAGTGAACGGCTTGCTACGCGACGTTTCCGGCAGCGACCAGCCTTTGCACAATGCCAGGAATCACCTCCTCGCAGCGAATCGACGACGCGACTTCCATGTTACAGCGCCATTCCGGCACGGCGCGGCGATCGAAAACGGTCACGCCCCGCGTCAAGTGCCCTTCCGATTCGACGCGGCCGGCCATTGACTCGAACTCGAACAACTCCGGCTCAAGCAAGGCGAGCAGGCCCACCGCGTCATTCAGGTAAATATGCTCCTGACCGAGACGGTTGCGGTACGCACGGTAGGCAAAGGGCAGAATCTGACGGAGAAAATCGCCGACGCGCGAATATCGCTCGGGCAACATGTCCATGAATCCCAGTTCGAATTTCACTTGCATCGTGACGTCGAGCGGCACGAGCGTCTTTGTCGTCCGCGACGCAAAGACATCCTCCGCCGCGAGCGGATCGAAGAAGCAGTTGAATTCCGCCGCCGCCGTAATATTGCCCACGCCGTTGAGGGAACCCCCGGTCATCACGATCCGGTCGACTTGCCCGGCGATTTGCGGGTCGCGGCGAAAGGCCCGGGCGACATTGGTCATCGGACCGAGGCAGACAATTGTTACGTCGCCGGGATGGGCTCGGACGCAATCGACGATCAGCTTTTCGGATGGCAACAAGTGCTGAAGTTCCGAGACCTCGAACCCCGAGTTGCCGAGACCGTCGCTCCCGTACAGCCAGGTCGTGTTGACCGCCGGCGCGTTTTCGGCGGGCGATGCCGCGCCAAGACGGGGAAAGCGGGGCGGGTCGAGCATCCCGATAATCGCCTGCAGGTTGCGCGTCGACTGGTCGGCGGTCACGCAGCCTTCGGTGGCCGTAATCGCCAGAATGTCCAGCGCGTCATCAAACAGCGCCATGCACAAGGCGACCGCGTCGTCGGTGCCCATATCGCAGTCGATGATAACCTTCCGTGCCATGGAGTCCCGGTTGCCTTTCCCTTAAAAGCGGCAATTGTAAAAACCACGATCACGGGATACAAGCAAATTCCGTGTTTTCGGGACAATTCCCGGACAATTGACTGGTCGAGTTTGATTCCGGTCGCCGAATCGGGCTAAAATGGGTTGAGGATTCGACGGTAACCGAAGAATCGGCGGCTAGCGCCTTGTGCTCACAAATCCCGGACAGTCGCCGCCAGATATTTGTTGATTTGCGAAGGAGTACACCCATGAGCCTGAATCGCCGGCAAGTCCTTGGTGGCGCGGCACTGACACTGGGTGGTTTGGCCGCCACACGGGCTGCCGCCGGGGCGTTTCCCCTCGTGCTGCCCGAGACTTCCGATGAAACCCAACTGGAAGAATTTACAAAAACGTCGCGCGAATCGATTCGCAAGGGGACGGCGTGGCTGATCAAGGCGATCAACAACGACGGCGGCGCGGGACTGGATATCGGGACAACGACCGATGTGGCCTGCACGAGTGTCGTCGGAATGGCCCTTCTTTCCCAGGGACAAACGCCCGTCGAGGGCGAGCACTGGCGACGACAAAAGGGCTTGATGGAGTTTCTTCTTCGCCGTGTCGAGGGAATGGGTACGGGCGGCTCGCTGCAAAACAGCAGCTCGCAGATCGAAGGAGACCTCGGTCCGTATGCGACGCATTTCTTCGCGACGATTTGCCTCAGCCAGATGATGGGTGAAGCACCGAACGTCGATCGATGCGGTCGGGCGCTTTCCCGTCTTGAAAACTACATTTCACACAACCAGCACCGCGATGGCTCGTGGGGAACCGACGCCTGGGCACCACAACTGGCGACCGCTTGCGGTTGGGTGAGTCTCCGCGCCGCGAATTTCGCCGGCATCAGCGTCTCGGGTTCATCGGAAAGGGCAGGGGACTACCTCATCAAGACGATGCCGCGGATCGGCACGACCTGGGGAGACGAATCGTGGTATCATCGGCTTTACGGGACAGCGGCAGGCCTCCGCGTCCTCTACGCGCTGGGCCGCGAGAAGGAGGAGAATGCGGCGACCGCATTGTCGGACATTCTCGCACTGGTGGAAACGAACAATCGCGCATTTGGCGGTGCCGGCGGCGAGGAGTATCTGACATTCCACTTGTTAACGGAAATGCTGATGCAAATGGGGGGAGAGAACTGGGTCCGCTGGTATCCCAACGTTCGCGACAAGCTATGTGACGTCCAGAATCGCGACGGGAGCTGGACCGGCCACCACTGCATCACGAGCCGCACTTTCAGCACTTCCTGCGCCCTGATGGTCCTCACCGCGCCCAACCGGTTCCTGCCAATCTCGCAGGTGTGAAGCGGTCGCTCCAAGCCTGAAACTTGACAGCAAGCTGTTATTCCACGGTCGCAAGTGCGACTGGAATCGGGCCGATCACGGACTAGAATGGTAGTTTTCCTGACGCCATTCCCTGGTCCTGTTCCTCGACCCGCCGTGCCCGAATACATCGACCCCGCCACGCAGGCGATGAAGCAAAAAACGCGCTGGTATTCGCACCGCCTCGGTGACGAGCTGGATGTCGTTCGGTGGGGGCATTTTGGCGCGCCGTTGCTGTTGTTTCCCACTGCCGGCGGGGACGCCGAGGAAGTCGAACGGTTTTTCCTTATCAAGGTGCTCGAGCCCTTCATTCATGACGGGAGACTGAAGGTCTACTCGGTCGACAGTCTCAACGGGCGGGCCTGGCTGACCAGCCAGAACGTCGCCCAATGCGTGCGGACACACCGCCAATACGATGACTTTATTCGACACGAACTGGTGCCGCTTGTTCGCGCCGATTGTCACAATGAGACGATTGAGATCATGACGTCAGGTGCCTCGATCGGCGCGCTCAATGCCTTGATCTCGATTTGCCGACATCCGGACGTCTTCTCGCGCGCGATCTGCATGAGTGGAACCTACGACGTGCAAAAATGGCTGGGGGGTGCGTGGTTCGACGACTTTTATCATCACTCGCCGCTCATGTTCGTTCCCAGCTTGCCGGAAGGTCCGCACCTCGACCGCCTGCGCAGCCGGATGATCGTAATCCCGACCGGCCAGGGCAAAAATGAAGACCCGGCGGAGTCGTGGAAAGTCGCCCATGCCCTGGGCGGCAAGGGAATTCCCAACCGCGTCGATTTGTGGGACGAGTCGTGGATTCACGACTGGGTCACGTGGCGCGCCATGCTGCCGAAATACGTTGAGGAGATGCTGGCGGCCGGTCGTTGACGGCAGGCGGGTTACAGCAACGACGAAATTGCCGTGATCCTTGGCCTGGGAACGCGCACGGTTGTCCGCAAGATGGCGGGCATCCGGGATACGCTTTCCAGGGCGATTTTCGGGGAAATTGACCGGCTTTGCCCGGTCGGCGGTTTTTTTTGGCCTCGCCGCGAGGACTATGTCGTTTGTAAAGATAGTGGCTGGATGGCCAATGATCCCGAACAGCTGGACAGCGCCACTTTCGTGGAAATCCGCGAGAATACAAGCACGACGCGCGAGCGAGTGTGTTTCGGCGTAACCCACTCACTCGCTTGCGCTTCGTGCTTGTATTGGCAACCAAAGTGGCGCTTTCCAGCTAGCAGATGCTGCCAAAATCGGCGTCGATGCCGAGCTGGTTACGGAGGCGGTCGAACTGGCGGTGCAAATCCTCGCTCGATGTGTGTACGTGTTCCGCCTCGGTGATGAACGCGAGGTCGGGGATGCAGGGCACGCCGTTTTCCTCGAGGATGTACTCGAACGGCTCGAGCGGACTGCCGTAGACAATCAACAGCTTGTGCTCGTCGAACTGCACTTCCTGCGGAGTCGCCGGGTTGAGAACCGCGATTCCCGTGCAACCATCATTAAGCAACAGTTCTTCATAGTCCCACAGCGCACTGCCGAGCACCGGCATATCGATCTGCTCGCGGTAAAAATCGACGTGCCCGCTGTTGGTATGATCGTGGCTCGACTCGAGGACGACATCGACTGATTGACCGAGCCGGCTGACCAGTTGCATGAAGAGACCGAAGAGGACTTCCTGCGACGCGGCCGCCATGATGACCGGAATTTCCTTGCCGGAGTCCTCGTCGCGGTAGACGTCGTGCCGGTAACCTTGCCGGGGTTCAACCGCAACGGCCAGCGAAGGGCGCACCGCGTCGGTGAGGCGGAAATCGCCATAGGTGGCGATCGCCAGGTGAGCCTCGAGGTCTTCGTGAGGCTTCGCCAGGCGTGTCGCCGCGTAGTCCTGGTAAAACGGCGACTGCTGGAATACGTTTTGAAAAAACTGCTGAAGGATTCCCATGCATGGCCACCAGGTTTGGGGATTCTCGTGACGGATTCCGGGCGGATCGCTTGTGGCGTCATCGAGTGATCCGCTGTAAAAAAGTAGGTTACGTTTGGACGCCGTCCCGCCGCGTGACGGACGAGATGCAGGCGGCCCTCCCGGCTCGTCCAGATAACCGAACCAATCGCTGCGACCCGTCTCTTCCAACAGGTCGTCGGAACTTCGAACAAGGGTGCTTGTCAATTGAATTCTTCAACGGAAATGAATTCTTCAACGGAAATCCATGGCGATCCCGATGCGGGCGACCAGACCCTCCCCCAGCCAGAATTGCTTACGATCCGGTTGATCCTTCGCCCGTTCAATTCCGCAACCGACCCGGCGTCGGTCGAAAAGATTCTTGAGTGCCGGGATATCGCCGCCAACACGCGATCGTTCGAGTACCCCTATCCGCCCGGAGCCGCGACCATCTGGATCGGGACGCACGGCGACTCCTGGCGGACGGGCAAGAGTGCCGTGTTTGCAATTTGTTGGCGCGAGCGGCCGGAGACTCCGATCGGTGCGATCGGATTGCATATCGACGAGGTCAACGAAAACGCCGAACTGGGATACTGGGTCGATGCCTCGTGCTGGGGCCAGGGTGTCTGTTCCGAGGCGGGATTGCGGATCGTTGCATTCGGATTCGAGGACCTTGGGCTGAACCGGATTCATGCCCACCACATGAGCCGCAACCGGGCTTCGGGCCGGGTACTGGAAAAAATCGGCATGCAACGCGAGGGGCACTTTCGCGAGCACATCAAGAAATGGGGCGTCTTCGAGGACGCCGAGTTCTACGGGCTGCTGGCAAGCGACTTTTGCAGCGGGAATTCAGGGAAGGCGTCTGGCGCGCCGCAAATACGTTGCAACACCGACAAGTCGCGCGATTAATGTTGAAAACAGCACTAGCCCGTTTTCGTTTCATCGTGGGGGTAGTAACATCGCCCACTGTGATGGATCCGTCCGCTTTTATTCGGAAGACACGCTGAGGCAGTTTGTTTCGATGGCGAACTTTCGTGCAGCGACTGCGTCACACGACAAGCGGCAAGAAACGAGCCTTTTGGTGAAAGAGGTTCGCCGCCGGCACGCCGAAAAACCCTGTTTTTATCTTGTTTTTGGTTATTTCATTGTCCAAAATCCGGTTTTCGCTAATATTGAACCGGAACAAACGAACAGACGGCCAGACGCCCGGGTCCTTCCAGTGAACCCGCGAAGAATAGCTGGCGTAAACCGAGTGCGGAGTGAGGATTCCTTATGAGTGGCAATGCGACGTCGGAGCGGCAAGGAACGCAGGTCATCTTTCTCGACCAGACCGGGGCCAAGTCGGTCGAGGCGGTCGTGGCCGATACGGTGACGGTCAAGCGAATCCTCCCCAACATCATCACCAAGATGAATTTGCCGGTCGTCGGACCGGACGGCCAGCCGATGAGCTACAGCCTTGACCACAAGGAAGGTGGGCGGCGCCTCCGCGAGGACCAGACGCTCGTGGAGGCCCTTGTTCGCGACGGCGACCATCTCATTGTGTATCCTGAAATTGTGGCGGGTTAACCAGTGAGGGACACGGCCATGAAGAAGTCTCCGCGCACGCGGCGTCTCGAAGCGGATTTTCGCGGAATCCAGAAGCTGGCGGCCGAAAGCACGATCTTTGAATTTCATGCCCTCGGACCGGTCCCCGAATCCTACCGGTTTTGTTTCAGCGGTCCGGGCACCTGGAAGACCCCGCGTCGCACCGTTGCCCTTCGCGACTACCATGAAATTGTCATTGAACTTGGCGCGGCCTATCCGCGGATGATGCCAGGCCTCAACTGGCAAACGCCCGTCTTTCACCCGAACATTTCGTCCAGTGGAATTGTTTGCCTCGGCGGTTACGGCACGCACTGGGTTCCCAGCCTGCGGCTCGACGAACTGGCCGTCATGTTGTGGGACATGATCCGCTACCGCAACTACGACGTTCAAAGTCCCTACAATCGCGAAGCGGCCTTGTGGGCGCGGGACCAGCGTGATTTTCGACTGCCCCTCGACGATCGCCCGTTGCGCAATCGCGTTTCCGGCGAGACCTCGGAGATTGTGACCGCGCAGGTTGCCGGCAATGCACGGCCGCCAGTCATTCTCGACGTCGCGCGTCGCGGGCCGGTCGGCCGGCCACCCCTTTTTGCAACACGATCGAGCGATCCGATCGAAGTCGTGGACGGCGAGCTCGTTCGCGATTGCGACGAGATATTGTTTTTGGATAGTTAACGCACGATCCTCAGCCGCACCGCGCTTGTGTACCATGGGCGCTACATCGGAACACGGCTGGTGCTCACTCCCTCACCCCTCACCCTTCACCCTTCAACCCTTCAACCCAGCCCTCTCCCCCCAAAGCCGGGGGAGAGGGAGCAGAATTCAGGCTCGGTGGCTGGTTGCGATGAACTCGGTTGCGATGAACATGGAGACGATGACCGCGGCTGCGACTGACTTGGCGACTGGTGCAGTGTGGTCGCGTCCGCTTCCGGCGCTTTCAGGCCGGCGCTCGGCTCTCTCCATTGGCGTTCTCGGTCGCGAATGCCCGATCATTTGCCTTCACGAGGCGATTCTCGACCGTATTCTTGAATACTCCGAAGAGTCTCCGGACGTCGAAACAGGCGGCTTTCTCATTGGGTGCCGGTGCCGGGACAAACGAATGGAGAGGGACTTTCTCGACGTCAGCAGTTTTCTGCCTGCCACGTCAACCGGCAGTGCCATTGATTCGCTGACGTTCACCCACGAGACCTGGTCGAGACTGCATCGCGAGATTTCCGAACAGTTTCCCGAATCGCAAATCGTTGGCTGGCACCATACCCATCCAGGCTTCGGAATCTTTCTGTCGCGGCACGACGAGTTCATTCACCGTCACTTTTTCAGTTGCCCGTGGCACATCGCGTTGGTCGTCGATCCGAAAAAAGGGGAGTTCGGGTTCTTTCAGTGGCAAGGAGGCGAGCTGGTCAATACCGGATTCCTCCTCATTCCGGCGAGTGCCAAACGAAAGTCAGGAAACGCCCGGGCATGACCGACTCGCGTTTCCGAATCAGCGATGATGACCGCTACGCACGGCTCGAATTGATAGGCTGGTGGGACCAGCGTCGATTGCGCGAGGCGCGCGTCCTGGTCGTCGGCGCGGGGGCGCTGGGCAACGAAGTTCTGAAGAACCTCGCGCTGGTCGGCATCGGTCACGTGACGGTGATCGATTTCGATAACGTGGAGAACTCAAACCTTTCCCGAAGCGTGCTCTTTCGCGCCAGTGACGCGGGCCGGCCCAAGGCGGACGTGGCGGTCGCCGCCGTCGAGAATCTCAATCCCGATGTGGCGACGCGTGCGATTCGCGGCAACGTGCTGACTGACGTCGGGCTGGGACTGGTCCGCGAAATGGACCTCGTGATCGGTTGCCTCGACAACCGCGAGGCGCGACTGTGGGTCAATCGCATGTGCTGGAAAGTCAACCGGCCGTGGATCGATGGCGGCATCCAGGAAATCAACGGCGTCGCCAAGGTATTTCAGCCGCCTGACGGTGCCTGTTACGAGTGCGGCATGACGGACGCCGACTATCGGCTGATTCAGTTGCGTTACAGTTGCCCGTTGCTTCGCCGCGAGGAGATGCTTGGGGGCAAGGTCCCGACCGCTCCCACGGTTGCTTCGATCATCGGCGGCCTGCAAGTCCAGGAGGCTCTCAAGCTGTTGCACGGAATGCCGGTCGACGCCGGTTCGGCACTGGTCTTTAACGGCGTCGCCAACCAGTTCTACAAGACGCAATTCCAGCACCGCGAGGATTGTCTCAGTCACGAAACCTGGGAACCGATCGTGAAAACGCCGCTTGTCCGGGGCAAGAGCCTTGAAGAAGTCCGCGACTGGTTATGGGCCGATCGCGAAATTGGTGTCGATACGCTTGAACTCGATCGCGACCTCGTGACGGAAGTGCATTGCGAAGCTTGTCAGACGGGAAAAACGATAATGCGCGCCCATCCCGCCGTTTCCGCCGTCGAAGCCGATTGCGAGAATTGCGGCGAGCCAATGGTTTCGCGCATGCAACACATGATCGATGTCGATTCAGCCCTTGCGGAATTGCCGCTGGATCAGCTTGGCGTGCCGGACCGCGAGATATTGCATCTGACGTCCGGAGACGCGTCGATTTATCTGGAACTTTCCGCGGAGTGAGGCGGAGTTTCCCGTGCGTTCAAGAATTGTGATTGTGGGAGGAGGATTTGGTGGACTGCGGGCCGCGCGGGCCTTGAAGCGGGCGAGGGCCGACGTGACCTTGCTCGATCGACGGAATTTTCATCTTTTTCAGCCGCTTCTTTACCAGGTGGCGACGGGCGAGCTTTCTCCGGCCAATATCGCGTCGCCATTGCGACTGCTGCTGAGGCACCATCGCAACTGCACGGTGCTCATGTCGGATGTCCGGGACTTTGACGTCACGCGGCAAGTCGTTTTGACCGACAAGAGTGAAGTGCCTTTTGATTACCTCATCCTTGCCTGCGGTGCCTCGCACAGCTATTTCGGCCACGATGAATGGGAGCCGCACGCGCCCGGTCTCAAGACGATCGAACAGGCAACCGAAATCAGGCGGCGGATTCTCACCAGTTTCGAGGAAGCCGAACGCGAGAACAATCCGTTGCGGCAACGCGCCCTGCTGACCTTCGCCGTCATTGGAGCCGGCCCGACGGGTGTCGAGATGGCCGGTGCGATTTCGGAAATCGCCCGCCATACGCTTCGTCATGACTTTCGGCGCATCGATCCGGCTGACGCGCGGGTCACCCTGATCGAAGCCGGATCGCGCGTCCTCTCGTCCTTTCCCGATGACCTGAGTCAGCGGGCCGCCGAGGCGCTGCATCGGTTGGAGGTCGAGTTGCTTCTCGACACGCTGGTGACGCACGTGGCGAGTGATCATCTGATCCTGAAATCGGCGGAGCAATCGGAAAAGCTTGAGACGCGGACGGTGATCTGGGCGGCGGGTGTCGCGGCTTCCTCCCTGGTCGGCAAGTTGGCTGGCGAAACCGGTGCGACGGTGGACAAGTCCGGCAGAATCCAGGTCGATGAACGGCTCAATGTGCCCGGAAACGGCAATGTTTTCGTGATCGGCGACGCGGCTTGTTGTCTGGATCGCTCAGGAGAGCCGTTGCCCGGTATGGCACCGGTCGCCATGCAGCAGGGCCAATATGCCGCGCGAGCGATCCGCGCCCGGATGCGCAGCCGCCCGGTCGACGAGCCGTTCGTCTACCGAAACCGCGGGAGTATGGCGGTCATCGGACGGTATCACGCGATTGCCGTGATTGGCAAGCGGCATTTATCGGGTTTTCCCGCGTGGCTGGTTTGGGGGCTGATTCACTTGCGCGAGATCACGCAGTTCCAGAACCGGCTGATGGTGATGATGCAATGGGCCTGGACGTTTTTCAGCCGCCGCCGTTGTGCCAGGTTGATTACCGGCGAAGATTCACGAAAAATCCCGCTCGATTCGTCAGGTGAAAATGCGTGACGACTCCCGCCGGTTTTCGTCGGGGCGTCTCGCCGAGACGCTGATCCGCAGTCCGAATTGGCGAGTCCGAGTCTCGGAGAATCGGAGTCGGGGTCCGAGTCTCGGAGAGACTCGGCTACGTGGCAATTCAGGCGGTTTTGGCGTGGCGGTTCCAGGTGAGGCGGCCGCGAATCTCGTCCTTGAGGTGCTCAAGAATCGAGTCGCGATCGGTTTCATCGAGGATGCGGCGGACTACGGACTTGGCTGACTCGGCGCCCCACGACCCGCCGTGCTCAAAGTAGTGGCGGGCCGCCTGGCCAATGATGTAGGAACTGAATCCCGCCGCGGCACCTTGCGGGATCATCGTCAGCGCTGTCCCCAATGTGCCCGTCATGAGTTTGAAGAAACTGGCACCTATCGAGTAAAGTTCGCCGATGGCAATAATCCCCGCCGCCTTGACGATTGCCTTGGCCAGTCCCCGCGCCTGGTTCACCGAGAAATTCAGTCCGTAGACGCGCGAGAGCGTCGAGATCATCACGGCGTCGACGGCCATTCCGCTGAGAATGTCAACGCCGGGCAGGGGATTGACCGCGACGACGACCGCCTTGGTCGTGGCGAGCGTCCAGACGACTTGCTCGGCGCGGCGGCTTCGCATTCGCACGCGCATTGATGAAATCCGGTCGCTCTTGTCAGCGGCGTACATCGCGGCGTTCAGTGCGATAAGGTCCAGCCCCTCGCGTTCCAGCGTTTCAAGGATCAGCGTCTTAAGCGGTTCCACGTCGGGTTCGGGGCGTTTCCACTCGGTCCGCGTCGATCGGTCGGCGCCGTGAATGACGTATTCGACCGGCCGCGGGTCGGCCATCGTCATCACAATGTTCTGATCGGGAATAATGTCCGTGACGCGTTCACGGAGGACGTCGTGAAGTTCGCGTTGCTGCACGTCGGTATACAGGTCGATCTTGTTAAAGACCAGAATAATCGGCTTCTGGACCGAGGCGAGCTCGACGAGCGCGAGGAACTCGGTCTCATTCAAATCGGAGTCGGTGACAAAGATGATCAGGTCGGCGCGGCGCGCGGTCGTCTCGGCGAGTTCAGCGCGATTCGCCCCGCCGATTTCATTGATGCCGGGCGTGTCGATCAGGACGACTTCGCTGCGATCGAGTCCGGGAACGCGGTAGCCACATCCGTCCCACGTCGTACCCCAGACCTGTTTGGTCCAGCCGCCCTGCACATCGACTTCGGCAACGGCACGTCCGACCAGCGCGTTGATCAGCGCCGATTTGCCGGTGCTGATCTCGCCAAAAACGACGATCTCAACGCGGCCTTTCGTTACCTTTTGGTACATCTCGTTGAGTTGCGAGATGTCGTTTTGCAAGTGTTCAAGCTCCGCGGGTGGACAGCCGCGAAGTCGCGCAAGCGTATTGGTGACCGAGGTAATGGCTTCCTGGTAATTTCGATCCTCGATCGTGGGGGTCGGTGTCGACACGCTTCAAACAGTATCCTTTTGAGTCAGTTTCCGGCGGGCGTTCACCAGCAGTTTCCGCAGCTCGCTGACCTGGGTCACATGCTCCCACTGCCGCCGCGCCAGTCCGGTCAGTCCGCCCACGGGCGTCTGCATTTCGTTGCGGAAGTATTCAATAAAGACCGAGCCGATCCACTTGGTAATGAGCGCCTGGACCGCGCCTTGCAATATGCCGCCGGCGAGATGACCGGCGACCGGTATGGTTTTCAGCATCGAACCGACGATCGCGGCTATGGCGGGCGCGGCCGCGTTGGCACCGAGCACGCCGATCAGGTTCTTGCCCATTTCTCCCAGCCACCTGGAGGCGGTGTCCAGGTCGACCTTTTGCTGATAGATTTCGGCAAGGTCGACGATCATTTTCGTGCTGATCCCGACTCCCACGGCCAGATCGACGAGCGGAAAGGGAACAACGGCTGCCGCGCCACCGGCACCCCACATGTACCGGTCCACGACTTTCCAGGCGCGTTCGTCGATCGACTGGCGGACTCGCGCGCGAGCCTTTTCGACCAGTCCCCGCGACTGGAGCAGCAAGTTGGCCATAATCAGCCGCTTGCCGTCATGGTCAATCACACCGGTGAGCCGCATGGCAAGTGGCTCAATGTCTGGCGGCACTTCGACCCGCTCGCTCGATTGAGTCCCGTCGGCGAGCACGGTGTGGCGAACGCGAAATCCCGCCTGGGCCTGCAGCGCGATGATGTCGCGTGCGTTGACGACGCCGGACGTTTGTCGCTGAAGCTGGCCGATCAGTTTTCCCCGGTCGTCCTCGGTGTACCAGTCGGTCTTGTTGAGACAGACAAGAACGCGCTTTTCCATTTCCCCCAGTTGTTTGAGCAGCTCGAATTCGCTGGCCCGCAGCGGTCCGTCGACGACCAGCAGCACCAGGTCGGCGTCGCGCGCGGCGTCGGCCGAGATGTTGACGTGAACGGCACCGTCAATCTCGCCGAGACCCGGCGTATCGACAAGGACGACCCGGTCCATTCCTGGCCAGGGGATTTCGTTTCGCTGGATCGTCGTGCCGCCACGGACATGCGTGGAGAATACGTCGCGACCCGCCAGCAAATTGAGGACCGACGATTTTCCGCTTGAGATCGTTCCGAATGCGACGATCTCGAGTGTCTGCTGCTCGCGTTTGTGGTGGACGCGATGAACGAGCGGCTCAAGTTCACGTTGCACGCCGGGGCCGTCACCGAGCTGGTCGACCGACTGAAGGTTCTCGTCAATCTCGCGGTCCATCTGGTCGGCTGATAAACGGCTGGGTGCCTTTTCCTGCTGGCGGCGGCGGGCGAGCCTGGCGACCTTTCGCCCCCACAGCCGCCAGATGATCCAGCCGAAACTGCCGGCGACGAGCAGCGCACCCGTCCCGACAAACGCCAGGTACAACGTCCCCCAGATCGAGCCGAGCATGTTGGCCCGCTCATATTGCTGGACGATCCAGCCTGGAAGCCAAATCAGCGCAACCCCGACCGCCGCCGCGACCAGCAGCATGAGAATTCCGTTAAGTGACTTGAGTCGTCCCATAGGCTGATTCCATTATCCGCGGAATGGTGGATGCTGCCTACGGCGACTCGTGAATTAAGCCGGTTTTTGACCAGTCGCGGAAGGTGTAAACGCCCTTAATTGTCGCGTGACCAGAACGATCGGACGCTCGTCATTCGTCGTCGGGGAGCGTGATGTACACTTCGTTCCCTTCGACCGAAATCGGCCAGGAGTCCGTTTTCACGCGCGGATTGTCGCACCACGAGCCGTCGCGAATGTCAAACCGCCAGGCATGCAGTGGACATGTGACGACGCAGCCTTCCAGATGACCCTCGGCAAGGCTTGCGCCCATGTGCGGACAGGCGTCATCGATCGCGTAAAATTGACCGTCGACGTTAAAGACCGCGACGATCCGGTCGTCGGCTTCCACCGCGCGTCCCTCGCCTGGCGGAATGTCATCGACGCTGGCAATCGCGATTCGTCGAGGCATGGGTCAGTTGTTGACTTCGCGGAAAACTGGTTTCGTGTAGGATTTAACCAAAGCACATTGTACCATGACCGACGAATTCGCGGAGTTCCATGACTGAACCGCCGGCCGATATATCGCTCGCTGATTTCCAGCAATTGATCCGTCGCATGTATTACGACAAGGACGTTGCGCGAGGCGTCGATGGTACGTTCATGTGGCTGATCGAGGAAGTCGGGGAGCTGGCCGCCGCGTTGCGGCTCGCCGACCGGGAGAATCTCAGCGAGGAGTTCGCCGACGTGCTCGCGTGGCTGGCGACGATCGCCAATGTGGCGGGTGTGGACCTGAGTGCCGCGCTCGCCGCCAGGTATGGTGACGGGTGCCCCGGATGCGGATTGCTCGTCTGCAATTGTCCGGACGCCGGAAAACCTTGACTGATGGAAAAAGTCGATTGACTGGATTATCATCGGCTTCTCCCGCCCGTGCCGCGGCAGTCGTTGTTCGGCGCGCTCGTCCCCGATCGATTGTCCCCAGGTAAGTTTAGCCTTGTTGTCTTTCATGCCGGTCATTTCCGAACAAGGTTCGCTTCGCGATTTGGTTTTACGATCCGAGTCTCGGAGAGACTCGGCTACGTGGCAGCCCATGTGGCAGCGTCTTTCCAGGACGCTGTTCCGCGGTCCGAGTCTCGGAGAGACTCGGCTACGTGACAGCCTGCGTGACAGCCCACGTGACGGCCCACGTGACGGCCCACGCAGCAGCGTCTTTCCAGGACGCTGTTTCCCCTCCGAGTTTCGAGCTTTCATCGTTCTCGCTTTGGCGATCTCGGTCGTTGCGGGCCGGGCCGTTGCCGAGCCGATTCAATCCGTAGAGGATTCTTCAAGCGACATCACTTCGGTTTCGATTGGCTTTGACGGAAAAATCCTTCTCGGCCGCTGGCTGCCGATTGCAATCGGATGGAACGGTTCGCGGCAAAGTGAACTATCGGTCGCCGTTCAGGTGCTCGACGGCGACGCGGTTCCCGTGAGTTACCGATGGTCGACGGGAATCGATGGGAGCGACGCGGCGGGGGCGCCGTTGACGGGACTGATCAAGATCGGAAGGGCTGGCCCCGTGCAGGTCGAAGTCTCCGACGGCGAGGGACGACGGCTTGCACAACGGCGATTCAGTTCGATTGAACTAGCCGCCAATCACGAATTTTTGCCGGCGACGACACGTCTTACGCTGGTGGTGGGTACCGTCGGCAGTGAGGCCTTGCCCCCCCTTCCCGGTGAAGCGGGAACCGAAAGGGCGACCGCCGTCTCCGGGGAATCACAGTTTTTTCCCGACCAATGGATTGGGTACGACTCGCTCGACCATCTTCTTGTGCTAACGCGGAATCCGGAGGGGTTGCCGTTGTCAAACGAGGCGCTCGATGGCCTCGCCCAGTGGATTCGCCTCGGCGGTCGGGCGCTGCTGAGCTGCGGACCAAATGCACCCGCCTGGTTTCGCGATGGTGCCAGCCTGGAAACGCTCGGTGCACCGTCACTTAATGGAACCGTGGAAACGGCGCGAACCGGCCCTCTCGAATTGTTTACTGGTGCCAATGAGCAGCTTGCCGATGCAACGCACAAGTTGACCGTGGCGCGGTTTTCACCTGACGGATGGCAGGTCGATTTGGAACTGGAACAATACCCGGTGCTCATGCATCGGCCATTTGGAATGGGGACGGTTTCCGTTCTTGCGGTTGACGTTTTGGAGGCACCCGTTGCGGAATGGCCTGGCAGGCACAAATTGCTGGGACGGGCGCTGCGGCTGCGCGAAACCTCCACCGACGACGGGCGCGTCGTTCGATCGGGTCGCGTCACGCACAATGGCTACGGCGACCTGAGCGGGCAGTTGCGCGCGGCGCTGGACCGGTACCGGTCCGTTTTATTCGTTACGTTCACGGCGGTTGCCTTGCTCGTCGCGCTGTTTATCTTGCTGATTGGACCGGCGGACTATTTTTTCCTTCGCCGCGTTGTCGGGCGGATGGAATGGACGTGGATCACCTTTCCCTTGATTGCGATCGGATTCTGCGGGCTTGCGGTGGCGCTGGTTTCAAGTACTAAATCGCATCGCCTCGAGTTCAATCAGGCGGAAGTTGTCGACATCGACGCGGCGAGCGGCATGGTACGGGGCACGGTCTGGACCCATGTCTACAGTCCCGCCACTTCGACGGTAAATGTCGCTCCGGGTGAAACCAGTGCGCTCGCCGGGCGTCTCGACGACGCATGGCTGAGCTGGCAGGGCTTGCCCGGAAACGGACTGGGGGGAATGCGTTCGCGAAACGATTTGGGACTCTATCGGCGCGACTATCAAATTGAAAACATTGAGGGGACGAGCCGGATTGAGTCGCTACCGGTTCAAAGCGCGGCGACTCGCGCCCTCGTCTTGCGGTGGTCGGGCAGTCTCGATCCGCGCCCCACGTCTCGGCTCCGTCAAAGTCCGACGACCGATGCGGTTCTGGGAACCGTTACCAACCCGCTCAACGTTCGCTTGAAGGAATGCATTTTGCTGTATGGCGACTGGGCGTATTTGCTTGAGCGCACACTGGAACCGGGCGAGACGATTGTCGTGGAAGACGACATGCGGGAACAAACCATTCGCGCGCCGTTTACCCGACGCCGCGAACGGAACGGTCAGGAGGTCGTGTTGCCGTGGGACGCTACGGGCACCGATGTCGGGCGAATTCTCAATGCAATGATGTTTTATGAGACGATCGGGGGGGAGACCTGGACGACCTTGACAAACGATTACCAACGCTGGCTCGACATGAGTTCGGCGCTTGACATGGGGGGTGCGATTCTGGTCGGCAGAATTGACGCATCGACGACGCCGTTGCTCGTTAACGGGGAGCGGATCGAGCGGTACGACCAGTCGGTCACGATGGTTCGCGTCGTTTACCCCGTCCAGCCTCGGGCAAAACGAAATTGAATCCGCGGAGCGGATCGGAGATACCCACGTCGTGCTGAAGACCGAAAACCTGACCAAGAAATACGGCGACCTGTTCGCCATCAAGTCGATCGATCTCAGTCTCGACAAGGGGGACCTGTTCGGATTCATTGGCCCCAATGGCGCGGGCAAGACGACGACGATGCGGATTATCGCCACCTTGCTGGAACCGTCGTGGGGCGAGGCGTATGTCGGCGACTATTCCGTTTACAACAACCCGAGGGAGATTCGACGCCTTATCGGATACATGCCGGACTTTTTCGGCGTCTACGACGACATGAAGGTAATCGAGTATCTCGAATTCTTCGCCGCCGCCTACCGGATCAACGGTGCCGAGCGGCGGCGACGATGCGACGAGATGCTGCAAACCGTCGATCTCGATTTCAAGCGCGATGCGTTCGCCCATACATTGTCGCGCGGCCAGACGCAGCGACTGGGACTGGCCCGCGTGCTGCTCCACGACCCGCAGGTCCTCCTCCTCGATGAGCCGCTCAGCGGACTCGATCCCCGCGCGCGGATCGAAATGCGGAACTTGTTGAGGCGGCTTGGCCAGATGGGCAAGACGATTATCGTCTCCAGCCATATCCTTCCCGAACTCGCCGACGTCTGTAACAAGGTGGGGATCATCGATCGCGGCGTGATGAGCGTCTCGGCGACCGTCACCGAAGTGATGCGGCAAGTTCGCCAGCGCGTCGTCCTGCAAATTGGCGTCACGACCGACGAAGACTCCGCGGCCCAACTGCTCGAGGGCATGGAGATTGTCGAGTCGGTCGGGCGCGGTGACGGGTTCCTGATGGCGACGTTGCGCGAGAACGTCGAGGACTGGTCGATGATCGCGACGTGGCTGGTGGAAGCGGGTCACCAGATTCGCCTGTTGCGCGAGGAGGAGGTCAATCTTGAATCAGCGTTCATGGCGCTGACGCGGGGGCTGGGCAAGAATTTCTAGCGGGAAAAACCCCAATCCGTCCGACCTGTCGGACCCGTCGGACCTGTCCGATCCGTCGGAGCTGTCCGACTTGTCCGACCTGTCCGAATCTCAAATCGCTTCCGGGCCGCGTTCCCCGGTGCGAATGCGTATGCACTCCTCCAGCGGCAATACGAAAATCTTGCCATCGCCAATCTCGCCCGACTCGCCACTGCGGCCGCCGCGCTGGATCGCCTCGATCGTCGGCTCGACAAAGGCCTCATTGACCGCGATCTGCAACTGGACCTTGCGGCGCAAATTGGTCAGATAGTCGTCGGTGATGGTTAGTTCCGCCTTGCCGCGTTGCTGGCCAAAACCCTGACAATCCATGATGGTGAGGCGAAAGACCTCGACCTCCGACAGCGCCGCGCGGACTGATTCCAGGCGATGAGGCTGAATGATGGCAATGATCAGTTTCATCAGGTCTTTGCCGCGGGTGATAGCGCGCGTTCACTCCAGATCAAAAAGTGCATTGACGTAATGATTGACGTCGAACTGCGCGAGGGCGTCGGGCGTTTCTCCGAGTCCGATGAACTTGACCGGTATTCCAAATTCCTGGCGAATGGGGATCGCCACGCCCCCCTTGGCTGTCCCGTCGAGCTTGGCAAGGATGATACCGGTACACCCGGCGGCTTCGGAGAAGCCCTTTGCCTGGCTGAGCGCGTTTTGTCCCGCCGTTGCATCGAGGACGAGAAGGACTTCGTGGGGCGCGTCTTCGATTACCTTGGACGTGACGCGGCGAATCTTCCCAAGCTGGTCCATCAGGTTCGTCTGTGTTTGCAGCCGCCCCGCCGTGTCGATAATGCACACGTCAGCGTTCGCTGTGAGCGCCCGTTCGGCGGCCTTGAAGGCGACCGATGCCGGATCGCCACCCGACTTGCCCGATACAAATTCGACGTCGAGCCGGTCAGCCCAGATTTCAAGCTGTTCGACCGCCGCCGCGCGAAACGTGTCGCCCGCACCAAGGACAACCGACTTTCCCTCGCGCTTGAACATCCACGCAAGCTTGGCGATCGACGTTGTCTTGCCGGAACCATTGACGCCGACGACCATGACGACCGTCGGCCCGGCGGAGGCGAACCGAAGATCGGAACTCTCCTGGGCCATAATCTCGCGAATGACCTCGCGGGCGGACTCCGCCAATTGTTCCATCGTTACCTTCCGCGCGCGATGTTTCCGGGCAACCGCGTCACGAACCTCGCCGGCGGGCCCCGCGCCCATGTCCGTCTTGACGAGGTGGGCGTACAGCTCTTCCAGAAACTCGTCGTCGACCAGTCGGCCCTCCGCGCCGACGAGGTCGCGAATATCGGTGTTGAGGACGGCAACCGTTTTCTTGACCGCCTGCTTGAATCGTCCGAACACACTTTTCCTGGGTGCACCTGGCGTCTCAGCGGTTTCGTCGGAAGGGACCTCGACTGGCGGTGCCTGCAGTTCCGGCGAAGCGACTTTTCTTGAAAACGGTTTCCAAAGGGCCATATTGCAATCCGAAGGATGTACAGACGCCGGAACGGATTTCGCAATTCTACAACGCCCGGCATGAATTGTCGTGGACTGATGTTGAGCGACGCCGCGGCGCTCCGCGCATTTCGCTAATCAAGTGACAGGAATTAAACGAAAGTCGCCTTCGGCTGATTTTTCAAATGACTTGTAATTCCTGGAAGGCTGCATGGACGTGCAAGCACGTTCTGACGGCGCGCGTGCCGTCACGCATAATCACGGCAAAAACCGGGGCGTCCTGAACTTGTCGCCAGCGATAACCGCGTTCGAGTCAAAGGAAGCGGTCGTGGCACGGAGTTTGCAAAGCACTCCCGAAGGTCGGGCTTCCGCGGGACGCGGCACGGGAAAAAAATCTGGACGCCTGGACCAGACTTGTCGAGCCGCCTGCGATAAGCAGTGCAGTGGATGGCAAATTCCAGGAAACCAGCAATCAAAGGGAGACGCGCCGGGCAGGTCCGAGGGCAAAAACACCGTGAAAAGTCCCCCCTTTCACGGTTTTTTCAAACCGGGCCGCCAACCGTTGCGTACACAATTATGCGAGCATCCGTTGCCGATTTGCACTACAATTCCCGGCGTCAGCTACTGGCCAAGGAAAATCCGTTGACCGACGAACAACTCCTGCTGCAATATCGCCAGACTGGTGACCGGGAGTTGTTTGCGCAACTGGTCTACCGCTACGAGCGGGAATTGTACGCCTACCTGCGCCGCTATTTGGGTGACGCGGCACTGGCCGAGGACGTTTTTCAGGCGGCCTTTTTGCAAGTCCATTTGAAGTGCGACCAGTTCCATTCCGGCCGGCGTTTTCGTCCGTGGCTGTATGCCGTCGCGACCAACCAGGCGATTGACGCGCGACGCCGCAACCGGCGGCATCGCATGTTGTCGCTCGACGGGACCAGTCTCGACGATCAGGGAAACGAGGCGGGCCAACTGGCGAGCTTGCTGGTGAGCGAGGAGGATGGGCCAGATCTCCGCGCGGAGAACGAGGAGCGTGCTCGAAAGGTTCGTGCCACGCTCGATTCGCTCCCGGAATCGATGAACGCCATCATTCAACTGGTTTACTACCAGGGAATGAAGTACCGTGAGGCCGCCGAAGTGCTGCAGATACCTGTCGGCACCGTAAAGAGCCGGATGCACGCGGCCATTGCAAAACTTGTCGAGCAATGGAGTGAAATGAACAACGAAACCGGATAAGATGACACCGTGAACCGAGCAAACGACCAAGACTTGCTGGCCTACACGCTGGGCGGTCTGGACCCCGACGACCAGGACCGGATCGATATGCAGGTGCGCGAGGATGAATCGCTTGCGCGTCGCGTGGAACAACTTCGCACTCAGCTTGCACCGCTCGACGCGCTGGCGGGGGCGGTTCGCCCGCGCACCGGCCT
>JBGTFW010000094.1:0-24705 GCA_041747075.1 Pirellulaceae bacterium
CTTGCCGATGCCGTCATTCCACTGGAAAAAGCTGCCAATGTTGCCATTGGTCGTGCCCATGCTGACGGTCGAACCGCTTCCAAATGGAACCGGGTTCGGCGTGAACCCGATACCTACAATGTCGGCCATCAATTCCGGCGCGGAGTACATCGAAGTCATCGCCGCGCCAAAAGAGATTGCGGCAGTCTTGGCCAAAGTTTTTTTGCTGACCATGGTGATAATTCCTTTGAAGAAAAACGAGGAAATAACGCAAAACCCGAATCGAGTCGGAATCCAAAATGCACGTCAAACAATTTGTGTTTGAAGGGACACAGCGGAATCGATCAAACCATTAGAACCTGCGGGTTTGAAGTATCAAGGGGCTTAAACCAGTATTTATGAAAAAAGCGACTTTTCCAAAAACCCCGAAATCCGTGGAAAAGGCACGACGCATCAGGCCCTTCTTGCAAGGCGAACTGGCAGTTCGCACCACGAAGTCATAACGACGCGATTTTCGACTTTTGCCGCGACAGGGAGGGGTCGACGGCGGCGGCCATTGCCTCGAGATCCATGGAAATCTCCAGAAATTCGGCGATCCGCGACGCCGTTCCCATCGGGTCGCTCACGACGTCGTCATAGGCAAGCCGCAGCACCGGATTCTCGTAAAGGGTCAACAAGTTGACGGCAAGCCATGCCTGCTGCGAAAAGACACGGGCCAATTGTCCCTCTTCCGGAGCATTTGCGGCGTCCTGACCCATTTCCGCCAGCATATCGGTTTGCGAGCCAATCACTTCCTCCATAGCCCGGCGCATGAAAATGACCTTGTACCGGCAATTCTGGGGGAGCCACGGGACGAGCGGGGCGACGACCTTCAAGGCTTTTCCCGCGCAATCGGAAACCCAGACATTGCTGGTGTGCAGCCGCTTGACCGCATCGGCTTCGTAATAACCTTTGGGATTGTTCTGGTCGGGCTTGCGCGCACCGTCGGACCACAATTCGACCCCGCCCGCTTTCAACATTTGCATGATTAATGAAGTGCCGGTACGGGGAAGTCCGGAAACAACAATCACTTCGGTCCTCTCTTGCGCGTCGGGCCTGTCCGGCCCGTCGGTCGGGTCAAAAACGCCCGGTTCACGACGCGCTTGAGAGAGGCAAGGGAGAAATTCCGCCGAATTCTCCGGAGCAAAGATTTCTCCGACCTGTTCCGCCAATTGATCCGAAGTATACGGTTCCCAATCAATGGGCGGTGCTTCCTCGACCGACTCGCGATTGGCATCGCGCAACAATCTTGCGGCACCGCGATGCTGGATAGCCAATTCGCGATCGAGATCGGATTTTTGGTAGATCCCGGCAAGCTGTTCATGAGCCTCGGCAAAATTCGGATTCTGGTCGAGGGCGATTTTCAGGTGCCGGATTGCTCCCTCATCATCTCCGGCCGAGAACCTTGCCTTTCCCACAAAAAAATGGGCCAGCGGAAAGAAGTACTGAAATCCCACAGCCCGCATGCCGTATTCGACGGCTTTCTTCGCCCTTCCCTGCTCGCCATAGACGCGGCAGAGTCCCATCAGGCAATTCGGATGCGAGTCGTCATGTTCAAGCCCCGCCAGAAACGCTCGTTCCGCTTCCTCGACCCGTCCGAGTTCGAGGTAGACATTGCCCGTTTGATACTGAAAACCCGGGTCTTTGGATTCCGCAATTCCGGCCTGTCGCAACAATTCAAGGGCTTCCTCAAAATTCGACTCGGACGTGGCGACGTTGGCGGCCAGAAAATCGACCGTTTTCGGATTTCCCCGTGCGATCGCGCTGATTCGTCGAATGGCGAGGGCTTCACGCTGGTCAAAAAGGATCGGCTTGCCATTGGCATGGATTCGCGCCAGAGCGGGCATGGATGGATCGTCATTTTGCGCATCGAGTTCCTGGAGCTTTTTCCAATGCGCGCGGCGTTCGCGGGAAATTCGGGCGATTTCCCGCATTTTTTTCCGCGCCGCGAGCGACGCGGTTCGCCACCGAAGGTTGAGGTCCTCGACAAGTCGCTTCAGATCGGAATTCCTGGAAAGGACCCGGAAACAGTTTGCGAGCTGAATTCCAAAACGGAATTCGAGCGGGTATTTTTGGTAAAGTCCGAGCAGCAGCGGCAATGCCTCACCATACATGCCGCCGTCCATGTACGACCGGGCGAGATTGTAGTCGAGTTCGCGGACACAGTTTGCAATCGCCTTGTCCTGATTCGCATCCGGTCGATCGATATATCCGAGCGCGACGAGTTGCTCCATCGCGGCCTCCGCGTCCGCCGCTTCCATTTTCATTCCCTTCGGATGCCGCCCGGAATCGCCAGGAACGTCGTCCCAGCCCGGGATCGAAGGGGTCTCCCTCGGGCTTTCGAAAATGTCCTCGAGCACGCGGCCATCCATATCGTCTCCCGCGGGAAGCCCGAAAATGGAAAGGATGGTTGGTGTCACATCGAGCAAACCCGCGCCGTGAATAATCGCGTCCTTTTTGATTCCCGGTCCCATCGCGACGAAGATTCCGAAGTCGCGATGTTCCACAGCCGGCCCCGCCGGCTCGGAAGGGACCGATTCGGGCCGCAGGTGGTCGGGGTGAAAGCCGTGATCGGACATGAGGATGACGGTCGTCTCGGGACCCGCGAATTCGAGGAGCTTGCGAAGCATCATGTCATGGTAAATGTATCCCATCGACACAACGTCCTTGAAAAACCGGAAGTCCTCCTCGGAAACATGGTCCTGTTTCGGCGCGCGGTACTTCATGAACCCGTGGCAGTAGTGGTCAATTGCGTCAAAATAAATGGCCGCGAAGTCCCACGGAATCGTCTCCAGCAAATGCGTCGCGGCCGCTTGAATCGTCGAGCATTCCGCCGTCACTTTCATGATCTGTGAAACGCGGCCGTCAACTTTCTGGTCAATTTCGGCGCCGTCGGGAACAAACGGGAGAATTTCCTCCGCGGTCATTTCGAGCGGGTGGACACGGAGTGAAGAAAGCTCCTCAAGCAACTCGCGTGGATGAACGGAGTTCTTGTTCAGCATCCAGGAATCGCCGGGCTTTTTCGGTGCCTTGTGAAAGAAATCGGAAACCATCGCGCCGTGAATGGGTTCGGCGGGGTGACTGGGCCACCAGCCAACGACAATCGAGTTCAGTCCTTGCTGATTGAGTATGTTCCAGACGGCCTTGCACTTTCTCGACGTGTTGGTCATCGGTTGCACGCCCTTGCCGCCCGGTGCCGGCTCGGTGAATCCGTAAATTCCGTGTTTCCAGGGTCGTTTGCCGGTAGCGATCGACGTCCAGAGCATCGGTGAGAGCGCGGGGGTCAACGTCCGCATGTTTCCCGAAACGCCGTTCTCAACCATCTGGTTCAACGTCGGCATCTTGCCCGCGTCCATTAGTTCGTGAATGACTTTCCAGTCCGCGGCGTCCCAGCCGATTAACAACACCTTTTTTGAGTCAGCCATTTTGCAGTCCAGGTCTTTCAGGGAACTTCCCGCGCTTGCGAGAGACTTTCTCTTGTAATAAACTGCGGCGTGACGGTCAATCCTTTACCGCTTCAGGATAATCGACGGGACCCTTGGGCGAATGATTCAAAATGCGCTGCATGACGATCTTCAACCCGTTCGCCAGATTGTGGTTCTGGGGGGTGGCAGCGCCGGCTTTCTCGTGGCACTGGCACTCAAAAAGAAACTGCCTGATACCCCATTAACGGTTGTCCGTTCGACCCGGATGGGAGTCATTGGCGTGGGCGAGGGGACCGTCATCTCCGTCGTCAACTTCCTCCACCGTGTCCTCGGGATTGACTCACAGGAATTTCACGAGCGCGTTCACCCCTCGATCAAACTGGGGATTCGATACCTGTGGGGAACCCGTCCGTTTTTCAATTACACATTCTCGCCGCAACTGTCGGCACCGCTCAACGGCGTTTCCCGGGCGCGAGGTTTCTACTGCCGCGACTCGATGGATTATGCGGACATTTCCTCAGCCCTGATGGTCGAGGACAAGGTCTGTCTCCAGTACCCCGATGGCCACCCGAAATTCGCCAGCTCCATTGCCTATCACCTGGAGAACCGGACCTTTGTCAACTATCTGGAGGAACTGGCGGACGAATGGAAGATTCCCAAGATCGACGACGTCGTCGAACACGTCGAAACGGGTGAGCGGGGAGTCGAGGCGCTGGTACTCGAATCGGGCCAGCGCGTCACGGCCGACTTGTTCGTCGACTGCTCGGGCTTTCGTTCCGAATTGCTTGGCCGGGCGCTCGGCGAGCCGTTCGTCGATTTCAGCGACGCACTCTTCTGCGATCGGGCCGTTGTCGGCGGATGGCCGCGAACGGATGAAATCTACCATCCGTTTACAACGGCCGAAACGATGAACGCAGGCTGGTGCTGGAGAATCGAACATGACGAGCTGGTCAATCGCGGTTACGTCTATTCATCGGCGTTCGTGTCCGACGAGGAAGCGGAACGCGAATACCGCGAACTCTGTCCCAAAGTGGAGAAAACGCATGTCGTCAAGTTCCGCTGTGGTGTCTACCGGCGCGCATGGGTAAAGAATGTGGTGGCCATCGGCAACGCCTATGGCTTTGTGGAACCGCTTGAAGCAACCGCGATTGGAATGGTCTGTGACACGGCGGCGCATTTGGCCAAGGGACTGCAGTCCGTAAACGGAGGTTTTTATCCGATCCAGGTCGAGATGTTCAATCGCATCGTCGATCGCAACTGGTCGATGATCCGCGATTTTCTCGCCATTCACTACAAATTCAACCGGCGCAAGAAAACGCAATTCTGGAAGGCGTGCCAGGCAGACGTCCAGTTGGGGGATATCGGCGAGATCGTCGATTTCTATCAAACGGTGGGACCTGATTTTGGAATGCTCTTTCACGAGTTTCGAAGGGATATCTTTACCACCGAGGGCTACCTTGCGATGCTGGTTGGCCAGGAGGTGCCGTACCGCCAGGAGATCGAATTGTCGGAAAGTGAAACAGCCCGATGGAACGCCCACAAGTCGCGGATTCGACAAATCGCGCAAAGAGGGATGGACATGACGAGTTGCCTCAACCGTCTTCGCGAGGCTGGACTCCGTGGTTTCGCCGCGGACGACCAACCTTCGGCAAGGCTGTAGTCGTTCCTGGTACCGGCGACTGCCCGTAGTGCGAACTGCCAGTTCGCATGGTTCTGACGAACTGGCAGTTCGCCCTGCGGCGGATACCGAGGACCAGACGGCAGATACCGAGGACCAGACTTGTCCAACGCTCCCGCAATAATCATTGGTTGGCCTCCCGGCGTTCCCGCGTCCGCCGTATCCCGCTAAACGACTGCGATTCCGACAACAAGTCCGGTAACCAAAAACCCCATGACCGTCGCCACTACCGCTGCCAAATTGCGACGCCAATTTATCGATTGGCAAGCCCCGCCCCTTCCGGCGACCGCGGAATGGCTGGCCGAACAATTCGCAACGGACGACCTGCTCGACCTGTCCGGCTTCGTACTCGTTGTGCCGACGACCCGCTGCGGACGCCGAATGACGGAGTTGCTGATGGACGAGTCCGCGCGGCGCGGATTGCTCTTCACCCCCCCGGATGTCACGACGATCGGCAATGTGCCGGAAATGCTTTACCGTCCGGCGAAGCCGCTGGCCAGCGAACTGGTCCAGTCCCTTGCATGGGTCGAGGCGCTTCGCGAAAGTCCTCGTGATGAACTCCAGAACTTTACCCGCGTCGTACCCGCACCGGATGATTTCAACGGATGGCGTTCGCTCGCGGGAATCCTCGCCTCCTGGCACGAGGAACTTGCCGCGCACGCATTGAGCTTCCCGGATGTCCTCAAGGCGGGCGAACGGCTCGATATTTTTCAGGAGCACGAGCGGTGGGAGGCTCTCGGTGCGGTCCAGCGGCGTTATCTCGACGTGCTGGGACGGACAGGAATGTGGGATCGCCAGTCCGCGCGGCTCGTCGCCATCGAACAGCGTGAGTGCCGAATCGACCGGCAACTGATCCTTGTCGGGATGGTCGATCTCAATCCGGTCGTTCGCGACATGCTGCAGCAAGTCGCCGGGCAAGTGACGGCGGTCGTCTTTGCCAATCCCGACCAGCCCGAGTGGTTCGACGAATCGGGTTGCCTCGATTTCGAGCGATGGCAGGACGCCGTTCTTTCGATCGCCGACGATCAAATTCAGGTTGCCGACCAGCCAGGGGACCCGGCGCGGATGGTGGCGCGCTCACTGGCCGAACTCAATGGCGAATACGCGACCGATGACGTCATGGTTTCCGTTCCCGACCCGCGCCTCGTTTCGCACATCCGTCGCGCCCTGGCCGAGCACGGGATTGCGTCGTGTGATTGCGCTGGCTCGTCGATCAGCAACACGCGACCGTTCGTGCTTCTGGATTTGATTTCGCGATGGCTATCGAGCGAGTCGTTCGAGAGCTTTGCGACTCTCGTGCGTCATCCAGACATGTACGACTGGATTTTCAGCCGGACACACCGTGACGACTGGCTGGCCGAACTGGACAGGTACCAGAACAACCGGCTCCCCTGGGATTTTCCGCCCCGTGCGGGCGCCGCTGACTTTGAAGGCACGGACCGTCGCGGCAAGTCCATGTTTGCGAATCTGGAACGGGCTTTTTCGGAGATGTGCGAGCTGATCCAGCCTCTCTCTCCTCCAGCGAGCGGCGATCGCGAGATTCTCAAGTCGCTAAAATACTGGGCGGGGGCGTGGCGGAAGGTTCTCGTGGCTGTTTACCGCGACACGGTTCTCAACCCGTCGAATGCCGAGGAGCGGCGGAATGTGCGTGCTTGCCAGGAAATTGCCCGCGGCCTTGTCGAACTCGAGCAAGCTCACGAAGTGCTGACTCACGAGGTCACTTGCATTGCGGCAATTGACTGGGCACTCTCGCTTTGTGGAAGCGACTTCGTGGCCGACCCGTTCGTTGCGAATTCGATTTCACTGGTCGGCTGGCTCGATACCGCCTGGGAAGACACGCCGGTCGCCATCATCACGGCTGTAAACGACGGCTGGATACCCTCGACGGAAAGCTCGAGTCTGTTTTTGCCGAATACGATTCGCGGCGCGCTGGGGTTGCTGGACAATCACCGGCGTTTTGCTCGCGACGCCTATGCGCTGAGCCTGATTCTCAAATCGCGGCAGCACGTTCAATTGATCGTTGGACGTCGTGACGAAGATGGCGAGCCTCTGTTGCCCAGTCGCTTGTTGATGACAGGCGATTCCGATCTGGTCGCCCGCCGCGCGCTGCAACTCTTTCAGGAGGGTGAATCGATACCGGCGATTTCCGCCGCGTCCAGTGCGATGCGCCCTGCGAAACAGCTACTGGGGATTCCCCAACCTCCCGCCGACTTGCCGGAAATCAACGGGATGCGCGTCACCGACTTCAAGGGCTACATCCAGTGTCCCTACCGGTACTACCTGGCGAACGTTTTGGGCCTGGAACATCTGGCGGACTCACGTGATGAACTGGACGCCGCGCAGTTTGGCACGTTGCTGCACGATGTCGTTAAGGAGTTTGGTGCGTCGGAGTTGCGAGATTCCGTCAAACCGCAATGGATCGAGAACCACGTCCTCGATTGTCTGACGCGCCTGGCGGTCACGCGGTTCGGACGCAATCCGCTGCCGTCGGTCGCGGTGCAGGTCGAGCAGGCCCGGATGCGGTTAAAGGCGTTTGCGCAGTGGCAAGCATCACACCGCCGCGGTGGCTACGAGATTTTCGCGGTGGAAAGGGAGCGAACGCGGCACACGATCGATCTCGACGGCCGGCCCTTTGAGTTACGGGGCCAGATCGATCGCATCGACGTCAATCACCAGTCGCGCCGGATCGCGGTTCTTGACTACAAGACCGGGGACGCAGGCGAGGGGCCGCGCGAGGCACATCAGGACAAGGAAGGCAATTGGACCAACCTGCAACTGCCGCTGTACCGGCTCTTGCTCAAGGAATTCTCCGGACTGCCCGTCGATTACACGGTTGAGTTCGGATACGTCTTGTTGGCGCGCGACATTGGCGCGGAGGTCCTCGCCATGGCGGACTGGTCGGACGAGGAACTTGCGGGTGCGTTTCAACTGGCGGAAGAAGTCATGCGAAAGGTGCGCGCCGGCGTTTTCTGGCCGCCCAATGACACCAATGTTCCGGTTTGGCAGTCCGGTCTGACGGCCATCTGCCAGACGGAAGTCTTTGAGCGGTGGTCGCCGGAAGGGCCTGTCGCGGGGACGACCGGACCGCTTTTGCGCCCGCACTTTCGTCAGGAAAACGGCGACGAACAACGGAAGGAGAAATCGTGGCACAAGTAACTGAACCGCAAGCGAGAATGGCGGAGACCGGCAACGAAATGATCCTTGCGTCGGCGGGGACCGGCAAGACGTACGCGCTTTCCAGCCGTTACCTGCGTCTGCTCGTCGACGGAGTCTCGCCACGGTCGATCCTCGCCACGACGTTTACGCGCAAGGCGGCGGGCGAAATTCTGGACCGGATCGTCCAGCGGCTTGCCTCGGCGGCGATTGACAACGCGGTCGCGAAACAAACGGCCATCGACATCCAGCGGCCAGGCACGACGCGCGAAATGTTCGCCGAGTTGATCGTCCAGTTGACGCGCGACCTGAACAACCTGCAAGTCGAAACGCTGGATGCCTTTTTCGCGAAGGTGGCGCGCGCGTTCAGCCTCGATCTCGGCCTGCCCCACGACTGGGAAATCGTCGAGGAGGGCGAAATGACCGTCCTTCAGAACCTTGCCATTCGCCGCGCGCTGACCAGGCGGGCGACGCTGGAAATCGTCCGCGGGTTGTCGCGTGGCGAGGCGACTCGCGGCATTGGAAGCATGGTTCGCGGAGTCGTTGGCAACCTGTACGGGATTTACCGGGAAACCGTTGACGGCGACCGCATCGCGGCATGGGAAGCACTTCGCGAGTTTCCGCTGCTTGCCGATGACGAGCTTGATGAACTTTGCCGGCAGCTTAATGAACTTCCTTTACCCGACCGCAAGAGTATCCAGGGGGCGCTCGCGGGTGACCTCGTGGAACTTAATCGGAGGGACTGGGGAGCGTTGCTCAGGAAGGGTTTGGCGAAGGCGCTTTCCCAAAACCAGTTCACCTACTCCCGCGTGGAAATCCCGGCGGAGATCGCGGGACCGATGAAACGCATTGCCGCGCACGGGATTGGTCTGCAAATCAACGTGCTCGTCGTGCAGACTCGCGCCGCGAAACAGTTCCTCGAAGGCTTTCACTCGGAGTTTAATGAACTGAAATTCGGCGGTGCGACGCTTCGGTTCGACGATGTCTGCTATCTCGCCGGGCGGCTGCTCGCGAAGTATTCGGCGGGCCAGCTCGCCTATCGAATGGACAGGCACATTGATCACCTGATGCTCGACGAGTTTCAGGATACATCGATCGACCAATGGCAAGTGCTCAAGCCCCTGGCAACCCGGACCTGCACTCCGGCACCCAATCGGTCGTTCTTCTGCGTGGGAGACGTCAAGCAGGCGATTTACGGTTGGCGGGGGGGCGTGGCCGAAGTCTTCGACGACGCGCGGGCGGAATTTGGCGAGAGACTGGGCGAACCGGCTTCACTGGTAAAAAGCTGGCGCTCATCCCCGGTTGTCATCGATACGATCAACCGGGTTTTTGACAACCTGCTGGAGCACAGGAATATCCAGGACAAGAAGTTCGCCTACGAGTCGTGGTTGCAACGATTCGAGAAGCACGAAACGGAACACGCGGAACTGGCGGGCTACGCGGCATTGGAAGTCACTTCAGCGGAGTCAACGCACGAAGCCCAGGTTGCCGCGCGCATTCGCGACCTGGCCCGCCAGTACCCGGACAAGTCGATCGGCGTGCTGACGCGCAAGAACGCTCAGATCGCCCGACTCATCTTCGAATTGGGGAACCTCGACGTTCGCGCCAGTGAGGAGGGGGGCAACCCCCTGACCGACTCGGCGGCGGTCAACGTTGTGCTTTCGGGTTTGCGGCTCATTGATCAACCGGACGATATGCTTTCGCGGTTTCATGTGCTTCATTCACCGCTCGCGAGCCAATTCGATCTGACGGCCGAAAACTGGAGGACCCCCGACGCTCCCTGTCGCCGCGCGGCGTCGCGGGCAAGGCAGGCGCTGCTCAATCGCGGTTATGGGGAACTGATCGCCGAATGGGCGCGCGTGCTCAGTCCGCAATGCACGGCGCGCGAGTGGTTTCGGCTGTGCCAGCTTGTGGAAAAGGGATTTTGGGTTTCGACCGCAGACCATCCGAGGACCCGCGATTTCGTCACGTGGATTGTGACGGCGCGCGTCCCCGACCCGTCGTCGAGCCAGATTCGCGTCATGACGATTCACAAGTCCAAGGGACTGGAATTTGACGTCGTCGTGTTGCCTTTCATGGATTTCAATACGTCGCAAACGCCGTTTTACATCGTCGGTCGCGATACGCCGACCAGTCCGATTCAACTCGTCTGTCGTTACATGGACGTCGTCAAGCGGGAATGGCTTCCGAAAGAATTCCAGGATGCATTCAAAAGGACGACCGAAAGCAGCGTTCACGAAAAGCTTGCCATGATGTACGTCGCGCTGACACGGGCACGCCAGGCAATTCACATGATCGTTCCCGCCGGGACTCATTCGGGACTGACGTCAGCCGCGGGACTTATTATGGCGGCGCTTGACATCAGGAAACGCACTGAAGATGACGGAACCGTGGCAACGGTCTGGAGTCATGAAGATTCCAGTCAAAACCTTGACTCGAACGATCCAGCATCCGTTTCGAGGCGATTCGCCGTAAAACCCCCGCGAACGTCGACGCGCTCGACCCGTACCGGCGAGGTCCCGGCAGAAATCGGGTTTGCAATGCGCGACGACGGAGGGCGAAACCAGCCATGGGAAAGTCCATCGTCGCGGGAATCGAGCGACCGCGTGCATGTCGGCAGGTTATTGCAACTGGAGGACAATCGCGACGCGCGGACGGCGGGACTGCTGATGCACGCCTGTCTCGAACAAGTTGAATGGCTGGAGGATTTTCAGTTCGATCCGAAAGCGCTTCGCACGCGACTGGCGACGGTCGAGGGGGCCGACGCGCGGGGGATCGAGAAGGCGATTTCGGACTTTCGGATTGCATTGAAACAACCCGGTCTTCGCGCCGTGCTCGGTCGCGATCAGTACCGCGCCGACCTGTTCAATTCGTGGGACGGAATTCTTGCAAGCACCGAGCGGCGTTTCGCCGTGCGGATCGACGGGCGGATCGTTGCCGGGTCGATCGATCGCCTGGTGCTGTTGAAACGCGACGGAAAAATTGCCGGTGCCGATGTAATCGACTTCAAATCAGACGCGATTCCTCCCCGTGACCGCGGGGCGATCCGGAAACGCACGGAAGTTTACCGTCCGCAGATTATTGCTTACCGCGACTCGGTAGCCACGATGCTCGGGCTGCCGCGCGAACGCGTCACCGCGCGAATTATGTTTGTTGCCATCGACTGCGCGGTTCAAATCGATTAGAACATTGGCTCATGCAACGGCAACTTTACCGGAACGTTTCCGGTCCGCGAACGAGTCCACCAAAACATGACCCAATCGAAATCAGGTCGTCGGTCGAGGCCGTCAGCGCATTCAGCCAACAAGGTTTCCTCCGGCGAGAGTTCGGCGACGAGTCTCTACCGGTTTCGCGATCTGCCGCCGCGCCGCTGGGGCTTGCTGGCGCTTTTTCTTGCGGTGACGATCGGCAGCCTTGTCGTTTGGGGATTTACGGCGAGGAGGTCGAACCTGGACGAATACTCTTACGAGAAGATTGCCAGTTATCCCCACGATATCGGATCGTTCACGCAGGGTCTGGTTTATCTGGACGGACACCTGTACGAAAGCACGGGCCAAATCGGTCGGTCGAAAGTCCGCAAGATTGAGTTGAAAACCGGCAGGGTCGTCATCGACCACGACCTCGACCCGACGTTTTTTGGCGAGGGCCTGGCGCGCGTCGATGACACGCTTGTTCAGCTTACGTGGCAAAACCGGGTGGGAATTGTCTACGACCTGGACCTGAGCGAAGTGAAGCGATTTCGGCTCGAAGACGACGCATGGGGCCTGACATTCGATGGCCAACACCTGATTATGAGTGACGGGACGTCGACGTTGAGCTTTCTGAATCCCGAGACGTTCAAAGTGGAACGCCAGGTCATGGTTCGCCGCGAGGGTAGCCGCATGGGCGACATCAACGAACTGGAGTACATCAACGGCCTGGTTTACGCCAACGTCTGGAAGGAAGAATCGATTTACCAGATCAATCCGGAGGACGGCAAAGTCGTGGGGCGGATCGATTTGCACGGGTTACTGCCATGGGACGAGCGTCCCAGTCCGACCGATTCGGTTCTGAATGGTATCGCAATCCATACGGAATCGGGAAACTTGCTGGTGACGGGCAAAAATTGGCCGAAGGTCTTTGAAATCCGGCTCGTCCGGCGATAGTTGATCGCAGTTTTGTCACGGACAAGGTGTTGGGTGAGTGCGGAGCGCAATCGCCGGATCAAATGAGTCCCTTGTTCAAGGAGCCTGGCTGGTCGCCGCAAGACGGGCAACTTCACCGCTTTGGCAAGCCCGTGTTTGGGTCCGCGTCAGGGTGCCCTCGAGCGGGGTCCGCGGCACAAGGTGAGGCGTTAACTGGGCCAGCGTAACGGGCTTGACCAGGTGGACGTCGAATCCAGCTTCGCACCCCTGTTGGCGGTGTTCGGCGGTTCCCCATCCGGTGACGCCGATGATCGTGACCTCTGCCCCCCATGACTTTGCGCGCATTTGTCGGGCGATCTCGTATCCGTTCATGCCGGGCAGACCGACGTCGAGGACAATGAAGTCCGGGCGGAACGAATCGCTTGCGAGCAACGCGGCGGGTCCGTCGTGGGCGACCAGCGTTTCGTAACCCTCCATTTCCAGCAACTGGCCGAGCATCGTCGCCGTGTCGTGATCGTCCTCGACGATCATGATCCGCCGGGAGTCACCTCCCTGGGAGAATGTCGCTTCCCGACGTTCCATGTCAAAATCGGGTTCGGTTCGGGGATGCCAACAACCGTTCCGGAGGATCGTGACGGGCAGGTGCAGCGTGAATTCGCTGCCCGTACCCGGGCCGTCGCTTGTCGCTTCGATCCGGCCCTCGTGCAGTTCCGCCAGTGCCCACGCGATGGCCAGTCCGAGGCCCAGTCCGCGGGAGCAAGGACTGTTTCGCTCGTCTTCCTGGTAGAAGGGTTCAAAAATGTGTTCGCACGCCGATTCGCTCAGGCCAATTCCGTTGTCACGAACACGCACGGTCACTCCACTGGGTGAACAGGCAAGAACGACCGCGATTCGACCGCCAGCGTCTGTGTACCGAACGGCATTCGTCAACAAATTACTGACGATCTGGCAAACACGGACCGGGTCGGCAAAGACCATGACGGGTCGTTGCGGCATTTCAACCGTTAACTGGTGCCCCTTGTTCCGGACCTCGTCATGTACCATGTCGACCGCCGACGAGACGCAGTTGCGGAGGTCTGATGTTTCGCGCTGAAGCACGATCTTGCCGCGCAGATACCGCGTGACGTCGAGCAAATCGTCGACCAGGCGAACGAGGTGGGCGAGGTTCCGGGAATGGACGCAGGAGACCTCGCGAACCCGCTTCGGATCATTCGCCGAACGCAAGATTATTTCGTTCGCGTACCGCATCGAGGCGAGTGGGCCGCGCAACTCGTGCGAAAGGACGGACAGAAAGTCATCCTTTTTCTGGTCCGCGTCAACGAGCTTGAAATTCAGGCGGGCGTTATCCTCGGCAACTTTCCGCGCGACCTGGTATTGCGAATCAAGCCGGTGAAACAAACTAATCGAGATTCCGCCAACGATTGCAAAGACGGCCAGCGCAATTTGATCCGACAACTCGGATATCATCAAGCTCGATTCGGGAGGAATCACAAAATGAGCGGCGAAGATGACTGAAAGACCCAGCGCCAGGACCGTTGGGCCAGGACCGCACAGCCACGCGACCAGAATGACCGACAGGAAAAATGTCCCGAACGGCATGTGATCCTTGATCTGCGGCGTCATCTCGACGCGAACCCAGGTTGCCGCAACTGTGGCGACGATGGCAAAGGCATATCGAAGCAGCGAAACCCGGCAATGACGGGTCAGCGTCTTGAGCCATCGCGGCTCCCTCGCCGATTCGAACCTTGAACCGACCAGGGTTTTCTGTGCCTTCTCCACGCCTGATTCCTTTGGCAAGGGGTTTTCCTCGATCCGGCACTCCAACCCATTTCGCAAGCGCGCGAAAATCGGTTCCACGTTGCCGCGCAAACCCTTGACCCCGAATCGCCGCCGGGTCGAATTTGCTTTCCGAGTGTCGAACGACCGGATTTTATCCTTCCATGAACGAATTCACAACAAGCATTGTCAAGATTGCGTGCTAGCGATTTCGGTTTTTGACAAGGGATTTCTCACGCGAAGGCACCCATGCAAGTTGGGCATTCCTGCCTGGCTCCTTCTCGTCCTCGTACTCAATCGCTTGCGAAGGTACGGCACTCGTAGTCGACATCCAGCGATCGAGTTCGGGTAGGCGCAGGAGCAGGAGTAAGAGTAAGTGTACGAGCAGGAGCGGGGGCGGGAATTGAGACCGACAGGAAGGTCCATCCCACAAATCGAAAACGTCAACGGATTTCGCGGGCGTTGGCAAAGACGCCTTCCGGGGCGACTTCGGGGCCGGGAAAAAATTCGATCGAGTCGATGCGCTCCGCCGGAATGACAATCATTCGGTCCTCGAGCTGAACAGCGATGCGGCGCTCCACCAGCACCTCCCCCGCACGTCCCGAAAAGGCCAGACGGTCTTCGCTGTCGGGATCAAATTCGAAAACGCGCGTCGAACCGTCGATCAGGTTGATGCGCATGGTGATCGGTTCGGGCTTGACCATCGTGAGTGCTCCTCGTCTGCTGGAATTCCGGTTCGGCGGCAACATTGTAGCAGGCTTTTGGCTGAATACGATTCCGTTCATAATGGAGTCCGCCAGCCACGCGGCGAACGCTTTTCTGCCGGTCGCCGGACATTTTCACTCGCTCGCCCAACCTCACCGCCGATCATGCCGCTGGACCATACCGAGCACCAGTCCTCCGAGGAACTCAGGTCGTCGCGCGATTTGAGCCTCAAACCGAAATCGCCGCCGGCGCAGGTGCCCGGATACGCGATCGAGTCGCTACTTGGCAGCGGGGCCTACGGCGAGGTCTGGATGGCGCTCGATCAGCGAACCGGGAGGCGGGTCGCCATCAAGTTTTACACGCGGCAGGGTGCCGTTGATTTGTCGCTCCTTTCGCGCGAAGTCGAAAAGCTCGTTTTCCTGTCGGCGGACCGGTACGTCGTTCAATTGCTCGACGTGGGGTGGGACTCGCGGCCTCCCTACTATGTGATGGACTTCATTGACAACGGGTCCCTTGAGGACGAGCTGGACCGGCGCGGTACGCTGCCGGTCGCCGAAGCGGTCGAGTTGTTCGGCGAGATCGGAATCGGGCTGATGCACTTGCACGGCAAGGGGGTCCTTCACTGCGACCTCAAGCCAGGAAACGTGTTGCTGGACCAGGACAAGAAACCGCGACTGGCGGACTTTGGACAATCGCGACTGAGTCATGAACTCGCACCCGCGCTGGGGACGCTGTTTTTCATGGCACCCGAGCAAGCGGACTTGCGCGCCGCACCCGATGCGCGGTGGGACGTTTACGCCCTGGGCGCGCTGCTGTATTGCATGTTGACGGGTAACCCGCCCTTTCGTGACGAAGCGCTGATTCGAAAAATTGAATCCTCCGACGCGATTGAGGACCGACTCGACCAGTACCGGAAACTGATCGAAAGTGCGCCGCGACCGACCGAACATCGTCGCGTAACGGGCGTCGACCGTCCCCTCGCGGAGATCATTGACCGCTGCATTGCGCGAAGTCCTCGCCAGCGTTTCGCAACGGTGCAGAGCGTGCTGCAAGCACTCCGCCAGCGTGAACAGGCCCACGCGCGGCGGCCCCTCATGGTGCTCGGCCTGCTGGGACCGCTCCTTTTGCTTGCTGTCATGTCGTTATTTGGCGTCAAGGCGTATCACGACGCGATTCGGGACACCGAAGCCGACACGACGCGCCGCACGGTGGAAACAAGTCACTGGATCGCGCAAGTCGCAGCGCGGTCGGCGTCCGAGCAGATCGATCACTACTTTCGGGTTCTCAACGAACTGGTAACGGATGCCGACGTTCAGGAAAATCTCGCGGCGGTCGTCAATGATCCGGAGATTCGCGAAATGCTCGATAAGCTGGCCGACCCGGCTGAAAACTCAAACAAGCTGCTCGATCCGATTCGCAACCTGCTGATCGCCCGGCTATCGGGAAAGGCCCTGCAAGTGCCGCTAGAGCGCAATCTGAACGATCCGGGCTACCCCGAGGCGGCGAGCTGGTTTTTTTGCGACTACGCGGGAACCCAAATTGCGTCGGAATTTCGATCGGAGAATCCCTCGAACACAATTGGCAAGAATTTTGCCTACCGGTCCTATTTCACGGGGCGGGGGGACTCCGCGGCGATTTCCACTGCCGACGGGATGCGGTACGAAATCGATGCCGACCCGATGAAGCGCGAGCATCTCGACGAGCCCCACCTCTCGGCGATCTTTCAAAGCAAGGCAACCAACCAATGGAAAGTCGCCTTCACCGCTCCCGTTTACCACGAAGGTCAGTTCGTCGGGATCGCGGCCGTCACGGCGGACCTCGGTTCGCTGGTCGAGTTTGAAAACGCCAACGACCAGTACGTCATGCTGGTCGACGCGCGGCCCGGCGAATTTCAGGGGATCGTGCTCGAGCATCCCTTGCTGCGGGAATACTCGGACCGGGGAGACCCGTTACCCGCGAGTCTGAGTACGCGCCGCGTCAACGGGGAAGTTCTCGATAATTTTGCCCGCGACCAGCATGGCCTGAATCCCTTTCATGACCCGCTTGGCGACGATCCGTCGGGCCGCGCATTCGACCGAACGTGGATTGCCGCATGGGCGGACGTCCAACGGCGCGTCGGCGATACCGGCGATTCGCGGTATAGGGCCGTAACCGGCCTGAAAGTCATCGCCGTCGCCGATCGCGAGCAGGTCCTCGAGCCGTCGCGGTTGCTTGGATTAAAGCTTGCCCGGATGGGGTCGTTGGCGTTATTGTTTTTCTTGCTCGTTTCGGGCGGCCTGTTGATTGCGGTCTTTCGATCGCTTCGCCAGGCGCGCGAGCGCGTCAACCGGCTCTCCGGTTCTTCGGGCGAAACAAACGGGTCGTCCGTTGAATCGCAATAAGCGGCGAGGCAATCGTGTTTGCGTAACGAAACCGATTGAAGGGCGAACTGGCAGTTCGCCGCTACGGTGCGAACTGCCAGTTCGCACTACGTCGCATTACGTCGCATTACGTTTTCGGGAGATCAATAAAAATTGAACAACGCACTGCCCACCCCGTCTCAGCCGGACGTCGAGCACCCCCCGCTTCCACCGGAGATCGCGGACTTGCCGGAAAAGGCGGTGCGTCTGGCGGCGGAGTTGCTTCGCGCGTCGCGCGAGCACGAGACGGCGCGGGGCCAAGCGAGTTCCGCGCGGATGGCCCGCATGATGAGCGATCCGGCGGGCAAGAAGTTCACGATAGCGCTGGCCGATCAGGTGCTCCGCATTCAAAAACCGCGGCGCGCGGCGAATCGACTCAACGGACTGCTCGCCGAATACGGACTTCCCAAATACCTCGGCTGGGCGAACCGGTCCCTTCTCCGGCTCGCCAGCCTCGTCGCTCGCGCGGCACCCGGCCTTGTCGTCCCGCTCGTCAAGCGAAAGGTCCGCGACGAATCGGACCACGTCATTATTTCGGCGGAGCCTGTGGAATTCCGCCAGTATCTCGACCAACGTCGCGCGGACGGGATGACGGTCAATTTCAATCAACTGGGGGAAGCCGTTCTTGGTGATGCGGAAGCGAAACGTCGACTCGACATATACCTGCAACGGCTCGCCGATCCGGGAATCAGCTATGTTTCCGTCAAGTTGTCGAGCGTCGTCAGCCAAATCAGCCTCACGGGCTACGAAAAAACGGTTGCGGATGTCCGCGAGGCGCTGCGAACGCTTTACCGCGCGGCGATGTGCGGGGCGGGCGAACCCAAATTCGTCAATCTTGACATGGAGGAATACCGCGACTTGTATTTGACAGTCGACGTCTTTCGTGCCGTGCTCGACGAGGAGGAATTTGAACGGCTCGACGCGGGAATCGTGTTGCAGGCCTATCTCGCCGATTCGTTCTCCGTGCAACGGGAGCTGACTGAATGGGCGAGGCGGCGTCACGCACGGACGGGCGCGGGAATCAAAATCCGAATCGTCAAGGGTGCCAACCTTGCGATGGAACAGGTCGAGGCGTCGCTGGAGGACTGGCCGCAGGCACCCTACTCAACCAAGCTGGAAAGCGATGCGAACTACAAACGGATGCTCGAGTTTGCCTGCCGACCTGAAAACGCTTCCGTCGTCCGGGTCGGGATCGCCAGTCACAATCTTTTTGACATCGCCTGGGCGCTGCTGCTTCGCGACCGGCGCGGGACAGGTGACTGGACCGAATTCGAGATGCTTGAGGGAATGGCCAACGCCCAGGCAGTGGAAATTCGCGAGCGTACCGGGAGACTCATTATTTATACGCCCGCCTGCCTCGACGCCGAGTTCGAGTCGGCCGTCGCCTACCTGGTGCGCCGATTTGACGAGAACACACAGCCCGGCAGTTTCCTCGGCGCGTTGTTTGACCTTCGCGAAGGGACGCCGCAATGGGAAGAGCAGAGCAATGCGTTCCTGAACGCCTGCCAGTTGGCCCACAGCCCCCGTCTCGCAAGTTCGCCCAATCGCAGGCAAAACCGCTTGAACGAACGGATCGAGGCGCGGCCAGACGACCAGCCCTTTCAAAACACGCCGGACACCGATTTTTCATTGCCCGACAATCGAACGTGGATTCGCACCGTCGCCGACGCGTGGAGCAAGCGGCGACTGGATGTCATCCCGATTCAGGTGGCCGGGCGAGAGCGCGTTACGGGACACCTGCGCGACGCGCACGATCCGTCGCGACCGGGAGAAGTCGCCTATCGTTTCTCGCGCGGCGATGAATCGGATCTCGACGAGGCGCTTTCGGCCGCGGTCGCGAGTCAACCGGAGTGGGAAGCGCGGGGCGTGGCGGGACGCGCGCGGGTCCTTCGCCAGATTGCCGCGGTCCTTGCCAGGGCGCGAGGCGAAACCGTCGGTGCCATGATGCTCGATGGCGGCAAGGCGCCGCGCGAAGCCGATATCGAGGTCTCCGAAGCGATCGATTTCGCCAATTACTATGCACAGTCGCTGGACGAACCGGGTTGGACCGATGGTTCGAGAATGAAGGCGGCGGGGGTCGTCGCCGTGACTCCGCCGTGGAACTTTCCCTACGCGATTCCCGCCGGTGGCGTCCTCGCGGCGCTGATGGCGGGCAACGCGGTTATTCTCAAACCGGCTTCAGAGACGGTGCTGACCGCCTGGAAACTCGCCACGCAATGCTGGGAAGCGGGCGTGCCGCGCGACGTTCTTCAGTTCCTTCCACTCAAGGACGGCCAAACCGGCAGGGCGCTTGTCACCGACCCACGCGTCGCCATCGTCGTGCTTACGGGCGGTTACTCGACGGCGCAAATGTTTCTGTCATGGCGACCGGGTTTGCGATTGTTCGCCGAAACAAGCGGCAAGAATGCGATGATCATCACCGCGGCCGCCGACCTTGACCTCGCCGTTCGCGACCTCGTTCGCGGCGCGTTCGGCCACGCCGGACAAAAATGTTCCGCAACCAGCCTCGCGATCGTGCAGCGCGAAGTCTACGAAAGCGACAAGTTCCGAAATCAGTTGCGCGACGCGGCGGCCAGCCTCCCCGTCGGTCCAGCGTGGGAGCTGTCGTCGCTGGTAACGCCCGTAATCCGGTCCCCCGGCGACGAACTCGCACAAGGCCTTTCAACGCTTGAACCCGGTGAATCATGGTTGCTCGAACCGCAGATGATCGACGATAACCCCTGTCTCTGGTCGCCCGGCATTCGGATGGGGGTCAAGCCAGGCGGCTGGTACCACCGGACGGAGTGTTTTGGACCGGTGCTGGGCGTGATTCCCGTCGACAGTTTTGAGGAAGCGTTGCGAGTCCAGAACTCCAGCGAGTTTGGCCTGACCGGCGGGCTTCATTCGCTCGACCCGTCGGAAATCGACCGGTGGCGCAATGAGGTCGAAGTCGGAAACGCCTACATCAACCGAACAACGACCGGGGCGATCGTGCGGCGGCAACCTTTTGGCGGCTGGAAGGACTCGTGCGTCGGTCCGGGAGCGAAGGCTGGCGGGCCCAACTATGTCGCGTCGCTCTGTGACTGGTTCGACGATGGGCTTCCGCAAACGACTCAGGAGCTGACCGGGGAACTCTACGGACTTGCCGCCTCACTGAACCGCTTGCTTGGCGAAGGAAGCGCGGAGTCCGGGCGTTTTCGCGCGGCGGCGGGAAGCTACGCGTACTGGTGGCACCGATATTTTTCGCTCGAACACGACCCGTCGCAAGTTCATGGCGAGACCAATCACTTTCGCTATCGTCCGCGAAAATTTCACATGCTGCGTGTTCATAACCTGACGGAATCCGCCGCCGATGAGGCGATGCTCGCGAGCTGCCAGGTCGTCGTTGCCTGTCGACTCACGGGTTGCCCGTTGCGACTGAGCAGCGACCGGAATCTGGCGTGGCTCCCTCAAATTGCACGTCTTGCCGGCTCGGAACTGACGATCGAAACCGACGACGCCCTGGCGCGGCGCCTTGGCGGACTCAAGTGGGGTTCCATGCGAATTATTGGCGATTTCGATCCGGCTCGCTTCGCGCCGTCGATCGTTGGAAACATTCCCGTCGCCCGGCCGCGGGTGCTTGGCAACGGACGGATCGAACTGATCAATTACCTGCGCGAGCAGTCGGTCACGGAAATCGTGCATCGCTACGGCAACATCGTGTAGAACAATTGTCCTCAATTGTTCCCCGGTGCCATTTAGAAGTTCAAGGCCAGGAGGGTTTTTACCGCCAGGGTCACCTTGTGAATTATGCAATGCATCCGAAATGCAATTGAAGTCACCATCCTCATTCGTTACGGGCAACCTTTGAAATCGGTCATGTTTTGGTGCCCAAAAGGAAGTGTCCTCTTGTGGCGGTTCACCTTCCTGCAAGGTGTATTGTTTCCCAGTGATGCGTGCAGCCGGTTTCGACTTCCGTCCACTTGCCCGTGAAGCCAAACGTGACGTCGATCGAGCTGTTGGTCTCGGATTCAAGCTCCCCGAAGCTGTTGAAAACACGATGGTTGGCAATCTCGAAGGCGCCCGTCGTCGCGTTCCACTTGCCAATGTCACGCACCGTCCCAACCTGATCGGTCAGTGTCCACTGGATGACGCCCGCCGAAGATGTTGACGTCACCACTTCGTCGGCCAGCAGTTCGTCCGCCATCTGGCCCCACAGGTAGCGGTGCGTCAGGTCCGTCGCCTGCGCGCCGTCCAATTCGAGCGTCGGATGAATCCCGTCGAAAGCGGCCCAGTACGTATTGCTCACGCCCCCCGAGGCGCTGCCGTTGGAATCGAAAATCCGCCGCACCATCCGCCCAAAAATGTCATAGCGGTATTCAAGCGATTTCGTCACGGTTTGCACTTCGCAGGTCCCCGAATCGTCCCCGAATCCCCGTAGCGGAACTCGCGGAGAGTTTCGATCTGGGCGGCGCTTCAACGCGCTCGATCGCCCGCGCTTGAAAACCGCGCGTCGAAAGCCTTGGCAGCTTCCGCTACGATTGCCATCCGCAAATCGCCCCTGCCTGTCAAGTTATTATAGCTGAAGCTGGTGCAGGTCGTTCCGGCAGTAGCGGAACTCGCGGAGAGCTTTTTTTTCGGCATGGGTCGATGGCGACATTCGTCCTTTGGAAATTAACGCGGAGTTGCAGCGTCGCAAAGACGCGGAGGAAACGGCCCTCTGCGGCTTCGCGTCGCCGTGTCCTGCGTTCCATTCCTTCGCAAACACCGACTCATTGCTGAGCGTGTCGACCTGTTCGCGAGTGACCCGGAAGTGCTGCACGCGACCATCCTCAACCCCAAAAAAGTACAATGTCCCCCTTTTTTGTCCAATGTCCCCCTTTTTTGTCGGCTTTTTTGCTCGGCCGCGGCGGCAAAAAAATGGCCGCGACTATCCCAGGACTCCTCGCCGCGCCCGTTGCCGACCAGTCGCATCCAGGCCTCATGGACCAGGGCAGTGGCTTGCAGAGTTTGACCGGGTTTTTCCTGGGCCAGCCTGACCGCGGCCAGCTTCCTGAGTTCGTCGTAAACCAGCGGCAACAGCTGCTCCGCCGCCGATGGATCGCCGGACTCGATCTTCGAAAGAATGCCTGTAACGTCAGTCATGGTTGGGCCCTGAAGTGGACAACTCCAGCCATGTTAGCAAGCAGCAAATCGCAAAGCGACTTGGCAATCAGCTCAAACGTCACACAAGAACGGGCAGCGCACGAACTGCAGGGTCGCGACAAACGGGTCGCGCGATACAACGGTCCGACTGACTCATTCTGGGAAGGGGGCAGGTCCAATTTCCAGGGGCGGTCCTGCGGGTGCTTCGCATGAATTGGACCTGTCCTCGTTTCCAACCTCGTTATGGCCCGCTCATTTCTCTTTCTTGAACGTGAGCGACCCGTTTCCTTCCCGCGAATAAGCGATTGGATCGGTGGATCCGCGAAGCGTGTCATCCCCGCGAAGGCGGGGATCGAGTGCCTTGAGCCGCGCGTTCGTTCTTGCCGCCGCTTTGTGGGTTGCGAAGCGCCTGGGTTCCCGTCTTCACGGGAATGACGGAAAGGTCGGTTCATACGGCGCGGGAATAATTGACGTCGCCACTGCTGACTCCGCCGATGGTGAGGTTGGCCGTAATCGAATTGGGGATCGTCGTGCCGCTGGTCAGAAACGTCTCGACCGGAACGAGCACGGCAGGGATCGCGTCGCTGAGGCAAACCAGGTTGAGGCGCCGAGCGGCTGCGCGACAGAGAGCGAACCGTTGGCGACATCCTCGACGAGCGAAGCGGTCAGTGATGCGGGTTAAATATTTCGGCGCATGTAGCTGCCGTCGCCAGACGGCGGACCACAAAAAAACCACGCTCTGGCGAGCGTGGCTACGACTGAAATGCCGAAGTTGTTTTTTACTCGTCCCCATGCGTCGCGCCTTCGGCATCGAAATCATGGGCGACAACTCCGTTGTCCGACTGGATTCCCGTCTTCACGGGAATGACGCGCTGTTCGGGTCGAGGCGACTGGGATACGGGATTGGCGGAAAAAGAAAACAAGGAACGAGCATTGCGACGATTCATCAAGGGATCCCCCTGATCGTGTCACGGGGTCGATTACATTGGCACTGAAGCGGACGGTTCCAGTTACCTGGGCGTTGATTCTGCCAAAGTTCCCAACCCGCTGCAAGAAAACAATCGGATTTGTGAAAAACAAATCCGGAAAATAAATTCGTTCACGACTTACCGGGGGAAATCCGACAGCAACCCGTAAATATCCCGGCGAATCGATGACGCTGGATACTGGCTTTACCAGTTCCCAACGCATTCTTTACTTGTGCGTTAGTTTATTAACGCGGCCCCGTTGGGGCGTCAGCCATCGTAACCTGCCCCGTTGCGGCGTCAGTTTGCCGAATCGTTCTCTCGATCAATGCGCACGCATCGCCGCGTTGGCGATGCGCAAGATTCGCCCGGCCCAACGGGCCAGCCCTATGCCAGCCCAGGGCGCAGTGGATGATTGCAACGCAAGCATCCACGCAGCCCTGGGTCATCCTGAATGTAGAACAATTGTCCTCAATGGTTCCCCCCCTGACATTTTCAACCCGCCACGTCGGCAATCATTTGAGCCGCCATTTCGATGCCGTTTCGCGGAATCGTATGGGGGCCATCGAACGCCGCGAAACGGACATCCAGTCCGGCGTCCTCGAACATTTCTTTCAACAATTCCGCGCCGGCAAAAGGCAGGATCGGGTCGATGCGTCCGTGAGTCTGCACGATGGGCAGTTCGACGCAGTTGCGTGCCCATGCTCGCCACTGGTCCTCGGCAAGCAATGTTCCCGACCAGACAATGAGTCCGCCGAGAGACGGTTTGATCCTCAAGGCGACTTCCGTCGCGAGCATGGCGCCTTGTGAAAATCCGCCGAGCACGATCCGCTCGTTACCAAGCCCCGTTTCCCGTTCAAGTTCCATGAGCAGGCCGGCGACATGTTCAAATCGTTCGTCGAGCAATGGCGGGCGGTCCCGGCGCAAGTCGCGGAGTTCGCCTTTCTCCATCATCTCCTGAATCCGCAACATGTCGATCGGCCACCACGCCCGCGAGTCGGAATAACCGTTCGAATCGATTTGCATCGGCGCGGCGGGAAAGACCATTCGGATTCCATCAAATCGCCCCCTCCCCTGATGAATGAGTTCCGCCGCGACCGGGACGAGGTCAGTGCCGGACGCGCCGAAACCATGGCACAAGACAACGATCGCGCGAATCTCGTCGTCACAGCCCGCTGAATCGACGATGGTACAATCGAGGCTGGCAATTTTCCGGTGATCCTGTTTCATGCTCACTCAATTCGTTCGCCGAAACGGAATCCGCCGTTCACGCAGAGCGTCTGAGCGTTCACGAACCGCGCGTCGTCGCTGGCGAGAAACGAAATAACCGGGGCAACGTCATCGGGCCTTCCCCAGCGG
>JBGTFW010000095.1:0-3929 GCA_041747075.1 Pirellulaceae bacterium
ACCGGCGCGGAGGACCGTCAGAGATGACGCCCCATCAACTGCCTGAAGTCGTTTGGCTTCGGCAGCCGGCGATTCCACCGGCGACGCCAGGTGTCGTGCGAGCGCCAGGATTGAGTCGTATTCCCAAAGGATTTCCGCCCGTATTTCCCGATTGACATATTCGGCAAGCTCGCCGGCCAGTCCGATCATCGCCAACGAGTCGATCCCCATCGTCATGAGCCGCTCCGCCGGATCGACCTGTTCCTCGTCGATCTTAAGTTCCTGAGCCACTCGTTGAATGAGCCATTTTGTCAAATCGGATTCATCGGGAATTTTCCGGGTCATCTGCCACAGGCCTCCCGAAAAGCGCCCTCGACAAAGGCCTCTCGGCACGCGGCGCGCATCTTCTTGCCATTGTGGGTCCGTGGAAGGCGGCGCGGCTTGACGAGCACCATTTCATCGACCGCCACGTCATTTTGTCGGGCAACGGCATCGCGCACCGCACGCATGATCTGCCCGGCATCGTTTGCGTGAGGGAACTGCGCGGCGTCCCGCGTTGAGGACAACGCCTGCCGCTCAACTTCCGCAATGACGACCAGGCGTTCCCGGGGGCCGCTTGCGAGGGCAAACGCGATGGCACCGCCAACGGTGATCGCCGGGTGCGCGTTTTCCACACTCATTTCAATATCTTCAGCCGAGATGTTGCGTCCGCCAATAATAATCATGTCTTTCAATCGGCCCGTGACATACAGTTCGCCATCGAAAAAAAAGCCGATGTCGCCGGTTCGCAAGAAGGAGGCTGACGGGGAAACGGAAAGGCGCGCGTGGAACGTCGCGAGCGTCGCCGGCAGGTTGTTCCAATAGCCCGCCGCGGTGCTGCGTCCCGAGACCCAGATTTCACCGACCCGTCCAGTTGGGAGCGGTTTCCGCGTCACGGAGTCGACGACGATCACCTCGACGCCATCGACCGGCCGACCGCAACTCACCAACGGAGCACCGTTTTCGTCAAGCGCTGCCCATCCTTGCGCCAGCGTCTGGAGATTGAACTGTCGAATGACGAGTGGCTGGCGTGGTCCTTTGCATGTAACGACCAGCGTCGACTCGGCAAGGCCATAACTCGGCATGAACGACTCCGATTGAAATCCGGCGGGGCCAAACTTTTTTGCGAAACGATCCAGGGTGCCAGGGTCGACTCGCTCGGCTCCATTGAAGGCGATCCGCCAACTGCTCAATTCCAGGCCGGCAAGCTGATCGGACGTTACACGATTGACACAAGTCTCATAGGCAAAATTTGGCGCTGGAGAAATCGTGCCACGATACCTGGAGACTGCACGGAGCCACCGCACCGGCTTCATGATGAATGCTTCGGCGGGCAGATAAGCGATCGGAAACCCCATCCACAATGGCAGGAACACGGTTCCCACAAGTCCCATGTCGTGAAAGAACGGCATCCAGCTCACGGCCACATGCGGGCCACACTCCTGGATGACGTCGGCCAGGGCCATGCAGTTGTGAATCAGGTTATCGTGAGTCATCACGACGCCTTTCGGGCTGGTTGTCGAGCCTGAGGTATATTGCAAATAAGCGACCGAGTCGGACAAGTACTCGGGTCGGGACCATGCCGACGAATTTGCCCCGGCGTCGTCCGAAAAAAGAACCTTAACACCGAGCTGTTTCGCCAATGGATGTATCGGTATTTGCAGGCGAAAAGTTTCATGCGTCGTCAGGATGGCGTGGGCCCGGGTGTCTCTTGCGACGGCCTCCAGATGTGAAAGGCCACGATTGGGCCGGGGCATTGCCATCGGAACCGCAACCACGCCGGCATACAGGCAGGCCAGAATGGCGATCAGATATGACGGTTCCGACGGGTAGAGTAACAGCGCGCGCTGACCAGCCAGCCCGGCTTCCTGAAGGCGGCCGGCCAAGGCGCGAACCACCGTATCCAACCGGGCGCAGGTAAACGCGTCCGTTTCGTTGTCGCCATCACCGAGGAACCAAAACGCAATCGAATCGCCCTCCTGTTCGGCTCGCCAGCGGAGTCTGTCAACCAACGTTGCAAATGGTCCGTTAACCTCGGGCGCACCAAGGGCAGTCTGATTTGAAGCCGTCGTCGTCATCAGGATTGATCCTGTTCGACCCGTGATTCCACCCGCAAAAACAGACCATCTCGCGGGCGCAGTGAAACGAGTGGCTCGATCATCGGGTGACGGTCGTCGCAACGATGAAACCGAAATCGCTGTGCCAATGTCGCCAGCACAACGGTCAGTTCCGCGAGTGCAAAGTGCTTGCCGATGCAAAGGTGCCGGGACGCCAAAAACGGGATGTAACAATATGAGTGCGGTCGGTCGGTCCCGGGGGCAAATCGGTCCGGGTCAAACCGCTCCGGATGCCTCCAGTACGCGGGATGGCGATGCAGTGCCCAGGGGCTGACCAGGACGCCTGACCGGGCGGGAATCCGGAATCCGCCCAGCGTGACATCCTTCGACGCTTCGCGGGCGACAATCCAAACCGGCGGATAGAGGCGCAGCGTCTCGTCGATCAGCATTCGCGTGAAGGTGAGCCGGGGCAAATCCGCGGAACCAATCGCACACCCATGTGTCACTTCGTCCACTTCGGCGTAAAACCGGTCGGCAATGTCTGGATGAGACGCAATTGCATGCAAGGCCCAGCAAAGGGTTGTCGCTGTCGTTTCATGTCCGGCGATGACCATCGTGAGAATCTCGTCGCGAATCTGTTGGGGTTGCAACGGGGCGGCGTTTGGTCCTTGATCATGCGCCCGCAGGATTTCCAGTAACTTCGCTTCTTGCCGAGCCTTGCCGTTGTTCCCCGCCAGAACGGACTGGGCCGCCTCTTCCACGACGATCATCGCCTCCTGATATTTGCGGATGCCTGTTGCCGGGCGAACAAGTGGGAATCCAAACAGAGCGGCATTCTGAATGGCAGCGATTTCGCGCATTACGACATCCAGGGCATCGAGAAAGCGATCGTCAAATGTCGAGCCAAAGAGGATTTGACCTACGCTCGAAAGCGCGATGTGGTAGAGTTCCCGAGTCAGGTTCATCGGCGTCGCCGAGTGCGCGCGGCCATGCCAGGTGCCGGATCGCTCGACGGTCACTCGGTGAAACACGTCGACCATTGCGGCGACAGCGTGCGGCTTAAAGACCGGCAACATTCTGCGGCGTTGACTCTGCCAGTGGTCACCATTGGCGGACAACAGCCCGTCTCCCAAAACCGTTTTTAGCAATCGGTTGCGGATATAGTGGCTGCTGCCGAGCACCTCGCGCACAAATTCCGGCTGATTGACCAGAAGGAACTTGCCGAAACGCGTTTCATATTGGACGAAGTCGCCATACTGTTCGACCAAATCCGACAGTACGCCAAGAGGAGTCTGCACCGGACACGATGTCGTATCAACGGTCAGCCGTTCGGCGGGGCCGGGAGCTACCGTCATTTTGGAAATCGAATTGCGCGGCATTGATATTTCGCTCCCATTTGCGCCGTGACGGGAGTCGATGACGCTGCCCCGTTCTTTAAACGCCCTGGGGCCGGCGACGTTGCGTGCCGAACAGCCCGCAACCGAATCCGAGCGCCGTCCAGATCAGCAGTGTGGCAGGCTCGGGAACCTGGACTCCAATAAACAGGAAATCGCGTGTTCCAGACGTACCGTTATCAAATGTGTGCCAGCCGCGACCAACATAGATCGTCTCGTCGATTACGGATAGCCGATGAGAATCATTGTCAAAAATGAAAGATGTGCCAGTCGTATCGCCCTTGTCAAAAAAATCCCGGGGCGAAAAGGTGGAAGGAAACCAGCCGCCAAGATCCGTCAGTGTACCGCCGTTGGAACTCAGGATATTGTTCGTACCCATATCATCCATAACCTCAGTTCGGTCACCAACGGTAGTGACGTTGTTTCGGTAATAGTAGTCGATTTCGACCAGACCCGATTT
>JBGTFW010000096.1:0-12851 GCA_041747075.1 Pirellulaceae bacterium
GGTCCCCTGATCGGGATCGAGCCGTCGGCGCTGTTGACATTGCGAGATGAATATCCCGAACTGGCACCGCCGCCGCTCCGCGAGGCAGCGCGGCAACTCGCCGAACGGACGTTTCTCATTGACGAGTTCTTTTCGGATGAAATCGCCGCGGGACGTATGAATGCCGCTTCGTTTGTGACCGGGCCGCAAGTCATCCGATTGCACGGGCACTGCCACCAACGGGCCTTGTCATCGCTCAAGGCGACGATCCGGATGCTTCAATTGCCCGCGAACTATCGGGTACGCGTTATCCCGTCGGGGTGCTGCGGCATGGCGGGTGCGTTTGGGTACGAGCGCGAGCACTTTGACGTTTCGATGAGGATTGGCGAGCTGACGCTCTTTCCGGCGATTCGTGACGAGCCGGCCGAATCGATTATCGCCGCACCGGGAACGAGTTGCCGACATCAGATTCGGGACGGGACCGGGCGCAAGGCGCTTCATCCGGTCGAGATATTGCGAGGTGCGCTGGCGGAGCCAGTCCGGGTTGAATGACAGTTCCCCGTATTCTCCAACCCCGAAACGCACGCGAACGTTTTCAAAGCGATCTGTTCACTCGCTTGCGCTTCGGGCTTGTCCCGGCGGAAACTGGGTGTTATCTGTTCACTCGCTTGCGCTTCGTGCTTGTATCGGGAATCTGACTATTTGAAGTTGTACGCGGAGTTGTTCGGGTCAAAATCCGCCGCCGTCAGACCGACATTCAATTTGACTTCCGTGTAGGTGTACTCTTCCTCAAGCGTCGGCTTGCCACCAGGCGTTTCCGGCCACCCGTAGGCGGCGTAGCGGACGGGCACTTGAAGTTCGTCGTCAATAAAGATGCGGCAAATGTGGAATTCGTATTCCGGTCGTTGTTCCGCGTGCGTCACCTGAATGAGCGTACACTTGCGCCCGTTGATCGTCGTGTTTTCATAGAACTTGACCTCGGCGGCTCCGTGGCTCTTGAACCGCTCGCCCTTCTCCACCAGCCGGTAAACGAGGTTTTCAATTCCCGCTTCGGTGATCGGATACCGGTTGCCGCGCATCGCGATGAAGCCGTGCGGGTCGAGCCGAACCGTCATCCGGACCAGCCCCGTTCCCTCGTGAGCAATCAGTTTGCCGTCATTTTCGCCATCGACCCAGATCACTTCGCGATCACGTACGGTCGAGGGCTTGAGGAACTTCATGTAAACGCTCAGTGGAATTCCCTCGGCCGGCTTGGCATTGCGGACCTTGATGTCCATCCATTCGGCTTCCGTCACCGCTCCGTTGACCCGCTCGCGTTTGACCATAATCGCAGTGTAGTCGCGCACGTCGCGGCGAATGTATGCCAGTCCCTCGCTGGCGATACTGAGCGCCCGGTCCATCGGTGCCATGTTGACTGGCGTAACGCTCGACGCATTGGCGGCTGCCACCGAGTTGCCGTCATCACCTCGCGTCGTTCGAAAGACAGGTTCTTTGGTAAGTTTATCCGTCTGCTGGGCCGCAACTTGAGTCGCGCCAACGGAAATGGCAACTGCGGACATCGCAAACGCCGCGGCAACCGCGCGGAAAATTCTTACTGGCATTGGTAACCTCCATGGTCCTGGCTGTTGAGCGACCCTGACAGCCGTCCGACGTGGACAGTCTAGGGACGAGAGGCATCACCATCAATCGCAGCCTGAAAAGGCAAGACCACGGCGTTCGCGATCGCTAGCGGATCGAAGGCAATGCAACGGAACCGGCTTCTGTAACATCGCCAGGGGGAGACCGAAAACCTTATTCGCTTTGCCGGATTTCACATTTCAACGGTTCACTTCGTCGCGGCAATCCTGCCCCGGCGAACTGGATTGCCTGACGCGTACCGGTTCTCCAGAAGGAAAGTCCTTCCTTGTCCGCAATGTTCGCCGCCTGGTTTCTCAAGCAACTGAAACGTTAATTACCTGGCGCGAAAGCGGAGGATCGTCTTTTCGACAAATTCATCGCCCGGGTCGAGCCGCGTCGAGGGGAACTCGTCATGGTTCGGAGTGTCGGGAAAGTGCTGGGTTTCAAGGCAAAAACCACTGTATTGGGCATAGCCGCAACTTCCTTCGCCACCGTCCAGGAAATTGCCCGTGTAAAACTGCAATCCGGGCTGGGTGCTGTGAATCTCCATCTCCCGGCCTGACGCCGGGTCGCGAACAGTCGCGACATGCCGCATCTCCCCGTTATGGTCGCGAATGACAAAGCAATGATCGTAGCCCTTCACGTCGTCGCCCACTTCATCGATCCGGTCACCGATCCTGCGAAACTTGCGGAAATCGAGCGGCGTGCCGGCGACGTCCAGCAGGGATCCCGTTGGAATCAGTGTCGCGTCCGTTTCCAAAACCTTGTCCGCTTCGACCTGGAGTTCATGTTCCAGGTGCGTTCCCGAGTCGTTTCCGCCAAGGTTCCAGTAATTGTGATTCGTCAGATTGACGTGTGTCGGTTTGTCGGTCGTTGCGCGAAACTCGATTGTGACTTCGTTTTCATTGGTCAGCCGATACTCGGCCACAACGTCCAGATTGCCCGGATAGCCTTCTTCGCCGTCGGGTGACCGGTACGAGAACTGGACTCCCACGGCATCGCTTGTTTCGACTGGCTCGGCCCGCCACATGACCTTGTCAAATCCCTTCACACCGCCGTGCAAGTGGTTGGGTCCGTTGTTGACCGCCAGTTCGTACTCCTTGCCGTCGAGCGTAAAGTGTCCCATTGCGATCCGGTTACAGTAGCGACCCGCAACGCTGCCAAAATACGATTGGCACGCCTCCCATGCAGTCATTCCATCGCAAGTCAGGATGATATTGGCACGATCTCCTTCCCGATCCGGCATTTCCAGCGAAACCATCGTGGCACCGTAATCGATCAGGCTCATCGCGTTGCCCTGGCGGTTCGTGCAAACAAACCGCGTCACCGCCTGGCCGTCGCTCGTTGTGCCGTACGATTCGCGGATTACGGACATTTCGGCGGCTGACGGGGTACTTTCAGATGTCACGGTCTGGACGGCAACGACGTGCGCCGGAATGACTAACAGGGATATCGCGAGGATTCCGCGGGCGAACCGAATGTTGAAGGAACTGTCGAACGGGTGCATAAGCTTCACCAATAAGTTGGATTCGGAACAATTGTGACCGGGAAAACAGCATTGGAATCGGTCATTCTTGCACGCTCCGGTTGCCATGCAAAGAAGGTTCAAGAATAATGAACGGGTGCCGAACCGGAACCGCGTCCGCTCGACATTATGGCCCTCGGCGTGTGCCCAGTCCATCGGCCGCGCTGTCCTGAATCCGCGGTCCTCAATCCGTGGTCCTGAATTTGTCCGGAATTGGCGAATTGTTGTCAGGACCCGAGGTAGTCCGGCAACCAGCAAACAACGGCGGCGCGATCGCCAGGAACCGGCGACATCCATGAACGTGAGTCATCAGAAACCTTGAGCCAGCAAGTCCCATCCCGAGGCCAGGCCGTCGCCGCCGCGATGCCCCAGCGACTTGACTGGAGCCGAATTCTCCGCGAGCACGATCGCTGGCTGCGATCGATCGTTTATTCACGGCTTGGTGAGCCCCAGGCGGTCGACGACGTGATGCAGGACGTGGCACTGGCGGCCGTTCGCCAGGCGGCGCCGATCACGGACAGCACGCGTGTTGCATCGTGGCTGTATCGACTCGCCGTCCGGCAGACACTGTTGTATCGACGCAAGATGGGTCGAACACGGAATCTGACCCAGCGCTTTGCCGACCGTCATCGGCCCGAGGAAAGCGATACGCGTGACCCGGGGCCTCTTGAGTGGCTACTTTCGCGGGAGCGCAATTCGCTCATTCAGCTTGCGGTAAAATCGCTGCGCCGTGGCGACGCGGAAATATTGAAGTTGAAATACGCTCAAAACTGGAATTACCATCAGATCGCCACGCACCTTGGAATCGGACACAGCGCCGTCGAAGCGCGATTGCACCGTGCCAGGGCGCGAATGCGGAAGGAGTTGACTCGCTTGCAAGTGATCGAGGGACTCGAATGAAGGACGACTCCACGAAACGACCCGTCAACTGGTTCGAGCTTGATCGACTGGTCGACGGACAACTCGATGACGGGGAGTATCGTGAACTTCTCCGCCACATCGACGACGATCCAGACGGGTGGCGGCAGTGCGCCCTCGCGTTTCTCCAGCATCAGGCGTTGCAACGCGAGCTGAACGAACTTTCGAGCGACGCGGGGAATCCGTGGCCGGATTCCGGGGAGGAATCGGACGCGAATTCACAACTCGCGGAGCTTTCGCTTCAAAGTGCCGGTGACGTGCGGTCGATGCGATGGGTGAATGTCGGACTGGCCCGCTCGTTCCAGGTGGCCGCCGGAGTGGCGGTGGCACTCGTCGCCGGCCTTGCTTTGGGAATCGGCTTGCGTTCCCATACAACCACGTTGACGCAGCCCCGGAATGGTAATTCCGGAATTCAGTCAGCCTTTCGCCAGGCCGTCGAGCAATCGCGGCAAGGCTCAGTCGCCGGTGAGAATCGCGAACTGACCGCCGTACAGTTCAGTCCCCGCCGCGCATCCAGCCGTTACGATGCCGAACGAGACGGCCCGGTGGCCGAGGAACCGCATCTCGGTGGTCATTGCCGTGGTCGCTGTGGGCACTTCATGCGGGGCGCGCCGGACGATCCGTAATGCCCGAAACGACACTTCGCCAGGTTCAACACGATACCGACAAGTGGATTCAGGCGACCGGCGTTCGGTACTTTTCCGAACTCACCAATCTGGCCCAGCTTGTCGAGGAAGTCGGCGAGTTGGCGCGCGTTGTCTCGCGGACGTACGGGGAACAGAGCTTCAAGGCGGATGAAACAAGCGAACTCGCGGACGAACTGGCGGACGTGCTGTTTGTACTCGTTTGTCTGGCCAATCAGACCGGAGTCGACCTGACTTCGGCCTGGCATGCGAACCTGGCCAAGAAGTCATCGCGCGACTCCGATCGACACCGGAACAATCCGAAACTTCAACAGTCGCCGGGTCCCGCCGGGGGATGAAGGTCTTTTATTCGGATACCTTTGAATTGCCCCTCCCCGCCAGTCATCGTTTTCCGATGGCCAAGTATCGCCTGTTGCGCGAGCGAATCGTTGGCGCCGCCATTGCCGATATCGATCTGCAAATTCCCGACGCGGCCCGCGACGATCAATTATTGCTCGCTCATGCGCCCGACTACGTATCCCGGGTGACGGCGGGTGAGCTGTCCGCGCTGGAAGTTCGCCGAATCGGATTCCCGTGGTCGCCGCAAATGGTCGAGCGCTCGCGGCGAAGCGTCGGAGCCAGCATCGCCGCGGGTCTCGCGGCACTCGACGAGGGAGTCGCTGTAAATCTGGCGGGCGGAACGCATCATGCGATGCCCGATTCCGGTCAGGGTTATTGCGTGTTCAACGACGCCGCGGTCGCCGCGCGGGTACTTCAAGGAGCGAATCGCGCGCGCAACGTCCTTTTCATCGATCTGGACGTGCATCAGGGAAACGGCACGGCGACGGCGGCCGCCGGTGACAAAACGCTCTTTGCATTTTCGATCCATTGCGAAAAGAACTTCCCCTTTCGCAAGACGCCAGGCGATCTGGACATTGCACTTCCCGAACGAACCGGCGACGACGTTTATCTGAAATCACTTGAAAGTTCTCTCGAACTCATCCGTTGGCGATTTCGCGCCGATGCGGCGTTTTACCTTGCGGGTGCCGACCCGTTCGCAGGCGACCGGCTCGGCAGGCTGTCGCTTTCCAAAGACGGATTGCGCGAAAGGGACCGCATGGTGCTGGAATTCTGCCGTTGCGAATCGATTCCCTGCGCCGTTGCAATGTCGGGCGGCTACGCCCCGAATGTCGATGACATCGTCGATATTCATTTTGCGACCGTTCTCACGGCGGTGGAATTTCAGCTCAAGTCCGCGACCACTGGCGTCGTGGAATCGACCCGCTAGAATCGCACCCTGGGTCGTAGTTCCGGCCTGGCCGGCTCCCGCCGCATCAATGCGGAACTGCAAACCCAAATGCGAACAGAACCCCCCCCCCAATGGACTGAATCATGTCAACGGTTGAGACGGAGCAGGTCCTGGTCGTACCTACGCGGCTTTTTCACAAGCTCGGTTACTTCCAGGGATTTTCAGCCGACGTCGCGCGGTACATTCCCCAATTACTTTCGCCGGAAAGCACCCGATACCTGCCGCGCGGAGAAATGGAAACCAATCCCGACTTCAAGCAACTGATTCCGTACGTCCTGTTTGAATACGAATCGCCGGACGGTCTGCAATTGTTTCGGTATACGCGGGGGAACGGGCAGGGCGAATCGCGTCTGCACGCCAAACAAAGCGTAGGGATCGGCGGTCACATCTCGTCGCTCGACAACGGGGCCGAATCGATCTACGCGCAGGGGATGGAGCGGGAACTGTCCGAGGAGGTGCTGATTGAGACGCCGTATTCGGCGCGCCTGGCGGGCCTTATCAACGATGACGAGACGGAGGTGGGGCGCGTTCATTTGGGGATCGTTCACGTCTTTCGCGTTGACCGGCCGTCGGTCCGCGCGCGTGAAGCCGACATCCTTGACGCGGGATTTGCAGACGCCGGTTCGATCAAGTCCGAACTGGACCGCTACGAATCGTGGTCGCAAATTTGTGTCGACGCACTGTTCCAGATTGAACCGGCAACTCAGGCCAGCCAGTCGGGGAGTTGACCGGCGGGCGGGAGCTGGATCATCTTGACCGAGTCGATCCCGTGGAACTCAGTGACTTTCGAAAGAGCTTCCTCGGATGCGAGGCTGTCGAGGTTGAGCACACCAATCGCCGAACCGCCTCCGGACTTGTCGATCCGGCCAACTGCCATCTGCGAGATATTCACATCGTCCTGACCGAGGATGTTGCCGATGTACCCCATGACTCCAGGGACGTCGCGGTGGGAAATCAACAGAAGTATTCCGTCAATAAAGGCGTCCGTCCGGTAGTCGCCAATTCCCGTCAGCCGCGGCATCGTGTTGCCGAAGACGCTGACGGAGGCCTTTCGCGTCTGGCCGCCCCCCGAAACGGTGCAGGAAACCATGTCGCCGAGTGAACGATGCCGGTCGCGCGTCGACGCATTGATGGCGATTCCCCGATCGATCGCCGTCGCCTGGGAGTTGATAATGTTGACGCGAGTCGAGGCCCGCGCGAGCAACCCGGCGCACAACGCCGACGTCAACACACGATGATCGCGCCGGGCGATCCCCCCGAAGTATTCGACGTCGACTCGCTCGATGCCGCTGTCGTGCCATTCCGCGAGCATTATCCCCAGCCGCCAGGTCGCGTCGAGGTAGCCGCGCAGTTCCTCCAGCGTTTTTGGATCGAGAGCGGCGGTGTTGACCGCGTGCCGGATTTCGCCGTTGCGGAGATAATTAATAAGCAACTCAACGGCTTCGGTGGCGACCTGAATCTGTGCTTCCTCGGTACTGGCACCCAGATGGGGCGTACAGAGCACGTTGGGCATGCTGAAAAGCGGGCTGTCGATACACGGTTCGCTTTCGTAGACGTCAAGCGCCACACCGCCGAGCCGGCCCGAACTGAGTCCCTCGACGAGTGCCGCTTCGTCGTAAATGCCGCCGCGAGCGCAGTTAATTAACCGGACGCCCGCCTTCATCGTCCTGATCGACTCGGAATTGATCAGGTTGCGTGTCTCGTCGGTCAACGGCGTATGGACCGTGAGATAATCGACTTGAGGCAAGAGTTCACTGATGCTCGATACCGACTCAACTTGCAGACTCTTGATTTGGGCGTCGGACAGGAAAGGGTCGTAGCCAAGAATTTTCATGCCGAACGCGGCGGATCGAACGGCGACCTCCTGGCCAATGCGACCCAGCCCGACGATCCCCAGCGTCTTGCCGTGGAGCTGGCGTCCGGAAAATGACTTGCGGTCCCATTTCCCCGACTTGAGACTGGCGTGGGCCGGCGCCAGATTGCGCGAAAGGGCCAGCATCATCGCCATCGTGTGCTCGGCGGTACTGATCGTGTTGCCACCCGGCGTGTTCATGACGACGATCCCGAGCCGCGTCGCCGCTTCCTTGTCAATGTTGTCGGTGCCAACGCCGGCCCGTGCGATCGCTCGAAGCGTGGTATTTCCCTCCAGTGATTCGGCTGTGATCTTGACGCCACTGCGACAGATCGCGCCGTGAAAACCCTCCAGCGCCTCGCGCAATGATAGGCCGCTCAGCCCGGTACGGACGTCGTACTCGATCCCCTTCGCCTCGTCGAGCATCCGGAGACCTTCGTCAGCCAGATCATCCAGCACGATGATTCGGCGGGTGGCGGCTGCGTTTCTGGGAATCGATTCGGGAGCAAGGGTCGTTGGCATAGGGTTGAGAGTCGAGAGTTCAGAGTGAGAGTTGAGTTTCAGGCTTGAGAGTTGAGACTTTCGAACGCGCGTTGTCAGCCGTTTTTCCGTGCGAATTCGTTCATGAATTGAGCCAGTGCCTCGACACCGGCCACCGGCATCGCATTGTAAATCGAGGCGCGAAGGCCGCCGAGGCTGCGGTGTCCCTTCAACGTTGACATACCCGCATCGTTCGCCTCGTCCGCGAACCGCTTGTCCAGTTCCTCGCTCGGCGTGCGAAAGACGACGTTCATCATCGAGCGGACTTCGGGTCGGGCGTGACCGCAATAGAAGCCGTCGCTTGAGTCAATCAACTTGTACAACGTCGCTGCCTTGTCATGGTTAATCCGGTCCATTTTCTCCAGCCCGCCAATTTCGTCCTCGATCCATCGGCTGATCAGACCGGAAACGTAAATGGCGAACGTCGGTGGCGTGTTGGCCATCGACTCCGCCTCGGCGTGCTTGCTGTAGTCCATGTAGGTGGGCAACCGCCCCGCTGATCGCTCCAGCAGGTCGCGGCGAATCACGACGACTGTCAATCCCGCGACCCCCGCGTTCTTTTGGGCACACGCATAAATCAACCCGTGTCGCGACACATCGACCGGACGCGACAGAATGTCCGACGACATGTCGGCGACGAGCGGAGCGTCGCCGGAATCAGGCGGACTTGCGAACTGGACACCATGAATCGTCTCATTGGAGGTGTAGTGCAAATAAGCGGCGTTGGGAGTTAACCCGATTTCCCCCGTCTGGGGCAGTCTGTCGAAATTATGTGAACCGCCGTCCCACGCGACATTGAGGTTCCCGTAAAAACGCACGTCCTGGCTGCTCTTCTTGCTCCACGCACCGGTGACAAGATAATCCGCGGTGCCGTGGGGGCTCGTGATCAGGTTGGCGGGGATCATGGCGTTTTGCAGGATCGCGCCTCCCTGGAGAAAAAGAATTTCGTAGTCGTCGGGCACCTTGAGAACGCTGCGATAACGGTGGCGCGCGTCCTCGAGGATCGGCTTGAAGGCACTTCCCCGATGGCTGATTTCGAGAATGCTGCTCCCGACGCCCGGCAAGCAGACGATCTCGTCCTGGATTTGCTCGAGTACCGATTCGGGCAAAACGGCGGGACCACTTGAGAAGTTAAAAATGCGGGTTTGCGCCGAGGCGGTTATCATTGGGACAAATGAAAAACAAGAAAACGTAACCTGTGGCGCATTCCCGGCGGGCGCGTCCATCAGCCCTTATCTTATCCTGGCTGAATGGGTCCACCAGCCCGCGCAGGACAACTCAGCAAACGGGTTGTCGAAACGCTTCGCGAATAAACGCCACGTTCGCGGGAGCTTAACGGCGTGCGGCTTTCCTCGGGCGACGCCATTGATTGCCCCCGACGGGCACCTCCCGTCGCGATGCGGTGTTTAGCACCGCCGGCGAGTTCCACTGCTGCCGCGACGACCAGCACCAGCTATCTGGCAATCGTAGCGGAAGCCGCCAAGGCTTTCGGCGCGCGGGCGACACACCATGACTTCACTCCATGTGTGGGTGTAACCGGCGTTCCGACTGTCAGCATGCGAGGGTCTGCGCTGGTAGTCGGTGAGTCGGTCTCGATTCGGGTGGTTGCGCGCCGCCTCTTGTGTCATGCGGCGGTCCCGCCAGGCGGCCTTTCTGCTGTCCAGCGCACTGGCCGTCCAGGACGATGATTTTGACAGAAACATGAATGACAGAAAGATCAGAATCCGAACATGTTCGTATTCATTTTTCCGTCAACAATCTTCTGTCAGCAACGTTGTTACCTTTCAATTAACCGAAAAGTCACCACGGGTTCTTTCGACGAGATCGAACGAGTCACCCTCCTGAACGGATTGCCGGCTACACCCAGTTGCATAGCCACCGGCTGGAGACTAGAACAAAAAAAAAGGAACTTGCACGGAGGACAGGGCAACGCTGAGGAGCAACCCGAGCGCCGCGCAAGTGCCGAAGTTGGAGGCGAGTGGCCGCCCGGTGGCCACTCACTTCACTTCCAGAAAAGCTTCCAACTTTGGCCCCAATGCGCAAAACCTGAAGCACGAACCCGTCGTCGAGGTTCACACTTTGTTTCAGTTAACCCAATCAACAAACATTCCATTTACCGTTGAACCAAGACACACCATCAAGATGCCTTGGACGCAGAAAACAGCTTAGGCGACGGATGGACGCGGGATCACGAAAATATTGACCGGTTGCCCGACGGTACGATGACCCTTGATGAGAAATGGACAAAGGGTGACAAGGTAATTATTTACGGGAGTACTGTTAATCATTATCACCCAGACAAGGTAATTGACATGACCCGCGGCCCCGGCAGAGAGAGTCGACAAACGTTCGATTGATGGGGACAGAAATGACCCAAACGGCCACATCCGTGATCGAGTGTCCCAGAAACCAAAATCCGGCGTTTTTTGACCTGGGTTTTGACTGTCCACAAAACGTATGACTTCTTGCTCACGCGTCATCAAACGGTCGTTTTTCAGCGGTCTCAGAAAACGCATGAGTAATTGAACCGCGCATGAAAAAGCCACCCGCTAAAGACGAGCGCGCAGACTGTACGCTCGACAAAGGCTTGCGCCGGTAAAAGCGTTCTTTGAGACGAGACGCACCGGCAGGTCAGTCTCCAAGGACGACGCGGTCAACGCGCGGTCAATCGCATGGCGACCACACGAACGGGAACGGATCGCTCCCGTCCACATGCCACTGCCAGATGCCGACCAGATTGACGCCCTCGAACATGGCCTCCTACCGAGTGTACTGGATTCCTCTGAACGTCCCGTGCGGAATTGCGATCGCCGTGCTGGCGTCGATGCGGCCTGCCCCGAGGCATTTTGGAATCGGCCGGTCCCACCCGTGAATACATACGTACCCTCGGCCCGGTCCCCCGTCGCGGATGTAAAGTGGCCCGCCGCATCGGCGTAGGGCTGATCGCCGTTGGCTGAGGTGAACACCAGCGTCGCGGTGAAAGTGCCATTGTTAGGGTCGACAACGATTCTCTCGGTCCGCGTGAACCGGCCCAAATGCGTGGCTTGGCCCGTGGCCGACGCCGTCAACGGCTGGGCGCGGTGATCACCAAGTCCGCACGTCCTTGGAACGGGACCGGACGAGCCGCGAAGGCAGGGCGACCAACTCCCAGGATGGTCAGCGCCGCCACGGCGAACGCCATCTGTTTGCAAAGACGCGAGTCCATGATCCATCTCCTTTCGAAATCGTCTGCGTTACAATGAAAATCGCAGCCGCCGGCGCGCGGACCAAGCGCCGGGGCATGCTCAGGCCGGTGAGGAAACCGCTTGCAGGCGTGGCCTCACCGGCCGGTTTTGTTTCGCGATGTCAGACCGGGCTGACCTTCATTTCTTTTCGGCCGCGAGCTCGGCGAGCAGCTTTTGGAAGTCCTCCCGCTGGCGCAGCGGGTCCAGATCGCTGTCCGTCCCGATTTGGGCGGCGTTTTTGTACCCCGCCGAAACCGCCCGTTGCAAGAGTTCCATCGCGCGGCTGGCGTGCTGCTGTTTCGTGTCCGCGCTCTTGCTACTGGCGACGGCGTAAACACAGGCGAAGTCGTACCAATGATCGGCGGACCAATTCGGTGTCTTCGTCAACTCCTCGACCTCGGCGACCGCCTCGGCCATATGCCCCGCTTGCAGGCGAGAGTTCGCCCGTCCCGCACGGTACGTCGGTTGCTCCGAGCCCGGACTAAGGTCGACTGTTCTGTCCCAGTCCATTACCGCCTCGGCGTGCCTTTTCAGCAGGTCGTAAGCCCTGGCTCGGTTCACGTGGCTGTTGCGCAGAAACGCTTTCGCCGTGACAGCGCGGCGATCGTGCTCGTAAACGGGGGTAAGCGTCTGAATCGCGAGGTCGAACCAGTGCAGGCTGTTGGCCGGCTGGCCATCGTCGCGAACGAGGATCCCAAAGTTGCAGTAACTCGCGCCAAGATTGACCTGGTAATCGGGCACGGCGGGGAACGCGGCGGCAAGTTTCTGGTGCAGGTCGCGGGCCGTCTCGAATTCCGTGCGGGCCGCGGCATGCTGGCCCAAGCCGGTCAGCAGATTCCCGAAGTTGTTATGGGTACCGGCCAGTTCCTCTTGGTATTCGGGCACGGCCGGGAAGGCTGCGGCAAGCTTCTGTTTTAGATCCAGAGCCGTCTCATACTCCGTGCGGGCCGCGTCGCGCTGGCCCAGATTCGAAAACAGTAGTCCCAGGGCGTTGTGGGTGTGCGCCAGGTCACGCTGGTAATCGGGCACGGTGGGGAACGCAGCGGCCAGCTTCTTGCGCAGGTCGCAAGCCGCCTCAAACTCCGTGCGGGCCGCGTCGCGCTGGCCCAACTCATCCAGCAGAACCCCCATGTTGTGGTGGGTGCGCGCCAGGTTGAGCTGGTATTGAGGCACGGCGGGGAAGGAGGCGGTCAGCTTCTTTTGCAAGTCGCGGGCCGTTTCGAACTCCGTGCGTGCCTCGTTGCGCTGTCCCACGCGGTTTAGC
>JBGTFW010000097.1:0-4939 GCA_041747075.1 Pirellulaceae bacterium
AATGACGGTACCGCGCCCGCCGAGGCCCGCGAAATTACTGTTCGCGGTGCCTCGCAGCATAACCTCCGCGGCGTTGATGTGGACTTGCCGCGAGACCAGATGAGCGTCTTTTGCGGACCGAGCGGCAGCGGCAAGAGCTCGCTGGCGATGGACACGATCTACGCCGAAGGCCAGCGCCGCTACGTCGAGAGCCTCAGCTCGTATGCGCGTCAGTTTGTCAACCAGATGCAAAAACCGCGCGTCGAGCACATCGAGGGCCTTTCACCGGCGATCGCCATTGAACAGAAAAATCCCGGAAGCACCCCGCGCAGCACCGTCGGAACCGTCACTGAAATCTACGACTACCTGCGAATTCTTTTCTCGCGACTCGGGAGACCGCACTGTCCGGACTGCGACGCGCCGGTTGGTACCCTGACGGTCGATCAGGTCGTTGACCGGGTGATGAACTATCCGCGCGGGACGCGTCTGCTGGTTCTCGCGCCTCTCCAGGCCGCGCTGGACGAGTCATGGGAAACGCGGCTGGAGGAACTGAAAAAATCCGGCTACGTGCGGCTGCGCGTCGAACGGCAAACGCGAGCGATCGATGAATTATCCGCTGACACCCTGCAGGGGGCCGGGTCGGTCGCGGTGGTTGTCGACCGGATTGTCGTCGAGAAAAAGAACCGCTCGCGCATCTCCGACAGCGTCGAGTCGGCTCTCTCGCTCGGACGAGGCGTGATGGACCTGGCCGTGGCCGACGCGAAGGTCGATGAACAGGGCTGGGAAGTGTTGCGGCTCAGCCAACACCTTTCCTGCGCGCGGTGCGGCCGCGCTTTCCAGCGACTTGCGCCGCGAAATTTTTCCTTTAACAGCCCGCTCGGCTGGTGCGGCGAGTGCCAGGGGATCGGTACACAGATCGGAACGAGCGCCGAATCGATGATGAACGGCATCCATCTGAGCTTGCGCCAAGGCGCTGTCAATCTGTGGCCTGCTGCCGGACAACCCTTTGCCGACGCGATGCTCGAGGCGCTGGCCGACGAAGCGGCGTTGCCTGTCGACGTTCCCTTTGAGCAACTCGACGCACGGGCGCGACGCATCGTCTTTTACGGGACGGGCGATCGATGGCTCAGGGCGAACGTCCGTGGTTCGTCGGGAAAAAACGGAAACACCGCCGTGCGGTTCCGGTTCCAGTGCCACGGACTCTATCCGGCGCTTGCCGCTGCCTCGCGACTCTCCACGCGACTGAGAATGCAACTGCAGGGCATTATCGACACCGTCGAGTGCGGGATGTGCGGGGGCAGCCGGCTTCGCGACGACGCAGCCGCCGTCCGTTTCCGAAATCTCACGATCGACGGAATTTGTCGACTCCCGCTCGCCAGCCTGCAAGCGACTGTCGAGGAGTGGGAACTGGATGAGCGCGAGCGCAAGATCGCTGGCGAACTGATTCGCGAAATCCACGGGCGGTCCCGTTTCCTCAACGATGTGGGCCTTCGCTACCTGACGCTCAATCGCGGGACAACGACCCTGTCAAACGGTGAAGCCCAGCGGATTCGACTGGCGGGACAACTGGGTAGCGGGCTGTGCGGTGTGCTGTACGTGCTCGACGAACCAACGATCGGACTTCATCCGCGCGACAACGCGCGTTTGCTCAAGGCGCTTCACCACCTCCGTGATCTCGGCAACACCCTGCTCGTCGTCGAGCATGATCGCGAAGTGATTGCCGGTGCTGATTACGTATACGATTTCGGGCCGGGCTCGGGATCGCTCGGAGGACGGATTGTCGCCCACGCGACGCCCGACAAACTGGGGCATGTCAAAGGCTCGGTCACCGGGCCGTACCTTTCGGGGAAAAAGTCGATCCCCATTCCCGAAAACCGCCGCCCGGCGTTTGCAAGACCTTCCTCCGGCGCGCGTCAGGCCGCCGCAAAATCGCGCGCGAAAGCGAACGGAAAAGAGGTTCCGGTCCGGACGCCCGTCGAGGCACGCGCGCTCGAGATCATCGGGGCGCGACAACACAACCTGAAGAACATTGACGTTCGCATTCCGTTGGGCACGCTGACGGTGGTGACCGGCCCCAGCGGCTGTGGCAAAAGTTCGCTCGTCAACGACGTCCTGTATCATACGCTCGCGAGTCGCCTTCACCGTGCCTCCGCCACGCCGGGTGCCCATGACGAAATTCGAGGCGTGCAGTACATCGACAAGGTGATCCGGGTCGATCAGCAGCCGCTGGGAAATTCTCCTGCCTCGAATCCGGCGACGTACACGGGGGCCTTCGAACTGATTCGCGAACTCTTCGCACAACTTCCCGACAGCCGGTTGCGCGGCTTTACACAACGCCGTTTCAGCTTCAATGCGCCCGGCGGACGGTGCGAGCAGTGCCAGGGGAACGGCCAGCTATGCATCGAAATGCACTTTCTTCCCGACGTGTGGGTCAAGTGCGAGGCGTGCGAGGGACGCCGCTACAACGAGGAGACGCTCGCCGTCACATTCCACGGCCAGTCGATCAACGACGTACTCGAGATGACTTGCGGGAACGCCGTCAAGCTCTTTTCCAACATCCCCCGCATCGCGCGGATCCTGCAAACGCTCTGCGACACGGGACTCGATTACCTGACGTTGGGCCAGTCCGCTCCGACACTTTCGGGCGGCGAGGCGCAGCGCGTGAAGTTGTCCGCGGAACTGGCGCGCCCCGACACCGGGAATACGCTGTACCTGCTCGACGAACCAACGACCGGATTGCACTTCGACGATCTCGCCAGGTTGCTCAACGTGCTGCACCGGCTCGTGGACCTTGGCAATACCGTTCTGCTGATCGAACACAACCTGGACATCATCAAGTCCGCCGACTGGGTCATTGACCTCGGTCCCGAAGCGGGTCGCGACGGCGGGCAAGTCGTCGTGGCGGGAACGCCCGAGGATGTCGTCGCCCATGCGTTGCGCGTCGCGCGTTCCAGGAAACAATCCGCATCGCGACTCCCCAGTTACACCGGACTGGCGCTTGCCGACGTTCTCCAGTCCGGCAAGTACCGGAAACGCCCTGAGCCGGGCACGGATACGGAATCCGTCGAGGAGGAACAACTGGAAATCGCCGACGTCGGTCGCGACACGCGGATGCCGTGGGAGTCCGACGGACGGCAGTGGCACACCAAAACGCGCGTCGGCCGCAACGGCAAGCCGATGGAATGGGAAGGCCGCGTGCTGCAAAGTGTCATCGATCGAATCGAGGCTCGTGACGGGTTTGGCGAAACCAACTGGAACCATCGCAGCATCGTGGAAGTACCGGCGGTGAAGAAATCAGACGGCTGGTTCCTCCACGCGCTGACAGGCGAAACGTGGATGCTCAAGATGAAATTTCGCTGTCGACGCGGGACCTTCAAGCGCGACGAGCTGCGCGAAAAAATCAAGCTGCCGACCGCCAACGAAATGGACGACGTGCCCATCTACGGAAACGAGCCGCGCGTCAGGCTCTCGGCAGCGCGCGGACCCTGGCAGGAAATCGAACTGCGTGTCCATTCGCTGGCGGAAATCGAGACGCCCGGGTTTTGCGAGTTTCTCGACACCGCCATGGACTCATTCCTTGATCGCCAGCAAAAAACAGGGGCGCTCAGGCTGGAGGAACAGACGCCCTGGTCGAAACTGGGCGAGAAATGGCATTTCATGCGCAAGGGATTCCCCCCCGGCAAGCGCGTTGACTGGGAATTCGATGTCCTTGAGGAATTGCGCGAGACGCTGCAACGCGCCGCGCCGAACGGGCAATTCCTCTGGAGCAACAAACAAGTCGTCCACGTCTTTGTGCCGGATCAAAAGGAACCATGGGCGAGCATCCAGACCAAGAAATGCGATGGCGTCTGGTTGCAATTAACCGGTCCACCGGGGCGCGTTCCGCTGGGCCGCGTCGCCGACATTGGAAACAATCCAGTTGTCAAGCAAATCAACGGCGACCGGGACGCCGTGCGGATGGCGTTCAAGTCGGTGGAAGACGTTCGTTCCGGCGAGTTCCAGGAGTTCCTGATCGAACACCTCGGCCACTTGTCGGCGTGAACGACACAGGCAAGCGGCGCGGCGCGCAGTCTCCTTCAGGCCGCGGTTAAACGATTTCGCCGTCGGGCCGGGACCCGGACGCACGCGGGTTTGCTCAAGAACGCGACAGGGATTACTTTGTCAGGTATGTCCCTGAACAATTTGAAGAACACAAAACGAATCGCCTACATTACGGCCGGGGCGGCGGGAATGTATTGCGGCAGTTGCATGCACGACAATACACTCGCGCGCGCATTGATGGACGCCGGCTGGGACACGGTTCTTATCCCGACCTACACCCCCATCCGCACCGATGAAGAGGACGTTACCGTCGATCAGGTCTTTCTCGGCGGCATCAACGTTTTTCTCCAGCAAAAAATTCCCCTTTTTCGCCACATCCCCAAATTCATCGATCGCGTCCTCGATCGGCCAGGCCTGATCCGCCGAGTCACGTCGCGCGCGATCGAAACCGATGCGCGAATGCTCGGCGAATTGACGCTGTCGATGCTTCGCGGCAGCCACGGCAACCAGAAAAAGGAAATCCGGCGGCTCGTCAAGTGGCTGGCCGGCGAAGCGCGACCCGATGTCGTCATCCTTTCCAATGTTTTAATTGGCGGATTCGTTGAATCGCTGAAAAGTCAACTGAACGTCCCCGTCGTCGCGACGTTGCAAGGCGACGATATTTTTCTGAAAAGCCTCGGTGAGCCATGGGAGGAAGCAGCGATTCGCTTGATTGGCCAGTTCGACCAACACTTCGATGGGTACCTCGTCCACAGCCGATTCTACGCGGACGCCATGTCAAATTATCTGGGCCTCCCGCGCGCCAAGATGCACATCACGCCACTGGGCATCGACACCCGCGACTTCGACTCCGACCCCCTCTCCCCTGCGCCCGACTCCGACCCCGCCCACTCCAGCCCCCTCTCCCCCGCCGCGGGGG
>JBGTFW010000098.1:0-15986 GCA_041747075.1 Pirellulaceae bacterium
CCTCGCTGGAAGTGGCGTACCGCGAATCAGTGAAAAACAATTCGTCATCCAGCGATACGTATACGCCGTCGCTTTCCTTCAATCCCGATCGATACGCATCGTCCAGATACTGGCCGAAATCAAATTCGAGCGTGGCAGCTCCGTCCCGCTCAAGCCAACTCTTCAACCATGTCGATGAAACGACGCTCATCAACAATAACGAGCCGTCTTCCACACCGGCTTGCCAGTCGGTCGTCACGCCGTCGGCGTCCTCCAGGGGACTGATCCGATCAATGTCCGTTGCCGTGCCGGTGATGCCACTGACGTCCGTGTAAACGATTCGAATATCGGCGACCGAAAGGCGAACCTCGTCGTACAACTCAGATTCCTCGCCTTCCGGATCAGTCCACTCCACCTTGACCCAAATCGTGACGCCGGCCAATCCCGATGCGTTGACGCCCTCGACGTAGATGGTTTTTTCGAGATCCGAGCCAAAGATTTCCGCGAGTTCGTATTGTCGATTCGGAATAACATAATCCCCGCCGGAACTTGCGTCCTCAGGGTTGCGGCTGTCGGAGCCCTGCTTCAGCCAAAGCCGAATGGGATTTGCTGTTCCGGGAGTGTAATCGCCGGTCGAACTGTCGAAATCGATTTCGAAAGGGTCCGCGTCAGAGTACGAGAATTGGACCATCGCCATGTCGAGGGCGACATTGTCCGGCAGAGCGATTTTGGCCTCGGCAAAATCCTGCGAGCGGTCGTTGCCCGCGTTGCCATACCGGTCAATGCCGTCGGCAAAGTCCGGCACGTTGTTAGCCGTTTTGTCCAGGCGGTTGGCAAGGATCAATTTGCCCGGTTTATCTTTATCATTTTCGATCGCGTCATCGTCGTCGTTGATCGTTCCGTCATTGTTCGAATCGACCGTGATATTCAGATTCCTGTCGCGAATCGTGATGACGGTCGTCTCGACGTCTCCAATTTCAGCGTTGACGGGGTCGGACAACCTTAAATAAATGGTCTCGCTATCTTCGGCGATCCCGTCGTCGACAATCCCAATCAAAAATGTTCCCTCGCCCTTGTCGTTGAACGTCACAATTGCCGAAGCAGGAAATGTAAAGTCGTCGTCCAGAGTTGCCGTTCCGTCCATTTCCAGTTGAACCGTCACCGAAACGTCACTGACCCATCGCTTTTCGAGCGTCAAATTCACCTGAACCGAACCATCAATCTCCGTTACGTCAAAGGTCTCACTGGTGAACTGGACCATAGGGTCTTCGGGAGGAGGTGGATCGCCGGGATCGCCGGGATCGCCAGGATCACCGGGATCGCCAGGTGGGGCGTCATCGCACGGGTATTCCCAAGGCGGACAGTTACTGCCTTCACCGCCGCCACCGCTGTCGTCGGTGAACCTGGATATGCCGTCTCCATCGCCACCGTCGTTTCCTCCGATCCCGGTTCGATCCTCGACGCGCGCCGGGTTTTCCCCAACATCGTGCGTTTCACCGTTGCCAACGTTTACCTGCACCGGATTTCGCGTGACGCGCACGTTGTCCAGCAGTCCACCGAAGCCGTGAATGTCGTTGGGCGAGTTCGAACGAAACTCCAAACGAGCCGATTCGCCCGTCGTTGCGGCGGCGAGTTCCAGGGTAACGGTCCGGAAGTCGGTTCCCTTTCGTTGACCCTCGCGGGCAATCGTTTGCAGCAAATTCCCGTTCCACCAAACCTCGATGGCATTCTGATGCGCGGAAATGCCGGCGCGCGGCGAATAGTCGACATTCAGAACCAGCCCTGCATCGATTCCCTGCCGCAACTCGACGTACACGCCATTGGTGCCGTCCAACTCCAGAAGCTGGTTGCCTTGTGACGGTGCACCAACGAAGGCGACGCGGTTTTGAACCTCGACGCTGGCACCAGTTGCCGTAAATCCCGAAACGTGCCGAAAGAAATCCCAATGACCGGCCGCAACCTGGACGTCTTCAAAATCGGCATTGAAAACGGAAAGACCTTCGTGAACCGGCGCGAGCAATTTTCGGATTTCGAGCTTCTCGAAAAGCAGCTCTGTTCGCTCCGTTCTGGATCGTCTTCGGTGTAACACAATTGCCTCGCTTGAATAACGGGGTTGCGATACAAAGCCAAACGGGTTCACGGATTCCGGTCTATTGTTGGCCCTTTCTCAAAACCCGTCAATTGGCGGCGGGGTAAAAAAAGGGTTGCGGTTTTCATCAGCCCGCGCCGGAAAATGGGGTCGCGGTGAATGGTCCAGCGCAAATTGGCGCGTTTTCAGCCGTTTCGGGCGTTTGCCCGAAGGTTCCCGACGAAAATATACTTGGGTGTCCGTCCCCGGAATCAGGCTGGAGCGCAAGCGGTCACGGGGTTCCATTCGCTTCGCGGGGTTCCACCCCATGCTTCAGCCTTTTCGTGGCTTCGGTACTTCGGGCCCGAACTGTTTTCAGTCCGGCTACACCGGTTTTGCAGCCACAAAGAAATGAAGCCATTTTTGTACGAGCTGGACGACCTTTCGTTTGACCTTCCCTGGACGGCACCGGACGTTTATCGATTGAGATTGTGGTTCAATGATCTCGTCCGGAAATTCCCGGACAGCCGCAACTTTGATTTCCAGTTACTTGGCGACTTCTGGTCAAGTGGTCAAGGGGACGCCTGGTCCATCGTGCTCTTCGTGTCCGCATTGGACCTGCCGGAACCAGGTAACGATTTGCCGGTGAAAATGGCGACACGAATTCGTGAACTTTTCCGAAACGCCGTCTCCTTGGGCCTGGAAAAGCATCGGCTGTTGTTTGAGCTTTCGTTTACGGCACCGGATTCCGCCAAGCGGCTCTTTCAAATAATTCAACAAGTGGAATCGGGCGGGGAAGTGCCTCTCGACATTGGGGACGCAATCGGTTCGCGATTTGAAGCCTTTCGGCGCGTGACGAAAACGGTCAATGGTCTGGTCGAGTTTGAAAAGGAACCGGAATTCAACAATCACGTCCCATGCGACCAGGGAGCGTTGTACGAACGCTCCGGTTTCTACGAACGAACCCTGTTAAAAAAGGCAGCCCAGGGAAGGGTCTACTTTTTGCCCGTGAGCCTCAACGAACTGTTTACGGCCAACGGCTCGAGCCCCCAAAACGGCGCAAAGTCGTGAAACAGTTTCTTTACCAGCTTGACGATGTCCGGTTTGATCGTCCGTGGGCGCGACCGGACATGGAACGGCTGGGCCTTTGGTACCGTCAGACGAGAGAGGCATTCCTCGATTCGACTAATGTCCGATGTTTTCTTCTTGGTGGGTTCTGGTCCAACGAATCAGACAAGTCATGGGACATCGACGTCTTTGTTGTCCCGATCGGAAACGATGAGGGCGATCCGTATCCATCGATGGAGAAAGGCCGGCTCTTGCGATTGCACAACCTCATGCGGGACGGAACAGCACTGGCAATCAACCGCTACCGGTTCCTTGTGGATATTACGGCGACAACCGAAGCCCATTTGGAGGAAGTCGCCCGTCAGTACCGGCTGTTTGAAAAAGGAAAACTCGACCGTGTTACCTTTCTCGGCAAAATGCAAATCGATACGGGATACGGCATCCACAAGTACATAACGAAGAACATAAACGGCGTGAAACTCTTCGAGCGAACCGTCCGCATCGCCAACGTCATCGAACTGTGTGACGGAAAATGTTTCTACAAGAAAGTGTTTTCCGAGCTTTCCAAACAATCCAGTTACATCCGGCAAGGGCGAATCTATTATGATCCGGTTCGCCTGGACGACGTGTTTGGAATTGAGAGTTGAGTATTGAGAGAGGAGAGAGGATGTGTCCCTGTTGGCGAATCGCTGATCTCCAGCAGCGACTCGGAGATATTCCCGCCGAACGCATTCGGTTGAATCCGCCGCCAGGATATGCGACCGGGGAGGAGTGGCCGGCCGTGTTGCATCCACGAACTGGCAGTTCGTGCTCCAGGCGCGCGGAAAACCCACGAGTTGGCAGTTCGTGCCAGTGCCCAAACATCACGAACTGGCAGTTCGTGCCACCGCGCAACATCACGAACTGGCAGTTCGTGCTACTCGATCGGCCGGGAGGCTATTCGAGGTCCTCGACGAAGTCAATTTTTTCCTCGCGCGCGGCGGCGCGGAGCTTGCTCAGCGCGCGAGCCTCGATCTGGCGAATCCGTTCCTTCGTCACGCCCAGTTCGGATCCCACTTCCTTGAGCGTCAGCGGCTCCTGGCTGTAGTCGAGACCGAAACGGCTGACGATGATTTTCTGCTCGCGGTCGTCGAGCGCTTCGAGAATCCGGCTGACCTGAAGCAACCGCGCCTTCTGGGCCGATTCGATCGAGTAGCCGTCGCTCCGGTCGTCCTCGGTGGCGAGAAACATTTCCTCGGACGTCGGGCGAAAGCGGTCTCGTTGCTTGTACTCGTCGGGGATCGTGCGGGCAAAATTCTTCATGATCGCCCACGAGGCGTAAGTGCTGAACTTGTTGCCGCGCGTGTAATCGAACTTTTCCACCGCGCGGATCAGCGACATGTTGCCGTCGCTGACGAGGAGGAAGAAATCCTCGTTGGCGTTGACGTGCCGCTTGGCGATCGAGACAACAAGCCGCAAGTTGGCCTGAACGATGTGGTTCTTGACCTGAACGGCCTCGTCATGGAGTTTCTGGATCTCGTCCATCGTCGTGGTGCGGGGGCGCGACGGGTCGAGCGTTTTTCGAAGCTTCGACGCACGGTACTTGAGGAAATTATACTTGCGGAACAAGTGCGCTTCCTGCTCGCGCGTGAGCAGCGCCGTTTCATAGAGCGAGGCAAGGTACCTCGGCAGCCCGGCGGGGGGCTTGACCCGGCGCGGCGTATGTTCCGGTTCCGGCATATCGGCCAGGATTTTCTTGTCGGCGGCCTTGCGGTGAAATTCCGGACTATCCATGAAGTCCAGCGGCAATTCCAGAATGGCTCGCGCCCGCATCTCGTTGACGACGCGGTAAATGGTCGTCTTTGTCCGGCAATAACGACGGGCAATCGCCTCAGCGCTCTTCCGCGAAAGATAATCGGCGTAGATGCGCTCCTTCAATTCCAGGTTGAGCGGTCCCATCTGGTTCGGAAAGACCGCTTGATCGGGATGCCGGTCGTCGAATTGCCTGATCGTATAGCGAATCGTCTCGACGCTCCGATTCATGTGATCGGCGATGCGCCGCGCGACTTCCGCCGGACAACCGCCGCCGCGGACCAATCGCTTGGCGCGGTCGATGATGTCTTCGCGATCGGCGTCGCTGAGTTGACTGAATCGCTCGCCGCGGCGCACTTTCTCGCGATTCTCGCGGACAAAATTGTCAACGCTCGAATGAAGGAAACCGACCCGCTTCCGCCCGCCGTCAAAAATAATCTTGCGGCTCACCAATCCCTGCTGCCGCCATCGGGAAATGGTTTTGGTCGAAACGTTGAACATCTTGCTGAGCTGGTCGACCGTGTGTACGGGCTGACCAATTTCGTCAGCGCGGATTTCGGCGGCTTCCGACAAGTCCTCGATGAGGTTCGACAAGTCCTGCTGAAGCTCCTCCCCTGGAATCGGCACGATCGGTGCCGTATCAGGACGGTAGCCGGTCACGCGATAACACACATATTCATAACTGTATGTTTTTTCAGCGTCCAGTTCGCGCAAAAGCCCTTCGGCCCGTTCAAGCTGTTCCAGCTTGCGGTCGCGCGGCGCAAAGCGCACTTGCTGATCGCGCAGTTCGCGCAGCGAGTCGTTAATATATTCGGAATGCATATCGGTTGACCTCTTCAAGTGGCTTGCCTGCCGGTGTTCCGCGCGAAGCGTCCGGGGGATTGGACGTTCGCCCGACGGGCAAGTTTCGTGTATTTCGGCGTCGTGCCGTTGTTTCACCAAAGCCGTTTCCGGGGGGATGGAGCGAGCCAGGGTGTGCGGGGGAAATGTTCCTGGGCCTCGACCGGTCGCTGGCTGTTTTGTCAGGTCCGGCCAAAAGCCGGGACCTGATGGGCAAAACAAGGGCCAACCGACCAAAATCTACTGCCCTTCACTCGTTAAAGTTTCCGGTCAGGGGGAATTCTGGCCGGAATTTCTACGGAGGGAGCGGTGTGCAGGTTCGTGGCCGTCCGGATTTCGGGGATTTGGGCTTCAAACGAACCTGGAGGTGATCACCGTTACCATCCGTGAATGTCACGATCCCGTAACGACAAACGCTCTCAAGTCAAGTCTACCTGCTCCCCTATATTAGAACCCGCCAAACTGGCGTTAGTTCACCCGTTTTTCGGAAAAAACGCCCGAATGGGGACGTTTTCGCCCGATCAGCCAGGATTTAGGGGAAAAACGCAAGCCGTTGCCCACGCCGGAGGGTTCGCCCAAGCCGGATTTTTTCAGGGAAACGTCAATGCGAAACGGAGACAAGGGAAAAGCTGCAAAAGAACCCGGCAGATGGACGATGCTCCGAAGGCGACCGCTTTGCTTGTTCGCTTGCCAATGTCGGAAATTGGGGAAATTCGATGAAAAGGCCCGTTTTTTTCTCGCTCGTCCTGTTAACCGGGATGGTTCATTCGAGCGCGACCGCCCAAAACGCGAAGACGATCGATCTCATTCCCACGTCAACGGCGGAAGAAATCTACCGCGTGACGAGCCGCCTCGACGGGCGTGGAACGGTTTCGCCCGAACAGGAAAAGTCGGTCCCGCTGAGGCTCGATGCCCGATTTGAATACGACGAACGTATCATTTCGCGACAGTCCCCTCTCAAATCGATACGCGATTATCAAACCGCACGTGCGGAGATTCGCCTCGGCAGCGGTTCGATGGTGAATGATCTCAGCGCGACGAATCAGCAAATTATTGTCCAATCGAATGATCTGAAGGATCGAATTCGCGTCGCCTCGCTCGGCGGCCCGCTCACTCAAAATGAATTCGAGCTTGTTAGCACACCCGCCAGTACGCTCATCCTTGGTGAACTGGTGCGGCGTTCGCAAGTCGCAGCAGGCGAGAAATGGACTCCGGAGAAGGACGTGCTCGCGCGCTTTGTGAATATCGATTCGATCGACGAGTCCGATGTGGAACTGAAACTCGAGAAGTTCGATGGTGGCATCGCGCGCATCTTTATCGGCGGTGAAATCAACGGCTGGATTGATGACGCCAATACCGTCATTACGATATCAGGTGCCATCGATTTCGACACGCGGCGCGGTGTTGCCACGTCGTGCGAATTGACCTTCAGCCAGCAACGCGACAGGAGTCGCCTCTATCCCGGACTCGATGCAACTTTCAAGTTGGCGACGCGAATTCAGGACGGCGGGACCAGCCACCACCTGACCGATGACGGACTGGCCGACTTGCGCAAGAAAACCGGCAAAATCACCAACGATCTCTTGCTCGTCACTCGTGACAGGCAGATCGAGATTCGGCACACTCACGATTGGCGCGTGATTGGCGAAGGGGACGAGCGATCCGTGATGCGACTGATGGAAAACGGCGAAATGCTGGGCCAGTGCGACATCATTTCGTTGCCACCCCGCGCGGAGGACCAGCCCCAAACACTGGAACAGTTCCGGAAAGTCGTCGAAACGAAGCTTGAGACAAACTCGGCGGCGATTACCGCCACCCGGCAAGCGACAACGGCAAGCGGACTGGAGTGGATGCGCGTTACCGCGACAGGCGAAAGCAACGGAGTGCGACTGGTGTGGAATTACTACACGATCACGCAAACCGACGGACGGCGCGTGCAACTCGTCTTCACGACCGAGCCGGAGTTGTCGCCAAGGTTTGATCGTCAGTTTGATGCGCTACTGGCACGAATCCGCTTTCGCCCGGATCTACCAGCGCGGAACGCCGGCTTTCAAGAGGAAAAGTAAGTATTTTGTCTCCGAAAAAAACGGGGACGTCCGGGTCCGTGGCGATGGACGCGGCACCTTATTCAGATCGCGGTGCCTTCGGGCGCTTGCGGTTGTGCAAGAGAAAAGACGCAGTCTTTCGGGGCTGCGTCTTTTTTTTGCGGAACTTCAGCGCCGCGAACAGCGGTGCCACAACCCAAACCATTGGAATCCGGGGCAATCAGGTTGTACCAGCTTGCGTCGGGATGATGTGGCGCAAGCTTCCAGCTTGCGGATATTGATCGGAAGCTGGACCCAGAAACTGAACCAAAGGCAAGCTGGAAGCTCGCCCTACGTTGTTGAACCGAAGGCAAGCGGGACCATTTGACGGCGGATTGAGATTCTGCAACGGTAAGCGGTTCAGTTCCGTTCCTGGCACCGCCGGCGACTTGAGCACGAGACTCGCGGGCCAGACCCCTGAAAACGGCAAAGGGAAATCCGTCCATGCAAGGTTCACCCGTCGATCCAGGCATTTTCCTTCGCAGTTTTCTTGCGGTCGCCGGAAACTACGTCGCCCTTTTTTTCGGATTGCTGATGGCCATGCTGCTCATCGCGTGGGCCGGTTTTCCGGAGATTTACCGGCTCTGGACCATTCCTCCCGCCGAGCAACGCCAGTTTCTCGATGTCTGGGAAAACAATCCTGAATTCCTCTTTCCACCCGGCATGTGCTGGGGGCTGATCGGGGCGGCAGTCCTCTTGTCGTTCGCCGCGGGAGTCCTGGTCGCGTGGCTGGCACCCTTTTCAAGGGCCGGGCACGGAGTTTTCCTTGCCGTAATTTGCATTGTTACGTTTCTCCAAATCGCGATCACCCAACCCGCATTGCCCAAGTGGCTTGCGACAGGACTGATGATTGTTTCCCCGATCGGCATCGTTCTCGGTTCGCGGTGGGGCGAACGACGATGGAGCAACCTCGAACCAACGGTTGAGGATGAAACCGGCGTGCGCAGCCGGTATAATTAATGGATTGATGGCAAGGTAGCTGTTTCGGCTTTCTCCCCATGCGACTGACCCGCTATCGGCCGACGACCCATGCCTGCCTTGAACTGTCGGGCACGAGCCTGATTGACGTGGTCTTTCTCCTGTTGATCTTTTTCATGACGACGACGACGTTTCTTTCCGCCGAGCGCCAGGTTCAACCCTCGATCGTCGTCGAGCGCCAGTTTCCGGGTGCCTTGAAACTCAACATTGAACCGCTGGAGATCGCGATTGTCCGGTCGGAAGGCGTTGCCGTTTTCCGAATTGGCGCGACGGAAAGTCCCGATCCGGAATTCCTCCAGCAAATCCTTGCCCGCTATCCCGACCCCTCCGCCGGCGCATGGATTCGATTGTCCGATGACGTGCCGTTCGGGATGGCGGCCGTCGCGGTCAACGCTTGTGAAGCGGCCGGCTTCGAGGCAATTTCGCTCGTCCCCCTGCGCTGACTCCAGTGAAAGTGACCCAGGCATTCACCGTTTTTCAGCGACGTTTGTTTCAGTCGGCGGCGGTCTGCCTCGCGATTTTTCTCGTTGGCGGCCAGGCGGCATCGTCGAGTGCGATGCAGCCTGATGAACGCGACCTGAGTCCGCTGGAACGCTGGCTGGCGAAGCACGAATTGCATGATTTGACAATCGAGTTGCTTGAGCGCGAGCTTGCGCGCGAGTCGGTCGGCGGGCGGCGACTTCCAATTGCGAGAAAGCTGGCCGGAAAATATACGGCAAGGCTCAGCCAGAACCGATTTGGATTCGACGAAACGCTCGCCGCGCTCGATTCCCTCGCAGTGGAATTTCCCGAGGTTGTTGACCGGGGCGCGCGACTTGAGATCGCTTTTGGTTACTATCGCCGCGCCCGCGCACTCTTTGACGACTGGATCTGGAAAGGGGATTCGGGGCTTTCGCGTTCCGACGTTCATCGCCATTTCAAGGCGCTTGCCGCGCGGGTCGAACTTGAGCGGACCGTCATCGACACCAGCCCCGCAAAACCGGCACCAACAGACGATGGTACGGCGGCCGAGAAGGGCTTGTTCCTCGCCGAAGGCGACTCGCCAGACGGGGCACCCCACGTCGCCCCGCCCCCGCGGCAAACGGAAACCCGCACCGAAACGCAGCTTCAAGCGGATTATCTGCTGGCGTGGGCGTTATACTTTCAGGCAACCACCAGCGACGACGAGACCGATCAACGGAAGGGATTGAAGCGAGCCGAACAGGCATTTCGAGGACTTTTGCTGGTTCCCAATCAAACGAAACTCAACGAGTTGCGACCGGAGTGGTTCTCGCTCGAATCGCGGTGGTTCTGCCAGGTGCTGGCCGGCGCGGCGATGGTCCATCAGGCGCTGGGGAACGAACAGGAAGCGGACTATTGCTTCCGGTTGCTGGGGGACCCGCGCGTTCCACCGGACATTCGCCGTTTGCATCGTGTGTGGCGTTTTCAATCGATGGTCTTTGCGAGTCAGATTAACGAGGCCGCCGCGATGGCCGCGAATACCGCCGACGAAGACCACGCCGCCAACGTTGATCTGGAACTCTGGTACACAGTCGCCCTTGCGGGGCTTGGCCGCCGGCGAACGACCGGCGAGGACTCTGGCTACGACGCGCTGGCGGTGACGGGGCTTGCCGCGCTCGCGACCGAGGGCCAGTGGGAGACGATCGACCGATTGCTTGACGCGAATGATCGCGCGATCGCGGGAACGGGCTTTTTCCCCGCATGGCTTGAAGGTTACCGGCAGCTTCACATCGTCCGTAACGGAATGCGGCAAGAGGGGACATCGCTCGGCAACGCCATTGAATTGCTGGACGAGGCGCTGGACACCGCCGAACGGGTCGTGCCGGGCCTCACGTCCGACGTGCAGTTTCAACTCCGCGCGCGGTGCCGGTACCATCTCGGTTTCTCGCTCTGGCTGGACGGACGATATGAAGCGGCGATCGAACAGTTTCGCCAGGCGGCACCGGTTCTCCGTCAGACCGATCGCGAGTCCGCGGAACATGCCTTGTGGATGGTTTGCCTTGCGACCGAGCGGCTGGCAAGCGGCGATTCGGTGTGGCTGGCCTCGCTCGCCGAGGCAATCGATGAATTTGAAAGGCGTTATCCGCAGTCGCCGAAGAGACGTGACGTGGCCTTCCTTCGCATGATCGTCAATACCGGTCGCCAACAACCGGAAGCGGCTCTTCAATCATTGCGTTTGATCCCCCCCGAGGACGCCGGCTACCTGCTGGCTCAACGGGAGCGTTGTCGAGTGGCCCACGAGCAATGGTCCGCCGCCACACCGGATGATTCGCGTCGCGCGGAGCTTGCCCGTGAAGTCGTCGATTCGGCGAAACGCGTGATCGAGAACGCCGGGCAGTCCGATGGCAATTCGGAAATTGGCCGAACCTGTCTATTTGCCGCCGATGTCCTCATTCACGGCGACCCGCCAAATCCCCTGGCCGCCGACGGGTGGCTGGCCCTTCATCAGGAGCATTCCGCGGGCGACGGCAGGGCCGATGACGTGGCCGGCGAATCGCAGTTTCTGAACTTGCTCGTTGGTCAGGCTTTCGGTGACGCACAACGCGCTGAAAACGCCGCGCGGTGGCTGACGGTACACGCTGCGCGACCGGAGCATCGCCGCGCCGGATGGATGGAGCTGGCCGGGATTCTTGAGCGAAAGATACATAAAGAGGACCAGGCGGGCCGCGCGGCAGGCCGGGAGTTGCTCATCGAGGCTGCCGACTACCTGCAAAATGCCGTTGATTCAGCACCACTCGGAGAGGGCGTTTCGACGGATCGAACGGGTCTCAGCGCGCTGTCGCGGCTGGCGGATTTGCAGTCGCGGCTGGAACGTCACGAAGTCGCCTACGTCAGTTATCATCGTCTGACGAGCGCTGATCCGGAGCGAGTGGCCTGGCAGCGCGGCCTGGCGCGGTCCGCAATGAAACTGGACCAGTGGGACGAGGCGGCCGGGCTGTGGCGGAGCATTGCCGCGTCGCGATCAGCGGGCGACAATGAATGGCTGGAAGCGAAATATTATCTTGCCGAATCACTCGCCAGAAGCGAGCTTCGCGAAGCCGCGCGGGTTGTCGAACAGGTTCGATTGCTCGCGCCTCAAATGCCCAAGGCGTGGTCGGAACGATTCGAGGAACTCGATGCGCGAATCAAGGGGCAAACGCCATAACACCTGGAAGTCCGCTTGAGCCGCAATGAAGCCGACACGACACCTGATCCTCCGCCCGGAGACTCCCGGTTCGTGGAATTTATGCGCCGCGCCGGGCCGATTCTAGCCGCCGAACGGGGTTGGAGTGCACGGAGCCGGGCCAAGCTGAGATCGCTCGCCGACGATCTTCACCTCCCGCCACGTCTCTACGAACGCGCGATCCGCCAGTTGCAGTCCGGAGATGGACCGCGGGCAGCCGATTCCCTCACGCGGTACGAACTGGAATTCGTCAAGTTTCTCCGCCAGGTCCTGCAGCGAGAAGCGGGACAGGTGCTTGCCGCATCGCGCGAACGGGAAGCGATCGAAATGGGCGAACGTGACTACCAGATCGATGCCGTCCGCGCGCGCGACCTGGTTCGCGAAGTCGCCAGCCAGTTGGGAATTCGCCGCGTCAGTCGCCTTGCCGCTGTTGAACATGTCGCGCGGCTTGTCGACCAATCGCTCGGCGACGCAACCGCCGCCAATAACGACGTTCGTCGACGGCTCGTCGCGATTGCCGGAGAATGGGGCGTTGATCCGCGACAGACTGGAATCCTGATTGAAAACCGTCTCGCTGCCAGCCGACGTCCCGCGCAGCGAGGCGCGCCGCGCGGGATTCGGTGGTTCGCCGCGGTGGGGGCGCTGCTGGTGATGGCGGGGCTGGTCTGGCTGGTCGTTTCCCGGGCGGGCCTTGACGAAACTGACGGGTTGGCGTCCCCGGAAGAGAATCATGCCGCGCCGCGTAATGGGGCGGTCGCGCCCCCGGTTGAGTTCACTTATCCGGAAACGTGGTCCGCACCGACGATCGAGGCCTGGGAACAACTCGATTCCGGTGACGCCTTGTTGCGCCTTCCGCGCCACCTCTTGCTGAGCGAGGACCCCGCCCGGCGCAACGAGGGAATCAATGCGGTGGTCGAACTGGCGCTCGAATCAAGGGCACCGGCCGCCGACCGGGCGCGCTCGTTTCTCATCCGGCTCGCGCAGGACGACGAACCGGCGGCGGACGGCGTTGTCCGAAGCCTCGCGCGGCGATTAGCGACTCCGAACGGCGACATGAGACCCGATGAAGGCACCGCACCGTCGCGGAAATCGTGGGAATCGGCCTTTGTTTCGCTGGACTTGTTGCGGGAAATTCGCGATGCAAGGGCGAGCGAGCACCTTCGCAATTCGATTGATCGAATATTGCAAGAACTGGTTGGATCATCGGCGACCGATCGCGACGGCGCAGCCGGTTTCGCGTTGGCCCGGCGATTGTGGGGGAATGCACTTGCCGTTAGTGCCGGTGAACCGTTGGCAGTCGCCCGTTCATTCGGATCGCTGATCGAAGTGACGCGGCATCGCGACGAACAGATCGATGCGATGATTCTCGCCACTGCGCTGGCGATTGTGAAATCGGGTGACGAGGCGTGGCAATGGATGCGCGAGCCATTGCGAAGTCTCCTCTCAAGCGCCGCCGATGACCAGTTGTTCCAGTTCGTGGACGCACTGTCGCAGCGCGACGATCGCGACCTGAGGGATTGGCTGACGCCCGTCATCGCCGACTCTCTCGGGATCAAGCAACAAGACCAGTCGCTTGCCCAACTCGACGCCGCGATTCGCAGACGACTTGGATCGATGAATGAAACCGTGTCATTGACCGCGTCACGTGTCGCGCTGCTGCGGGATTCGCCCGATTACACCGCCGCGCTAAATGAAGACCAGGCCGCGACTCCCCAGGCGATTGCCAATGCGGCGGTCCTTTCCACCGCCGCGTTTGTCTTGTGGCGCGCGGAGATCGATCATGACGCGGCCTTGCTTGCCTCGTTCGATCAGCTTGTAGGAAGCGGTCCGCCAGGTCTTGCCGGTGACCGGGTTGAGCCTGCCGAATGGCGGACCTTGCCGGTTTACGGACGTATTTCACGACGCCCGTTGCCTACAGACATCGAGGTGCGTCGCGCTGCGCTTGAAACGTTACTCGAATCCGGCGCGTCGCCCCCGGTATTGGCCACGGCCTTTCAGCGACTGGCGGAAGTGGCCGACCGGTTTCGCGACGTAACTCCCGAACAGGCTGATGCGCTTGCCCGTTTCATGCTGACCGCCTCGGAGACGAGGGAACGGGTGGCGGTCGAGAAATACGCCCCGCAAATGAGCCATTGGCCGACGCTCGCGCTGGCGGTGTGCGAACGGATTCGGGAGGAGGATGCAACGCTGGACCAGTCGATCACGGTCGCATCGTTGCTGACTGGCCTGGAGCCGCCGATTCCCGACGATTCCGGCAATGACTTGCACGAGTCGCTTCGCCGCGCCCTGCTGGCCCGCGTCGCGCAAGGACTCCAACACACTGCCGAACGATACGGCGATGACGATGCGTTTCAGTGGGATGAACTTCGCCGCTTGTTGGGGGAACTCTATGGCGTCCGTTGCCAGGCGGTTGGAATTCCCGCCAGCCGCTACCGCGATGCGCGGTCGCCTGGCGAACTAAATCGAATCGTTGCCGAACGCCTCGCTCCCGAAGATCCTCGGCGAGTGACAACCGGCTGGCTCGCCGACGATGAAATCAACGAGGCAATTCTCTTTGGCGACCTGCTCGTTGAACTGGTCGGAGCTCAAGCCGCACGTGACAACGAACCGTCTGAATCTCCGTCTTCGCGCGACGGCAACTTTGCAAGAGCGATGCTGGTCAACGAGCAGGTTTTGCTTCGCGTGCTGACCACCCAAGGGACGGAGCGATGATTTCAGGACTTGCGAGAGCGGTGATCCTTGCGGCCCTCACGGCGATGTTTGCGTGCGGCCTCAGCCCTTCCTCGTGCGGTGACGTATTGTATTTTGCGGACGGCCAGATGCTGTTCGGACGGATTGAATCGGAATTACCCAGGCATATCGTCTTTCGCGAGCGCCTGGCTGGAGCGGGCAATTATCGGCAGCGAACCGTGCGGCGGGATGAGCTAAAGGCATGGGTGCGGACGATCGACGAGCCGCGGCTTGAAGCGCTCGAGCCGGGTGAGTGGCTGGCCTATCGCGATTTGGCGGAGGAACTTGCGGTGCAGCAAATCGACCCGGAAGCCCGCGAGATGGCGCTGCGCCTCTACCTGATCGTCGCGCGGCACGCGGAAGGCGAGTTGCGGCGCGCGGGTTTTCAAGGCGCGATTTCCGTCGGCGATTCGAAGCAACGACGGCTGCTCAGCTCTCTCGCCGTTCAAACTCTCGGCATCGATCAATTTCCGGTCACCGATACGCCGGAGTCACCGGAACGAGCGCCAGCCGTCGACGTGCAGGACTTGCGAGAAGTCTTGCGGGGATTGCGTGAATATCGGGACGGCGACGTTCGGGCCGTTGAGCGGCTGGCGGACGATCCGGGAACTCGTTGCGCGCTCGAACCATTTGCCGCGGTCTGTTCGTGGCCTTCGTTCCGGCAACTTGCGGAACGGGAGCCGGGCGATTTTGCGGCGCTTGCCCGGTCGATTCGACTGGACGTCGCCATTGAGGAATGGATGGATGGTCGATCGCCACAACCACTGGCGTTCGACAGCCCCTGGTCGGTCCTTGCCAGCCAGCCGCGTCAAGCGGCGCGGCTCGCGTCGTTTGGGGCCGTTGCCCCGTTCGATCTGGAGGCAACCCGTTGGCGTGACGGCAAGTGGCTGGTGCCGCAACCCGGTATCTCCAACCTATCCGTCATTCGCGCGCAGGCGGGAATCCAGTCGTTGCGGCAGGACCCATCCGTCATTCCCGCGCATGCGGGAATCCAGTCGCTTCAGGGCGCTTCGGGGCGAACTTTCCTGGGTCCCCGCCTTCGCGGGGATGACGCGCTGAGAAAACGGGGACGACGCGCTGAGAAGGCGGGGATGACGCGCTGAGAAAACGGGGACGACGCGCTGAGAAGGCGGGGATAACGGGCAGAGCGGGGATGACGGGCTGAGAAGGCGGGGATGACGGGCTGAGAAGGCGGGGATGACGGGTTGAGCGGGGATGACGCGCTGCCGTTGCCCCTCCTGGCGATTCCCGATATATTTTCGCAAGACCTCTCGCGCCGCAGTGC
>JBGTFW010000099.1:0-3698 GCA_041747075.1 Pirellulaceae bacterium
GTTCCAAATGAAGCCAACGATTAATGGTGAACTGATTTACATCAAGCTGACGATCGAAGCCGCCCGCTCGGGCGAAGAAATGCTCATTATTTCGGCTCATCGCGATCACTAATCGACACCAACAGGTAGCACCATGAAGACAACGTGCCCGGCATGCGGCCACGATGAACGCGAAGCACAGAGCGGAACCTGGTCGATGAAAGTACCACCCAATATTCCGGGTGGAGTCATCGAAATCGAGGATGCGATCTGGGAACATTGCCACCACTGTGGCGAGGATTTTATCGGTCACGAACTGGACCAGGCAATCACTCGCGTCCAGTACCAACGGCTGGGCCTCTTGGCACCCGAACAGATTCGCCAGATCCGCGAAAAGACCGGCTTGTCGGCAACGGAAATGTCCCAGTTGTTAAACGCCGGTGACAAGAGTTACACGCGTTGGGAAAACGGCAAATCGATTCAAAACAAAATGACGGACACGCTGCTTCGCCTCATGGACCAGCATCCGGAGTTGATCGCCGAAATTAACGCGAGGCGGAATCCGGAACGGCAATCGATGGTTCGGGAATACTTCGAGAATCTTGGGCAGTTCAAGGGATCAAATGAGTTTGCGGTCGCCGCGCACGGCGAACCGCTCAGCAGCAAGGACTGCCAGTTGCTGCGCGAACGGTTGCTTTGCCTGGCGGAACAATCGGGCGTTCAATGAGTGACTTCAGCGCGAGCTATCTGGCGATTGATGAAGACGAGCTGGTCAAATTCTTGCTGGACGAAGCCGGGCAAAGCCGGCGTTCCCAAGTCAATCCGAAGGACCTGCTGGAGTACCTGAATCTCAACTGCATTACCGTGGAATTCAGCAGGGAAGTTGCCGGACTTGGCGGGGGGTTAAGCTTGCGACCGCCTCGGGCACTGATTTCCTTTCATGATCGTCTGATTGCCACCGACAGCGCACTGGATGCGAATCGGAGGCGATTCAGCATTTTGCACGAAATTGCCCATTACGTGATTCCCCATCACCAGAACGCGCTTTATATCTGCGACAAGCGCGACATGGGGTTTGATACGCAGGTGACTTTTGAGCAGGAGGCGAACCGGGTTGCTGCAAAGCTTCTGTTTCTGGCGGATCAGTTCGACATTGAGGCCAACAGCCATTCCATCTCGGCGGCCACTGTAAAACAACTTGCGCTTCAATACCACGCCTCGTTTGAGGCGACCGCACGCCGACTTGTCGAGCGAAACTTCCGCGAATGCATGTTCGTATCGTTCGCGGAAGTCGCGAGCAGCGGAATTGACAGTAACCAGGAGAGGCAGTGGAGGCTGCGGTATAGCATTCCGTCGCCGTCGTTTCGCCACAAGTATTTTTCGCGCTTTACACGTGGAAGCGTTCCGCCGAAAGTCGCACAAACCATGGGCACTTTCCAGGACATCGCGCAAAGCGTAGCCGTCGAGATGCAGCTTCGCGTGCCGGGCTCAGCCTCACCGAAGTCGTTTCGCGCCGAGTACTTTCACAACACCTTCAACGTATTTTGCATCCTGACGCCAATCGCTGACAACCAGGTCGGCTCAATGATCGAGGTGCCGGGACGCGCTGTGAGTACTGCATCAACCGCTGACTCGACGCGATGAGGAATCATTAACAGCAGGCGCTTGCAAACCCGCATTTGATGGTGGCTTAGGCTAGAATAGCCGTACCCGCACCAGTTCTGATTCACTCAAGACCGTTCCACATGGCGAACACAACCACGGCAACGGCCACCGGGATCCGGCAAGCGTTAGTTGACGCGATTCAGCTCGATCTGATTGGTCCGGAGAACTCAATAGGCGATCCGAACGAAGTGCTGCCGCAAATGCCTTCGCGATGGTATCTGACCGGGTTTCTGGTGCCGATCGAGGCCGGGGAATCACAGCGCATCGATCCGACCAGCAACGATGACATGGATCGGGCGGCCGAACCGGCGGGCCTGGATGACGATACGACTCCTGAAACGGCGGCGGCCCGGCGCTCATTTCTCCCGAGCAGTATCGGCCTGAGCGTCTTGTTGTCACGGAGTGCTCGCCAATTGTTAGCCACAGTTCGATACGGCGACTATGCTCGAATGCAGAAAGAGGAAGATAAGAATGCATCGGCTGGCTGGCAACGTACGCCTCGCGAACAGTCAGTCACGATTGAACTCGGCGACGCGACCCTCACGTCGGGCAATGTCAGAGTTCCCGATAGTGGCGGCATCGAACTGACCTGGACCGTCCGCGGTGTTCCGGATACCAACCCGGACTCGGGGCTGCCGCAGGGAACGCGAAGCTGTTCCGTCTTTCTGGTCAACAAGCGAAAACCGTCGCCGGACGAGGTCAGTGACGAGGGTTCCATTTTCCAGGCCGAACTGGAATTGAAATGCGAACAGTCCTTCGTCCCGCGCCCGAATCTGTGCAGCATCGACAGCGATGACTGGGACGTGCGCGTCGCTGACCTGCAATACAGGGATGCCTGCGAATTTGCAGTAGGGCATGGCGTGTCGACCGTTGCGCAGGTGGACGACTGCACGTGCCGGTGTGTCAAAACGTGCTGGGTTCCCAAAGCGGAAGTGGAACGCGTCGCGCCTTCCCAAATCGACGGCGTCGAACTACGGATGACCGAGCTCGCCAATCTCAAGGATGGCGACGACGCAAAGGAAAAACTTGGAAACTTCGTGGTTCACTACCGTGAGTGGATCCAGCAACAATCGAATTCAACTGCCGGGTTGCCCCAACGCCGGAGGGAAACCGCCGACGAACTCATGACGCGCGCCGCTATGGCCGCGAACCGTATTGAAGCAGGAATCGCCCTGCTCGGCGAAGCAGACTGCCTGGAAGCGTTTTGCATCGCCAATCGGGCCATGGCCGCGCAGGGCCGGCGACGACTCGCGATTCAACTCCACAAGCAACCGGACGAGATCACGCCGATGTGGCGCCCCTTCCAGTTGGCGTTCCTGCTCATGAACTTGGAGGGAATTGCCAGACCGGAAACGGCGGATCGTGAGATCGTTGACCTGCTATTTTTTCCGACGGGCGGCGGCAAGACGGAAGCGTACCTCGGCTTGGCTGCGTTCACACTGGTGCTGCGACGGCTTCGCAATCCGGGCATTGCCTCAGCCGGTTTAAGCGTCCTGATGCGGTACACGCTCCGGCTGTTGACGCTCGATCAACTGGGACGTGCAGCCGCGCTGATTTGCGCACTGGAACTGGAGCGTCAGAACGATGTAATCCGCCTTGGCGCATGGCCATTCGAAATCGGCCTTTGGGTAGGGATGGCCGCCACCCCCAACCGTATGGGCCAGAAAGGCGATAACTACCGCGAATCGGCGCGGGCGAAAACCATTGCCTACAAAAACGACATTCGTAAACCTTCGCCGATCCCGCTGGAAGAGTGTCCGTGGTGCGGTGAGAAGTTCCGCCCCAATTCTTTCCAGCTGGTCCCCAATCCGGACACGCCCATTGATCTGCGCATCACATGCGCCAACCGGCACTGCGAATTCTCGCGCGGCAACCACCTGCCGATACTCGCCGTTGACGAACCTATCTATCGCCGGCTCCCCTGTTTCCTGATTGCAACGGTAGACAAGTTCGCGGCGATGCCATGGACGGGCGAAGTCGGCGGGTTTTTTGGTCGCGTCAGCCGTGCCGATGCCAACGGGTTTTACGGCCCCTGTAATCCGGTCTCAGGACAC
>JBGTFW010000100.1:0-10958 GCA_041747075.1 Pirellulaceae bacterium
CAGCTCCGGGATGATGCCTTCGTACTTGCCGCCGTACTTCATCGGCGACTGGCCACCCCGCCAGGTGAACGTGATATGCGCGTCGCCGGTGCCGTAGAGCAGGACGTTTTGCAATTTCCGCGGCAGATCGCGCCAGGGAGTTTCAAGCAATGTTCCCTCGGCCAGGCCCTCGGTCCTTTCAAACGTGTCCGCGACTCCTTGATAGATGTGACGCCGCCAGCGACCAAGGTCCGACCACTTGCCGAGCAGTCCGATGCAACCGTCGTGAAAGGAAAGTGCGTCGTCGGGAATAAGCAAATTCGGAGCGAACGAGTAAAGTTGTCCCAGCCCATCGCATTCGTCGCACATCCCTTGCGGGCTGTTGAAGCTGAACAACTGGGGCGTGGGCGGCGCGAAACTCACGCCGCAGGGCGAACAGGCGTAGTCGACCGAATAGACCCGGTCCCCCTCGTCAGGTCCAGCCGCGCGCCGTCGCCGCGTCGTCGTGCGCTTCGATGCCGCGCCGCGCGTCGTTGCCGGGTCATTTCGTTTTTTCGCCGCCGCGTCGTCGTCCTCCTCCGGCGGGACGGTCGCGACAATCAAATTCCCCTTGCCCAGTCGCAATGCCGCCTCGACGGCCTCCGCCATCCGCCCGCGAGACGACGGGCCGATGGTCACCCGGTCGATGACGACTTCGATGTCATGACGGAGGCGACGGTCAAGCTCGACGGGTTGGCCAAGCCGGTGAATCGCGCCGTCAATCCGGACGCGGATAAAACCTTGCTTGAGTAAATCGTCGAGCAAGTCCTGGTGCGCGCCCTTCTGGCGTCGAATGACCGGTGCGAGAACCATGATCGCCCTCCCCGGATCGCCGCGCATGATTCGCGCGATGATCTGGTCGGCCGTCTGGGCCGTAATCGGATGGCCGCATCGCGGGCAGTACCCTTGCCCGACGCGCGCGTAGAGCACTCGCAGGTAGTCGTAAATCTCGGTGATCGTGCCGACTGTGCTTCGCGGGTTGTTGCCGCTCGATTTCTGCGAGATCGAGATCGAGGGACTCAGCCCGGAAATCAGATCGACGTCGGGCTTCGGCATTTGGCCAAGAAACTGGCGCGCGAAACTGGAGAGCGACTCGACGTAGCGCCGCTGTCCCTCGGCATAGACGGTGTCGAAGGCAAGCGAGCTTTTCCCGCTCCCCGAAACGCCGGTGAGGCAAATGAGCTGGTTGCGGGGGAGGATCAGATCGATGTCCCGCAAATTGTGTTCGCGGGCACCTTTGATAACGATATCGGAAACGGGCATTCGGCAACGGCGGCAAGCAGGGTCGGTGAAGCAAAACGTGTCAGTTTACGCCTGACAAACCCCCTTTCCAATGCCAAACGGCTGGCTGTCCATCACGATCGGGTTACGTCCTCTACAGCGTCGGTCCCAACGGAGTCGATGACGGGGGTCAACGGGTTGAGGGACGTATCGACGAAGGGGATTATCCGTTGATCCGCGAAAAGTAGCGGAAGTCGCCAAGACTTTCGGCGAGGACTGTCAAGGCGCGGGGATGCCCAATGTAGCAGAAGTCGCCAGGCAGGGGACCGAAACTCTACGCGAGTTCCGCTACGACGGGTGTCAATGGAGCGGAAGTCGCCAGGCAGGGGACCGAAACTCTACGCGAGTTCCGCTACGACGGGTTCCGCTACGACGGGTTCGCGACGGGTTCGCGACGGGTTCGCGACGGCCTCAGCGACGCTTGAGCAACGGGGAGTGAGGCACTATAATGGACTCCGCCACTTCCCTTCGAATCTTTCTCTGATCGCGACTTTTCCAGGGGGGCGACTCGTGGCATCAACCGAATCACTTGCCCGAACCGGTGTTCGTTTTCCCGACTTGCGTCCTCAAGCGACGCGCTGGCGGATGCCCGAACTAAATGGACCAGTCACTTCGCGCGATTCCGGTGCGCCGCATTCGAGCGGGGCGAGCGGACATGCGGTGCCGGAAGCGGCTTTTGGAGCGTCGCGGGATTTCCGCCGATCCAATACAGCCTTTCTTGCTTCGTTCCTGGCGCACTGTGTGATGATTGTCGCGCTGGCGTTGTCCCTTTTTTCGGTCCGCGGTCGCCAGTCGATTGTGCTCAATGGCGAATCGGATGACATGAGCGAAATGGTTTCGCTCAATTTCGACAACGAGGAGGCGCGCGAAGCCTCCGCGGCGGCCGAGACGGAACTGAACCAGCCTTCAATGGGCGAACTGGCCGAACTGGAATTACCCGAACTCGAATGGGCACCGGACCTTGAGTCGATCACCGACGACCCGTCGTGGATGGAGCAACTGACGGGCCGCGACGCGGGCTTCGAGGACGCAGTGCTCGCTAGCGCGGACAGCCCGATGATGGGGACGCATGAGATCGGGTTCTTTGGCATCGAAGCGACCGGCAACCGGGTCATTTACATTCTGGATATGTCGGTGAGCATGGGCTACGAAAGCTATTTCGGGCCGCGTTACGTTCGCGCCGTCAATGAATTGCTCAAGTCCGTCGATCAGCTCAAGACGGATCAGCAGTTCTACGTCTTTCTCTTCTGTTTTCAGTGCTACGGGATGGAGATTGGCCAGCCGCCAGGCCAGTTTTGCGGCGCGACGGATGAGAATCGGGAACGGCTGGCGAATTGGCTGGGTGGCGTGCAACTCGGTGGCGGGACGGACCCGCGCGAGGCGATTGTCAAGGCTCTCGAGCTGAAGCCGAGTTGCGTTTTTCTTCTGTCCGACGGTGAATTCAACGGTCGGTACTTCAGGAACCCGCCGTACGGGCGCGCCGCCACGGAGATCGAACTGGCGAAGCAACACAACGTTGACGGTTGCCCGATCCACACGATCGGACTGGAAGACCGCGCCAACCAGTTCGACCTGACGAAGATTTCCGAACAATCAGGCGGCGTCTACAAGTTCGTATCCGGCGAACGACACTGAACTACATTATCTCTTCAACCACGCGCGCTGGTTCGACGCCCGTGAGTCGCGCGTCAAGCCCCTGGAACCTTGCGGAGAAGCGGCTGTGGTCGATCCCGCACAGTCGCAGGATCGTTGCGTGCAGGTCGTGCATCGTCACCGGATTCTCCGCGACCTGATAACTGAAGTCGTCCGTTGCTCCAAAGGTCATTCCGGTGCGAATGCCGCCGCCAGTCATCCAGATGCTGAAGGCAAGGATGTGATGATCGCGCCCGCTCCCTTGCCCCATCGGCGTGCGCCCGAACTCGCCTCCCCAGATGACGAGCGTGTCATCGAGCAAACCGCGCGCGGCAAGGTCCTCAACGAGCGCCCAGGCCGCCTGGTCCGTTTCCCGTGCGGTAATCGGCATGTTTTTTTCGATCTCGCCGTGATGGTCCCAGCCGCGATGATATAACTGGATAAAACGCACGCCGCGTTCGGCCAGCCTCCGCGCCATGAGGCAATTCGATGCAAAGCTGCCGTCGCCTGGCTCTTCAATTCCATACATCTCGAGCGTCCGCGCCTCCTCGCCGGAAAAATCCGCAAGTTCGGGCAGCGACGTCTGCATGCGGAACGCCATCTCGTATTGTGCGATGCGAGTCGCCAGTTCGGGGTCGTGCCCCTGCTCCGCGCGCCAGCCGTTGAGCCGGTTGATTTCCTCGACGATCAGCCGCTGTGTACTTTGGCAAACGCCGGGCGGGTTGCCAACGTAATGCACGGCGTCGCCACGCGACTGGAACTGGACGCCTTGATAACGACCGGGCAGGAAACCGGCCGACCATTGCCGGGCCGAAACGGGCTGGGCACCGCCGCCCGACGTTTGCGAAACCAGTACGACAAAACCGGGCAGGTTCTCCGACTCGCTTCCCAAACCGTACGTGAGCCACGAACCCATGCTCGGACGTCCCTTGAGAATCGAGCCGCTGTTCATGAACGCCTGGGCCGGGTCGTGATTGATCTGTTCCGTTTGCATGGAACGAATAATGCACAGCCGGTCGGCCATCCGCGCCGTCCACGGAAACAGTTCCGAGATCGCCTGCCCCGATTCGCCATGACGGTTGAACTTGACGAACGAGCCACGCGCCTTGAGCGGCGTATTTTGAAGTTGCGCCAGTTGCTGGCCTGCCGTCAGCGATTCAGGAAAAGGCTGGCCGTCGCGTTCCAGCAGAACCGGCTTTTCGTCGAACGATTCGACTTGCGACGGACCGCCCGCCATGCACAAGTGAATAATGCGCCGCGCGCGGGGCGGAAAGTGCAGCGGATCGATGGCGCCGTTCACGGAACGGACGCCTCCATCGCGCTGTCGCGGAGGAATGCCCAACTTGTCTTGAGGAACGGTGCCGGTTTTCGCTTCCGCCAGGTCGCACGCAAGTTGCGACAGCGCGATCCCCCCAAGTCCAATCGCCGAATTGCGGAGGAAGCTTCGCCGGTTCAGTTCCAGTCGTGATTGCCAGTTCATGTGCAATTAGTATCTCGTAATGGTTTCGTGCAAGTTCAAAACCACCCGCGCGATGTTGGTCCACACCGCCAGTTGTCGGGGGTCGTGATGTTCGCCCGCGCCGGAAACGCCCGTCGCAACGAGTTGCCGCGCGGAGTCCTCGTCTCCGGCGTAGACGTCCTTGAGTTTTTCGCCCAGTTCAACCAGCGACTGCAATTCCCGCTCCGACGGTTCGCGGGAAACGGCGCGGCGGAACATCATTGCGATTCGCGGACCCGCCTCGTCGCCCGGATATTCGTCCAGGGAAAGTGACGCCAGTGCGACGGCTGCTTCGACGAACGTCTCGTCGTTCAGCAAGGTGAGCGCCTGCTGCGGGTTATTGGCTTCGTTTCGCATCGCCACGCAATCCTCGCGGCTGGGCGCGTCAAAGTTGGCGAGCATCGGATGGAGAAAGGTCCTTTGCCAATGCATGTAAACGCCCCGGCGAAACTGGTCGCGCGGCGGCGAGGGCGTGTACTCGCGATCGGGAAACTGGAGATTCGCGTAATAGCCCGGCGGCTGATACGGCTTCACGGGCGGACCGCCCATCGTCGTGTCGAGCAGCCCGGCAATCGCCAGCGCGTTGTCGCGGACCATTTCGGCTGGCAGCCGGCGCGGGCGTTGCCTGGTGAGCAAGAGATTTTCCGGGTCGGCGGACAGCAGATTTTCGTTCGTCGCGGACGAGCGGCGATAGACCTCGCTCGTTACGATCAAGCGGACGATGAGCTTGACGTCCCAGCCGCTGTCGCGAAATTCACAGGCCAGCCAGTCGAGCAGTTCGGGATGCGACGGTGCCGCGCCCTGGGCGCCCAGATCGTCGGTGCGGGGACTGAGTCCTTCGCCAAGGAATTGCCGCCACAAACGATTCACAACAACCCGCGCGGTCAGGGGGTTCTGATCGGAAACCAGCCACCGCGCCAAATCCAGTCGATCGAGGCGGTGCTGGCCATCGGTGTCCGGCGGCGATGGAAGGAAACCGGGCGTTGCGGGCAATACGACTTCACCTGTCTCGTTTTGCCAATCGCCGCGCGGCAGCACACGCGAGACAAACGGATTAACCGATTCGGTGACGAGGACTGGCGTTCGCCCGCAGCGACACTCGATGATTTCACTGTCCAGGGCGTGGAGCACGTTCAGAATTTCCGTGGCCTTTCCCGAGGATCGGGCAAACGCCGTGCGGATTTCGATTTCAGCGGAAGGCGGCTCGTCGCCGTCCGCATCAATCCAGGCCGTCAGCCGCCGCGCCAGTCCTTTGGCGTCAAGCGACCATGGCATTTCCGGACCGACGGGTGCCACGGGAGTCGTACTGATTCGGACACGACCCGCAAGCTGATTGTCGCGCAAGTCAACGATCAATCGCTCGTCAGGATTCAGTTCGACGGGATTCGCGAAGACGACCGCACAAGTATGCACCTGATCCAATCTTGTCGCTGTGCGCCAGCCACTCGCGATTCCGGTCAACTCGAACCCGTTGGAATAGCGCGGCGACTTGAGATTCGCGTCGGCGACATGGATGCCGACTGTTTCCGGGTCTTTCGCTTCGCCACGGAGAACCTGGATCAGCGGATTCAGGTCGAAGGCGTCAGTTCCTCCGTCGCGACGAATGCTGCCGCCTTTCGAGTGCGCGGGTAGTAACTCGATTCTTACGGCAACGACCGGGCCGGAGGCTTCCAATTCGAATCGCGACGGGGACTTCGCGTTGATCCGCACGCTGCCGTCGTCGAGCAGATCATCGTCCCATGGCGGGTCACCCGGCCAATACGTACTGGCGACGCGCCACCCGTCCGGATTCTCCAGCAGGTATTCGCGTGTACCGATCGCCCATTCCCGAATCGTTCGCTCGTCGAACTCAAACGCCTCGACAACGCGGCGCGATTCGTCGCGAAGTTGTTCGATTCGGCTCTTCAGGAATTCGCTTTCGACCCTGATTTCCGGAGGGAAGGGGTGGTCGTTGCTGAATCCGCGCAAGTCCGGATTGGGTGTGTACTCGTAATCATGGTAGACGCCCCACTGGCGAATATCGGCGAAGAACGCGCCCATCGAATAAAAGTCACGCGTCTTGATCGGATCGAACTTGTGGTCGTGGCATTCCGCGCAATTCATCGTCGAACCCAACCACGCAAGTCCCACCGTCCGCACGCGATCCGCCGTGTAACTGGCAAGGTACTCGCCCGGTTGAGCGCCTCCCTCGCGCGTCATCATGTTCAGACGGTTGAAGCAGGTTGCCACAAGCTGATCGATCGTCGGGTTTTTGAGCTGGTCGCCCGCCAGTTGCTCGATGGTGAACTGGTCGAACGGCTTGTTTTCGTTAAAGGCCCGCACAACCCAGTCGCGCCAGGCCCACACGTTCTGGTTCTGATCCCCGTGATAGCCGACCGTATCGGCATAGCGGGCGACGTCCAGCCACGGCGTGGCCATCCGCTCGCCGTAGCGCGGCGAGGCGAGCATCGTGTCAACCAGTTTCTCCCATTGAGCTTCCGACGGATGTTTGGAAAAGTCGCGGACGTCCTCCCACGACGGCGGGACGCCGTTCAAATCGAATGACAACCGCCGCACCAGTGTCGCCGCGTCGGCGCGTGCGACCGGAGTGACGGACGCCGCGTCAATTCTGGCGTTCACAAAGGCATCGATCGGATGGGCGCCGTCCGCGGACTGACTCTCCTGTTGGGGCACTTGGGTGCGCACTAACGGCGTGTAAGACCAGTGCGGCTGGTAAACGGCCCCCTCGCTCAGCCAGCGGCGAATCATCGCGCGTTCTTCGGAAGAGAGGTCCTTGTGCGCGTGCGGCGGCGGCATCCGCATGTCGTCATCGTCCGACTCAATTCTTTCAAGAACGAGCGAGGATTCCCAGTCGTCGGAGACAATCGCGCCGTAGTCAATCGCTTCCTCGCGCACGTCGAGCCGCAAGCCGGCTTCGCGATGCTTCGGATCGGGTCCGTGACAGTAAAAGCACTTGTCGGAAAGGATCGGTCGTACGTCGCGATTGAACTGAACGTCCTCGCCCTCCTGCCGGGCAGCGACAGCGGGGGCAACGAGCGCGACAACGACCGGTGCGAGCAACAAGTTGTGAAGATTCATCGATTGCGGCAAACGATTTGTCGGAGCGAGTCGGCGTCCGCACTTTCTGTGTTCATAAATGCAGTGGCCTGTGACCCATTCGATTATGCTCCGAAACGACTCGTATTAACAGGGAATCGCGGTAGAATAGGAAATCCACGCAACCAGTACCTGCCGGCGAAAGGCCAGTAAACCCAACCATGATCGAAGTCAAGGTCCCCGAATTCGGCGAATCCATTCAGGAAGTCCAGATCAGCCAGTGGCTCAAACAGGTCGGCGACTACATCGGCAAGGACGAAGACCTCGTCGAACTGGAGTCGGAAAAGGCGTCTCAGGCACTCCCCTCGCCCGAATCGGGAATCATCTCCGAAATCGTTTACGAGAACGGTGCCTTTGTGCAAGTCGGCGACGTGATCGCGAAAATGAAAAAGGCCGACAAGCCCCGCGAGGAAAAGGCGACTTCGGGAAAAGCCGACAACAAGGCCGGCGTTAAGACCGGCGTTAAGACCGGCAAAAAACAATCACGCACCGCCTCGGCGGACGACGAGTCCGAAGATGACGCCGACGCGTCGACTTCCACGGCAGCTTCGGTGATGCCCGCCGCCCGGCGCTTGCTGCATAAACACAACCTCGCCGCCTCCGACGTTCGAGCGACCGGCCCAGGCGGACGGCTCTTGAAGGAAGACGTATTGCGGCACGTCGAATCGTCGAAGGGCGGATCGTCCGCGGCAACGAAAACCGCTTCGCAAAAAAAATCGACGGCTTCGACGGCGTCTCGCGCCTCGACCGACGCATTTTCAGGCTCAGCCGATCGGGATGAGTCGATGGCCGGCGGTGCCCGCACCGAAGAGCGTAAGCCGATGAGCATGATCCGCCGCACCATCGCCGCACGGCTTGTCGAGGCGCAGTCGAGCGCCGCGTTGCTGACGACCTTCAACGAGATCGATATGCAGCCGGTGATGGAACTGAGGAGCAAGTACAAGGACGCCTTTGAAGAGAAACACGGCGTCAAGCTCGGTTTCATGTCGTTCTTTGCAAAGGCAAGCGTCGAGGCGCTGAAGCGCTTTCCCGCCATCAATTCGCGAATCGACGGGAACGATGTCGTTCATTACAGCTATTGCGACATCGGGATTGCCATCGGTGGCGGAAAGGGACTTGTTGTGCCCGTGTTGCGAAACGTCGAACAACTGAGCTTTGCGCGGATCGAGCGCCAGATCGGCCGCCTCGCGGAACTCGCCCAGGAAAACAGGCTCCAGCCCGACGACCTTGAGGGGGGGACGTTCACGATCAGCAACGGCGGTGTCTACGGCTCGCTCCTTTCGACTCCCATCGTCAATCCGCCGCAAAGTGGAATCCTCGGACTGCACGCGATCCAGAAGCGCCCCGTCGCGATCGACGATCAGGTCGTGATTCGTCCCATGATGTACGTCGCACTGACCTACGATCACCGTATCGTCGACGGACGCGAGGCGGTTCAATTCCTCAAGACGATCAAGGAAGTGCTTGAGGAACCCGCCCGTCTGTTCCTCGAAGTCTAGGCGCAGCGATATGGGACAAGCTGCGTAGCCGAGTCTCTCCGAGACCCGGAGCTGCCAACTTGCCGATGCACTACGTAGCCGAGTCACTCCGAGACTCGGAGCTGACACGTGGGGATCGAGAGACTCACCGCATTAACCTGCTCATGAATGCCGACAACACACCTTCTGACCGATGGGTTCTGGTGCTTGGCCATCGACCCGCGATGGCCGATTGGCTTGACCGGAACGGGATTCCATTCGCCGTATGGCACGACAAGCCGATCCGGCAAAAGCGCAAGCTGACCGGTTGCGTTCGCGTCGTTGAGGAAACGCCCTTTCCATATTCCCTGACGGAATTGCGCGACCGGCTGGCACGCCAATTCGACGACCTTCAGGGCGTGACGCACGCGGTCGCCGGTACGGAATCAGGCGTTGTGGCGGCTGCCGTTGCGCGGCAAATGATTGGTAGCGTACGTCCGGGAATTCGCGCGGCGATCCGCTGCCGCGACAAACTCGCCATGAAGCAATTTCTCTCCGCGCGGCGAATTCCACTCATCCCGTGGCGACTCATAACCGGCAGTGACAGCGCCGAATCGCTTGGTGCACTCTTCGGCTGGCCGGTCGTCGTCAAGCAACCCGCGTCGTCGGGTGGACGAGGGTTGCAAATGGCCCGAAACGCCGGTGAACTGCGATCGTTGATGGAGCCGGGACTGATCGCCGAACAATTCACCGACGCCGCCGAGGCGAGCGTGGAAACGATCGTGCAAGACTCGCGGATTCTGCTGGAAAGCATGACTCGATATGTGGTCAAACGACATGTCAATCTCGTTCCGGCAGCGCTCCCGCCGGAAGTGTCGCGAGAGTTGCTGGAACTGAACCGCCGGGTCATCGAGGTGCTGGGGATCGACCACGGAATCACGCACGCGGAATACTATCTCGGCGACGGCGGGATATCCTTCGGCGAAATCGCGTGGCGGCCGCCGGGGGGTTACATCATGGACCTCATCGAGTTGGCGTATGGCGTCGACGCGTGGGACGCCTTCTTGCGCGCCGAACTGGAACTTCCAACGCCGCCGATCGAACTGAACCGAAAGCAATGGGCGGCAAGCGTGCTCGTTCACCCGGGGCCGGGAATCGTTACGTCGATCGAGGGAGAAGTACTTCGCGACCTGCCAGGTTGCCAACGGCTTGTCGTCAACACCCGTCCGGGCAACGTTCTCGCGCCTCGTGACGGGTCCGGCGACGTCGCGGCCTTCGCCATCCTCCATGCCAACGAACGAGTTCAACTCGAAAACTTGATCGGGCAGGTGCGAGTGCAGTTCGTCGTTCAGGTGGACCGCCGCGCGGTGTTGAGCGAACCATGACGGACGTTGTCGATGCATTGACCCGCAGCCGCATGATGGCGGGGATCACGGGCAAGGACACTCGCCCGGAAATGCTCGTTCGGCGGGCGCTCCATGCCGCCGGGTATCGCTACCGGCTGCATGACCGCGAATTGCCCGGCCGTCCCGATCTGGTATTTGTTTCGCGTCGCGCCGTCATTTTCGTCAACGGCTGTTTCTGGCACGGCCACCGGTGTCGCCTTTTCAAGTGGCCGTCCACGCGGAAGGCCTGGTGGCGGGAGAAAATTAATACGACTCGCCGCCGCGACCGCCGCGCGATTCGCAAGTTGACCCGGGACGGCTGGCGCGTGCTGACGATCTGGGAATGCGCTTTGAAAGGGCGGGAGCGCCGCCCGTTGCACCATGTCGTTTTGCAAACCAGTCGCTGGCTGGAGGGGAAAAAACCGGTCCACGAAATTCGCGGAAAGAAGAAATAGGCGCGAAATAACTGGCAGCTTGTCCGAGTCTCGGAGAGACTCGGCTACGCAGAGGACTCGGGCTTCGATTTCAGCGAGTAATGAGAGAGTCGAACGCAACTCCGCCTTCCTGTATCCTGGCTGGATTTAACTTCCA
>JBGTFW010000101.1:0-19421 GCA_041747075.1 Pirellulaceae bacterium
TCATCGCAAAGAATCCCCCGTAGGCCGCGTCGACGTGCAGCCAGACATTTTCCGCCTTGCAAATGTTGTCGAGGGCCAGCAAGTCGTCGATCGCACCGGTGTTGGTTGTCCCGGCATTGGCGACGACCATCATCGGCTGAAAACCGGCGGCGCGGTCCGAGTCGATCGCGCGTTGAAGCGCCTCAAGATCAATCCGGAATTCGTCGTCCACCGGCACGAGCCGCAAACTCGATTTCGGAAAGCCCGCCATGAAGGCCGCTTTTGCAACACAGTGATGTACCTGATCGCTGGCGTAGATGCGCCCGAGCTGAAAGTCGTTCCCCAGCATCTTGACGCGCGCCACGACCATCGCCGCGAGATTCGCTTGCGAGCCGCCCGTCGTGAGAAAGCCCCCCGACGCGTTGGTCAGGCCCATGATCTCGCACAACCACCGAACCACGGTCGATTCGATACGCGCCATCGCCGGTGCCGCGCGAAAGACGGTTACAAAGCGGTTGGTCACGTCGGAGATCAGGTCCGCGATCGCGGCGTCAGGCAATCCGCCGCCGGGGATATAGGCGAGATACCCGTGACTCGTCGTATTGAAGCTCGTTGGGATGTACTGCCCGAAGAGTCGATCGAGAATCTTGTCGGTGTTCTGCCCCTTTTCCGGAAGCCGCTCGGTGATGCCCGCCAGAATCTTGTCGACCGACCAATCAGCGGGATCGTTGTTCTGGACCGGGAATTTCTCAAGGTTGTCAAGCGTCTCGGCTAGCCGCTTCGTCACGTTCAGGGCCAGTTCCTGAAACGCCTCTCCGTCGAGTTCCAGCGGTGAGGGATTGTCCTCAGTGAACGGCCAGCGGGAAATGTCGCCGATCGCCGGCGCGGAGAAACCTGATCCGTGACCATTGGCGGAAAAACTGCCGAATCCCGAACGCAGCACGCCGTCGGCCCGTGCCTGAATGAACTCACCCGAATTGACGTCGAGCGCCGTCAGCCATTTGTCGCCGTAACAAAAGGTATCGACGATCTTGATGTGACCAAGATCGAGGATTTCCCCGTTGACCTGGGGAGTATGTCCGCAAATCACGGTCTTTCCGGAACGATGAGCGTCGGGAATATACCTCTCGTCGACGTGTTGCCAAAACAACAGTTCGTCGGGCTGTTGTGACAGCGGCAACTCCGGGTCATAGGCGGCATGCACGAAAATATGCGTGTCAGTTTCGTGATAGCGCTTGCAGAATTTCAGAAACGTGCGGTGGTGCATGGGGATGTACTTGATGTCCCCGCCGTAGCTTTCGATCGTCGATTTTCCGCCATTGTACAGCCAGAACTCGAATTCGCGACGATTGCCCAGTGCGTTACCCATCATGACTTCGTGATTGCCGAGGAGGGGAATCAGGTTGCAGCGGGAGAGCAAGTCATTGAGCATCTCCAGCACTTCAGCACTTTGGGGCCCCCGATCGATATAGTCCCCCAGCAGCACAAGCGTATCGTCACGCGCCGGCTGGATCACCTCAAGCAGCGCACCGAGCGCCTGCGCGCATCCATGAATGTCCCCGATTGCAATCGTTCGTTTCGCCATCTCAGCTTTCATCCACCCGCAAGCAACCGCGCCTCACACGATTCGACTTCGTCAATTGAGCGAAGGGTCGGATGGAAATATGCCTCGCGAATTGTCCGAGAAAAGAATTCCACTTCCGACTTCCTCACACACCGTTTTATAAATCAGCTCGGAATCGGCAAAGACGAGTTCGTTGCGTGCCGGCATGACCAGCCATCCGCCAACCTCCAATTCCCCCTCAAGTTGTCCCGGTCCCCAACCAGAATAACCACTGTAGACCCGACAGTTTCCCTCAACCGAGGACAAAAGTCGGTCGATCTGGTCACGGTTCACGGAAAAATGCAATTCGGGCATTACCTCCAGCTCCGAGCATTCCACGGAATCGTGCAGCGCGGCAAGCGGACCCTGGACGGGACCACCAACATAGACCAGATCATCGCGCGCCAGTGGCACTTCTGAAATCTTGTCCCAGATATCCGACAACGAGACTTTGCTAGGCTGATTGAGAACCAGTCCCATTGCGCCGTCGCCGTTGTGCCGGGTGATCAAGACAACACTGCGAAAAAAGTTCATGTCCGCCAGCCGCGGATCGGCAATCAGCAGTTGTCCGTCAAGAAAATTCATCGGGCAAGTCACCAGAAGCGTCGTTCGTCGCGGCCAGACTCAATGATACCGGACAACCGACGGGTTGCGAATAATGGCCCGCAATTTCCGGCTGGTTCAGGCAAATGCCGCGAAATGTTTGTAGCTGCCGTTGCCAAACGGCGGGATTTCCGCTTTCACTAATGAATGTCCACGCTTTGGCAAGCGTGGCTACGTCTCGCATTTGTAGCTGCCGTTGCCAAACGGCGGGATTTCCGCTTTCGCTAATGAATGTCCACGCTTTGGCAAGCGTGGCTACGTCGAACACGGTGGTCCTGTCAACGAGGATAACCCAGAGGCCCAAGCACCGGTTCCAGTACGTCGTTGAGTCGTTCGATCGTCGCCGGGTGCAAGGCCCGTCGATAATCGCCAGGCGTCACACGGCGCTTGTGCGAATGTGGATGGCGGTCAGGGCGAAACTCGTTTCGAAACCGCATCGCGTACTTCAGGCAAACCAGGCTCGGCCAGCGAAACTCGAGCACCGGCACGACTTGCCGCAGCCAACCCGGAAAGTCGGTCACCATTTGTTCGTAACGCAAAACGCGGTCGTCGGGACCGGGTGAACGAGTCAGCAAGAACCGGAATCGGCTGGCGAGCGGGCGGATGGCAAGGTCCGGGTCGACGACGTACTGGTCAATGGTCATTCCGCGAATTGCCTCCCGAATGGCCTGTTGCCTCGGATCGAATCCCTCGTCCGTATGCCGCCAGCCGAGCGAATAAAACTGGGAGACGAGGATGTCGCGCGGATCACGCACCTGAAAAATCCGCTTAACCCGATGCCGCGAGCTGACGGCGACCGCGCTCGTGTCAAAGGTCCGGAGCGGACCAAGACAGAAGTTCGAACTGAGATCAGGTCCGACTTCGCCGTCGTTGGCGACGATGTGGTTGGATGAATAATAGGGCCAACCCCGATCACGACTTAGCCGGTAAAACAACTGGTACAAGAACATCGTGCCGCTCTTGTGCAATCCATGGACGAAAACGGCTGTCGGGACCCGTTCAGGCAATCGGGAATTTCTTTTCGGATCAAACTGCATCGACGGGCGCAGGCGGAACCTTGTTTTGGACGTTGCGACCGTGGAGAATAGAAAATCGCATGTTGGGTCAATACCTCGAAATGGGCAAGCCGCTAGCAGTGTCGCAACTTCCGCCGATTATTTTGCTCGACAATTTCGACTCGTTCACCTGGAATCTCGTCGATCAGTTCCGCTCCGACGGGTATTGCGTCCGCGTCTTTCGCAATCAGGTCGCGGCAAATATCGTCCTTGAGGCACTTGAAGCGTGCAACGGCATCCTTGTCCTTTCTCCAGGCCCGGGGCACCCCTCGAATGCCGGTTGCATGCCCGAGGTCATCCGCGCGGTGCGAGGCCAGCGGCCCGTGATTGGCATTTGTCTCGGCCACCAGGCGATCATCGAATCGTGGGGGGGCACGGTGGGCGGTGCGAACGAAGTCTTTCACGGCAAGGCGTCGTGGATTCGCCACACGGGCCAGTACATGTTCGAGGGACTTCCCTGCCCGCTTCAGGTCGCCCGTTACCACTCGTTGGCCGGGACATCGATTCCAACCGGTCTGGAAATCGTGGCGACGATGAACGAGACCGTGATGGCGGTCGTCGATCCCGTCGACCGCGTGTGCGGATTCCAGTTTCATCCTGAATCGATCATGACCCCGCACGGCGGCACGCTCTTGCAAAAAACGCTATCGTGGGCCGCGGCACCACAAACCTCTCTCCACGGCGGATAAAACAATCCTTCCGAAAGGATTCGCCGATACGCCCGGTGAAACCCGCGAATGTCCGATCCCCTCGAAATGAAGCTGTTTCAACAACTGGTCGGGGGCAAGGCGTGGTCGGTCGAGCAGTCGCGCGCGTTTTTCTCCCGCCTCGTCCGTGGCGAGGTCGACCCGTTCGTGCTGGCTGGCGTCGTTTCGACGCTCAAGCTGCGTGGCGAAACGGTGCCGGAGTTAACGGGAGCGGCCGAAGCGCTTCTCGATTCGGCGACGCCCTTTGACCGACCTGATCACGATTTCGCCGACGTCGTGGGAACGGGCGGCGACGGGCACAACACGATCAATCTCTCGACGATCGCGGCCTTCGTCGCGGCGGCTTGCGGCTGTCCAATAATCAAGCACGGGAATCGGTCGATTACGAGTTGTTCCGGCTCCTTCGATTTGCTTGAGGCGCTGGGAATTCCTTTGGACGCGACGCCGCAAGAGTCCCGCCAGGTATTCGACCGCACGGGCATCTGTTTTTTGTTCGCGCCTCTCTATCATCCCGGAATGCGGCACGCGGTGGTTGTTCGCAAGGCCCTGAAATTCCGCACGATCTTCAATCTGCTCGGCCCGCTTGTGAATCCGGCGCGGCCTGCGAAAATGTTGCTCGGCGTCGCCGATCCGGTGCTTCTCAAACCGATGGCGGAGGTCCTCATTGGGCTGGGATGCCGCTCGGCGCTCGTCGTTCATGGCAGCGGCGTCGATGAAGTCGCCGTGCATGGCGATACCCAGTTCGTTCAGGTCGAGGGGGAGTCGATCACCGGGTACAATCTGTCACCCACTGATTTTGGCAGTCGCACTTTTAATCTTGAGGAGTTGACTTGCGGCGACGCCGCCGAGAGCCACCGCCGTTCGCTCGGCGTTCTCGAAGGTCGCGGTTCGGAGGCTGAAAACTCGGCCGTTTGTCTCAATGTCGCGATGGTCTTGCGACTCTTTGGAAAAGCCGGGTTGAGCGAGAATTTTTCCGCCGCGATGGACGTACTGAAAAGCGGCAAGCCCGCGGCGATGGTCCGGCAACTTGCGGTGAAGAGTGACTGAGATGGTAACCGGAACGATTCTCGACGAAATTGTCGCGACAAGACGAAAGCGAATCGAGTCGCACAAATCCGAGACGCCGATCGACGGTCTTCTTGACGGACTGAAGGCGTCGGACCGCGATTTCGCCACGGCGCTTCGCAGTCCGCAACCGGCGTTTATCCTCGAATGCAAGAAGGCGTCGCCCTCCCGCGGACTGATTCGCGAGCCATTTGATCTTGCCGAAATCGCGGCGGTGTACGGCCGCTTTGCATCGGCGATTTCCGTCTTGACCGAACCGGATTACTTCGAGGGTTCGTTCGATCATCTTGCGAATTTCCGCCGGCAAGTCCACCAGCCGGTGCTTTGCAAGGACTTTATTTTTGATCCGTGGCAGGTCGCGATGGCACGGCGGCAAGGTGCGGACGCCATACTCCTGATCCTCGCGATCCTCGACGACGGAACGTGGAGCGACCTGTCGCGACTTGCCAGCTCGCTCGGCATGGCAACGCTGACGGAGATTTCCACTCAAGCGGAACTGCGCCGCGCTGTGCGGCTGGGCGCGCCGATCATCGGGATCAACAACCGTGACTTGCGAGACATGTCGGTTGACGTCCAGCGAACCCGTATGTTTTCTGGCGAAGCACCGCCGAATGCGATCGTCATCAGCGAATCGGGCTATCATTCCCACAGCCAGATTCGTGCGATGGCGGACGTCGCAAACGGGTTCCTTGTCGGAACGGCGCTGATGTCCGAGCCAAATCTCGCGGTCGCGGTTAAACGGCTCATCTTCGGCGATCACAAGGTCTGTGGACTTACCTCGCCGAATGCCGCGCAAGCCGCCGATCTGGCGGGTGCCGTTTATGGCGGTGCGATTTTTGCCCCGCGATCGCCGCGACTCGTTTCCGAATCGGACGCCACCAGAATTTTCGACGGAACCGGACTCGTTCGCGTCGGCGTGTTTCAGGACCAACCCGTCGATCAAGTGGTGACGTTAGCAAGGGCAGTGAATCTGGAAGTCGTCCAGTTGCACGGCGACGAAGACACGGCGTATCTCGAATCGCTCCGTGACGCCCTGGCGGGAACCCTTCGAATCTGGAAGGCATTGCCGGTCGATCGATTATTGAAACGGGCGGATGCTTACTGGAACCGCGGAGTCGAGCGACTCCTCGTCGATACGCGAAACGACCGGAAATGGGGAGGGACCGGGCATGTGTTTGACTGGTCGCGGCTGCCGACGGAGAATCGTCATCGCATGATGATTGCTGGCGGAATTGGGCAGAACAACGTGCGCGCGGCGCTGGCGCTGGGAGCGGCGGGACTGGATTTCAACTCGGCGCTCGAGACGTCGCCAGGGGTCAAGTCGCCGCAGCGTATTGCCGCGCTCTTCGCACAAGTTCGGCAATTCGGAACAAGGGAAGGCCTCACGCCGTCATGCCGCGACTGAATCCCTGGTTCGGCGAGTACGGGGGACAATTTGTTCCCGAGATTCTCATCCCCGCGCTCGATCAGCTCGAAAACGCCTGGATTGAATCGCGCGACGACCCGGCGTTTCAGGCTGAGTTCGACCGCTTGTTGCACGAATACGCCGGGCGGCCCACGCCGTTGACGCCTTGCCGCAATCTGGTCGCCGATACCGCGACGCAAATCTGGCTGAAGCGCGAGGACCTCCTGCACGGCGGCGCGCACAAGACGAATCAAGTTCTCGGCCAGGCCCTCCTGACGCAACGAATGGGCAAGCGCGAGGTCATCGCGGAAACGGGTGCCGGACAACACGGAGTCGCCGTCGCTCTTGCCTCCGCACTGATGAAACTCGATTGCCGCGTATATATGGGAGCGCGCGACATCGAGCGTCAATCGCCAAATGTCTTTCGCATGAAGCTGATGGGAGCGGAAGTGATCCCGGTCCACGGTGGAAGCGCGACCCTCAAGGACGCTTGCAACGAGGCGCTTCGCGACTGGACGGGGAGCTACGAAAAGGCCCATTACCTGTTGGGAACCGCCGCTGGCCCGCACCCTTTTCCGACGATCGTTCGCGAATTCCAGCGGATGATCGGTCGCGAGACGCGCGAGCAGGTCCTCGCCGCGACGGGTCGCCTGCCCGACGCCGTCATTGCCTGTGTGGGAGGCGGATCGAATGCGATCGGGGTTTTCGCGGACTTCCTCGATGATGCGGTGGTCAAGTTGATTGGCGTGGAGCCTGCGGGCAAGGGAATTGCAACGGGAAAACACGGAGCACCGCTTACCCAGGGGAGCGACGGTATTTTCTTCGGGATGAAGAGCCGTTTGATGCAAGACGAGTGGGGACAGATTCAGGAATCGCACAGCATTTCCGCGGGACTCGACTTTCCATCGGTGGGACCCGAACATGCCTGGCTAAAGAGCACCGGACGCGCGCGGTACGTTTCCGTCACCGACGACGAGGCGGTTGCGGCCTTTGCCGATCTTGCAAGGCATGAAGGAATCATCCCGGCGCTGGAACCGGCGCACGCAATCGCGTGGGCCGTGCGAATGGCGCGCGAGCGTCCCGATACACCGCAATTGCTGGTGGTGAACCTTAGCGGTCGCGGCGACAAGGACATTTACACGGTTGACAAGATTCTCAATTCGCCGGATCGCCATTGATGTCCACCCGCTATAATCAAAAATTCGGCGAACTTGAGGCGCGGGGCGAAGGTGCCTTCACCGGTTTTCTCGTTTTGGGTGACCCGGACAGAGAAACCTCGCTGCGCCTGATGACGACGCTCGTCGAGTCGGGCTGCGACATGCTGGAACTGGGGATTCCGTTTTCCGACCCGCTGGCCGACGGACCGACCATCCAGGCCGCCATGGACCGGGCGCTGAAAGCAGGTGTCACGCCCAAATCGAGCCTCGATCTTGTGCGCGAATTTCGCCGGGGCGACCAGGAAACGCCAATCGGTTTGCTGGTGTACGCGAATCTTGTCTACGCGCGCGGAATCGATAACTTCTATCGTCAGTGTCGCGAAAGTGAAATCGATTCCGTGCTGGTCGCTGACGCACCGTTGACGGAGTGCGCGCCATTTTGTGACGCGGCATTGCGGCATGAGATCGATCCGGTGCTCCTGTGTCCGCCGAATATCGACGAGGTGCGAATTGCCGAACTTGCGCGCCTCGGTCGCGGCTACACTTATTTGTTGTCACGTGCGGGAGTTACCGGAACCGCCGTGTCGCCTGGTCGGCCTGTTCGAGAGACCTTGCGCCTGTTGAAAAAGTACAATGCGGCACCGCCACTGGTCGGATTCGGGATCAGCCAGAGTGAGCACGTTCGCGGAGCCATGGACGCCGGGGCGCGGGGCGTCATTTGCGGCTCGGCGATCATCGAGCGAATCGCGAACAACCGGTTTGACGACCTCGCCGATTTCGTACGGGAAATGAAAGCGGCAACACGGGTATAGCTTTCGAATTGTAGAACAATTGTCCCAATTGTTGCGTACCCTGGTAGAACAATTGTCCCAATTGTTCTACACTTTTACACTCGTTCCCGACCCACTACTCACGGTATTTACCATGATCGAAATCTCTCGTTTGCTCGCGTTACTCGTTGGCTTCAGCCTCGCACTGATGTGTTCATCCGCCGTCATCGCCCAGGATGACAAAACAAAAGACGACGCTGCCGGGTCAGTGGAGCAGGAAGCGACCAAGACCGTCGAATTGGCCGACGGCGCATTGACTCTGGAAGTGCCGGACAAGTGGATGGGCGTTGATCCGAAATTCAACATGATCGAGGCGGAATTCAGTATCGCCGCCGAGGAAGGCGACGAACAAAAGGGACGCTTGACCATTATGGCGGCTGGCGGATCGGCTGAGGCAAATATTGATCGATGGGCCGGGCAGTTCTCGCAACCTGACGGCGGTTCCGTAAAGGACTCCATGACCGTCGAGGAAACCGAGGTTGCCGGATTCACAACGCACATGGTTGACCTCAGCGGCAGCTACGCCGACCGCGAAGGGGGACCGACATCCCCGCCCGTGATGCGTGAAAACTTTCGCATGTTGGCGGCGGTCATCGAGACGGACCAATGGGGGTCCTACTTCATCAAATTCTACGGTGGTGCCGAAACGGTCGAGGCCAATCGGGAAGCGTTTCACGCGATGGTCAAGAGCCTGACCGTCAAGTAGCCACGCTTGCCAAAGCGTGGATATTATTGGCGAAAGCGGGATTCCCGCCGTTTGGCAACGGCAGCTACATTGAGGCCGCCAGTTGCAGCGGGCAGCGCTCTATCCATGCATCATCCGCTTCGTACCCCAGCGAAATCAGCCGGTCCCCCGCCAGTTCGGAAAATCGTTCGGCATCCCGCCGGGTAAACCAGTTCATCCAGTCACCGGCGACACCCCGCCGCGCCTTGGCCAGCGGGTCCGCCTGACCCGGCCTGCGACCGGCAACCGATTCAAAGTCAGACGTCATGACGCATGTCGCGATCAAGTCGTCGTCGGCGTCCGCTCCCAGAAACGCAAGCACGTCGCGCAGCCGGCCGCTCGTATTGTCCAGCAAGGCTTCGTACCGCAACGCCAGCAAGCGGTCTTCGGAGAAACGGGCGTTTTCCACGGCCGTTATCGGTTCCCTCCAGTAGCGGCACCACGTTTCCAGCGAACGATCGTCAAAAAAGCGTTCCATCACAATGTCCTTCGCGCCGTGTACAAAGCGACCGGTGCGCGGATGGTCTTCGTCGGCGGGGTCACGACCCAGCCAATCGAAAACGCCGCTGGTGACGACATCGCGCCCATCGCGGATCAGGTGAATGATTCGCGCCTCGGGGAAAAACTGCTGGATATTCCGGACAACTGACTTCGACGTGCCGAGGTAGGGTGTGATCTTGTCGACGACAAGCCGCTTGCCCGATCGTCGGACGAGGAATTCTCGCAGGAATTCCAGCCACTCGGCGATCAACGCTTGATGACATTCTTCCGCGGATGCGAAGCCGAGCGCCGCCCGATTCGCGTGTTGCGAAAATGCCTGCAGATACTTGTCCGCGGTAATACGGGGCATTTCCCGACCATTGCGGTTGCGCCAGACATCGAAAAACATTCCAAAGAGCCGGTTTTCGGTCGCCAGAATCTCCGGATGGGCGTTCAACGCCGTGGCGAGCCAGGTCGAACCGCTTCGCGGCGCGGAAATCACGAAATCGAACTGGAGCGATTTCCTTTCGGTCATCACTGGAGACCCGCTCGCAGCAAGTCGTGCAAGTGAACAACGCCCGTGACGACCCGCGTTGAGTCGGTGACGGGAAGCACTGTAATCGATTTTTGCCGCATCAGGTTCAACGCCTCGACGGCCAGTTGCGAGGCGTCGATGACAACCGGATCGCGGTTCAGCAATTCGAGCACGGGCGTCTCAAGCGGATTGTGTTGTTTTTCGAGGACACGACGCAAGTCGCCGTCGGTGATAATTCCCAACAAGTGATTCGCGGCGTCGGTGACCAGGCCGGCTCCCAGTCCCTTGCGGCTGATGACAACGATCGCTTCGCGAAGGAGGGCGTTTTGCCGGACAAGCGGCAGGCTGTCGCCGCTGTGCATCAAGTCGCCGATGGTTAGCAGCATGCGCCGTCCAAGCTGACCGCCTGGATGAAAGAGCGCGAACTGCTCGCGCGTGAAACCGCGCTGGTGGACCAATGCAATGGCCAGTGCGTCGCACATCGCCATCGCGGCGGTCGTACTCGTCGTGGGCGCTTCGGTCACCGGGTCCGCTTCGCGCTCGACGCCGAGGACGATCGAACAATCCGAATTGCGGGCGAGCGTGTTACCTTCCTTCCCGGTAATCGCGATCACCGGAACCTGATGACGTTTCATGTAGGGAATCAGCGAGACAATCTCGCTGGTCTCGCCACTGTTGGAAATCGCTACCAGCAGTTCGCGTCCGGTGACCATGCCGAGATCGCCGTGGTGGGCTTCCGAGGGGTGCATAAAGCTCGCGGGAGTGCCGGTGCTGCAGAGTGTCGCGGCGAACTTGCGCGCCACGGCGCTCATTTTTCCCATGCCCGTGACGATTACGCGACCCTTGCAATCCGCCAGCAACCGTACCGCCTCTTCGGAAGAGTCCGGCAACTCCTCGGACAGACGATGAAGGGCCATCGCCTCCGCATGAAGAACTTCCCGCATCACCGCTTGCAGTGACTTCATAGGAAAAAAGGGTGAGGAATCTCTTATTTGACTCGGGCGGTTCGGAGAACGGACTTCATCAGTTTAAGGGAGTTGTCTGTTGAGTTTGAGTGAATCCACCGCCCGGCGACAAGCCACGTACATTCAACAGTTCCCTTTTCGGGGGGCCGACTGTCCAACATACCCGCCGAGCCGTCGGGCAGGAATGCCCAACGTACGTTCGCAATTGTAAGATGGACATTCTTGTCCGTCCCCGCCAGCCCGTCCGGCAGGAATGCCCAGCGTACATTCGCGGCGATCAACCAGCACAATCAGGAAACACGGTATGACACGAGTCCTGATGGTCACGGATCAGCCTTTCTGGAGGCGCGGCACCGGTGCGCAACAGCGAATCTGGTCGTTGGCGCGCTATCTGACGTGTCGCAATTTCGAGCTGGTCGTCTTTTACATGAAAAGCCGAACGCCGGAAGACCGGGACAAGTGCCGGGACCAAAAATGGCTTGTCGTCGAATACAAACCGGCGGGCACCGGCATTGCCGCGACCTTTGCAAGTTGGGTCACTCCCATGCGTCCGCTTCGAAAGGGGAAGCAAACTGAAGCGTCCGCCGACGGCGACTCGTGCACCCGCACGCTTGACGATTACCGGTGGCCCCATGCACCCGAACAGTTCCGCAAGATTTGCGCTTCAACCAAACCGCACGCGATCATCATCGAGTACATCGTTTGGGGGTACCTTGCCGACGCCGTTCCCGAACTGGTCAAAACGAAAAAGGTGATCGACACGCACGACGTGTTGCACCTTCGCGCCGAGCAATTCCGGGAGCGTGAAAAGCCGCACTGGATCGCCGTAACGCGCAAGGAGGAAGCGGATGTGCTTCGAAAATTCGACCTGATCCTTGCGATTCAGGAGGACGAGGCCCGCGCGCTCATGGAAATGGTGCCCGATTCCGAGGTAATGGTCGTTGGCCATTCGCCCGAGGCGGCCAACATTTCGGCTTCGACAACTTGTTCTGGCGCGACGCGGAGTGACGACACGATTCGAATTGGGTTCGCCGGTTCGCCCAATCACGCAAACGTCGACGGAATCACGTGGTTCCTCGAGCATTGCTGGTCGGCACTTCGCAGTCATTCTCCCGCGCCGCTGGAACTGGTGATCGCCGGAACGCGTGACGAGGAACTGCCCGGTGACCTTGACGATGAGACATCATCGGGCGTGCGGTGGCTCGGCCCGATCGATTCGATGTCGAACTTTTATTCGCACGTCGACTTTGTGATCAACCCGGTGCGATTCGGAACGGGTTTGAAAATCAAGACCGTTGAAGCCCTGTGCCATGGAAAGCCGATCGTCGTCCATCCGCACAGCGCCGGTGGACTCGACCCGGAGTCCCGGTCGGCGGCGCTGATTGCCGGTGAACCGGAAGAGTTTGTGGCCGAGTGTCTGCGACTGATTAATTCCGCCGACTTGCGGGCGGAATTGTCTCAACGCGGACTTCGACTCGCCAGCGCCATTTTCTCGGAAGAAAGGGTATACGGCGCGCTTGAAGAGTGGTTACTGAAATAGGCCGAAAATCTCGTCGAAGCCTGGCGTTTCTCGGGCCAACGGTTCTCGCCCCACGCATTCGCGGGGGCAGGCTCGTCGCGGCGCGTGCCGTGAGCGTGAGCGTTGCATACGTCCAGTGGTACTCGTGGAAATCGAAACCGGGCTTTTCCCGCACGTTAACGAGACAGGTGACTCCCGATTTAGGCAAAACTGGAACTGAAGCTACGCATGCGGATTTTTTGCTGAATTCAATTCATCCAGTTGGCCGCGGAGGATTCCGAGCTGCACGAGGTGGGGGAACCAGGCGCGAGGGGCGCGAAGCCCTCGCTTCAGCCAGTAACGCAAGCGATGATGGCGAATGTGCCGCGCAAGTTCGTCGGCCGACAGTTCGCCCCGTCCGCTGGCAATCCACGTTTGGCCCTGGCCGTGGTAATAGTCGTAGATGTAAGCGGTGTTCAGTCGGCTCGAAGGAATCATGTGGCGCAACCGCGCGGCGGGAACCCAGAATCCGGAATGACCATTTACGACCATTCTGCCAAGGACGTCGATTTCGTCGTGGCCGCGGACTCCCGAACCGATGCGACCAAATTCCGCGCGAAAGGGAAACTCAAGTTGAACGGAACGACGCGTGGCAAAGTTGGCACCGAAGGGGAGCGTTCTGGCGTTCAGCTCGATCGGCTGGTCGCCCAAATCGCGTTTCGCAAAGGCGCGGTCGCACGCATCCCGGTTTTGTTCCAGCCATCGTGGCATGACACCTTGATAGTCCGGCTCGATCGGCCCGCCAAAAAATGACGCGCTCCGATGTCGCTCAAACGCTTCGCGCCAGGCATCGAGCCAACCGCTGGAGACAATGACATCGTCGTCGGTCCAGACAAGAAATTCTCCGTGGGCCTCGGCGGCACCCCGGTTGCGGCTGAATGAGTGACCTTGCCGCGGCTCGTCAATGCGGCGCAGCGGCAATTGCCCGGCGAAACGATCGCAGGTCTGCGCCGTGTCGTCGGTCGAGTTGTTGTCGATCACGATCAGCTCCCAACCGGTCCCGCCACCCCCCTTGAGGTCGGCGAGCGATTGAAGCGTAACCTGGAGCAAATTCGCGCGATTCCAGGTACAGATAATGACGCTCAGTTCCATACTCTCATTATGGACGACGACCCGAATGATGTGCGGGCGGCGAATCCCCGATAATCGGCGGAATCCTTGCCACAAGCGGGGGAAAATGTCCACTGTGAATCAAAAAAACCACCTGCGGCCTGTTTAAGGGGTACGCTTTCTTCACGGATTGGGAAGGGCGACCGGGCGAATGCCGGCGGCGGCCGGTTTCCGAGCATTGTCCGGCCAACTCGTCCAGGTTACTCTTGATCTTGATTGAGAGCGACCATCGGGGTGCGGTAACCCCATTCATCACGAGTGCAAACCTTGACGATTTCAACGAGGCAGACTGTGAACGTAAAAAGTGAATTACGGAGCGGATTTACACTGGTCGAGTTGCTGGTCGTCATCGCGATCATCGGCATCCTGGCGGGCCTGCTACTGCCGGCGGTCCAGGCGGTTCGTGAGACGGCGCGCGCGACCGATTGCCTGAATCGACTCCGCCAGATCGGGATCAGTGTCGAGGGCTATACCAGTTCGTTCGAGCGACTGCCCCCGTCCCGCGCCGCCGACCGCTACCTGACGTGGACGGTTCTCTTGATGCCGTGGCAGGAAGGGACGAGCATTCATCGGCAGTTTGATTTGCAGGGTCGTTATGACGTGCAGGCCGCCGGGGCACCGGCGAATTCAATTCCCTTGTATTTTTGTCCGAGCCGTCGCGCGGGGGGCGAATTGAGCGAATCGGAAACCTGGGGCGAGCAGATTGGATCGGTGGGCGATTATGCCGGTAACGCCGGCTCGCACCGGTACTTTGATCCGCGCGGAATCGGAACTCGATACTCCGGCGAATGGCCGCTTTTTGACCAGGAAGTCGACGGCGTGTTCAATTCGGGATTTGCCAGCCAAAATCCGATCGACCCGGTAACGCAGAAACTTCGCGTGTATCCCCAGGGCCGTTATCGCCTGAAGGACATTTCGGACGGCCTGTCGACGACCATATTCATTGGTGAAAAGTCGGTTGATGCGAAACATCGCGGCGAACCTGGCGGATGGGCGGACGGTTGCATTTACAACGGGAATGAACCGGGAACGTTCATGCGGCTGGGCGGGATCGGTCTGCCGATTCAGCCCAACAGCAATATTGGCGCGCCCGGACCAGGTTCGATTCCGACCTTTGGCAGCGAACACAAGGCGACATGCAATTTTCTTTTCGGCGATGGTACGACGAAAGGCATTGCCGACAATGTCGACGAAACGGTTCTTGGCCAATTGTGTTCCCGAAATGACGGTACGGTCATCGACTGGGACTTCTAAGCGGCGATGGACGAGCGAGCAAGCACCCATTGCGCGGCGATGTTGTGGCGGACTACCAGATTTACCTTGTCGGATCGAACCCCGAAGCCGCGCAGCATGTCGCGCCGCTTGTGTCGCTGCTGGACATTCGGCTCGTCGAACCGGCCGATGTCGTTCGGGTCGCGCGGCGGGGTGACCTGGCGATTTTCTTTTCGGAGCATCTTCATCGTTTCCGCAACACGTGGTTTCAGTTACGTGAGGCGGGTTGTTCGACGCTCTATGCAATTGACGGCATCCTTGAATGGCGAAATGCCTGGGAGACAGGCCTCGAGGAACCAGCGTGCCCATGGACGATGCGTCCCGTCCTTTCCGACAAGGTCGCGTGCATTGGGCCTTCTCAAGCGCGTGTGCTCGAAAGCTGGGGGAATCGCGGCAAGACGGAAATCGTGGGCGTCCCGCGCTTTGATACGCTCGTCGCGAGACGTGCTGGCAAAAGACGCAAGGCACCCGTCCCCGATCGCGGCCGACGCATTCTCGTAACGACCGCCAAGTGGCCCGCCTACACACCGGAACAACATTGCAAGCTTCGGCAATCGCTTGTCGACCTGCATCGCCTATCGATTTCCGGACGCGGCGGGATTGGCGGGTCGGTCGAGTGGGTATGGCGACTGACGGGTGGACTGGCCGACGGCCTCGATATCGAAAACGTGTTGACCGACACAAGCGGCGTGGAACTGGCGCGAGTGCTCGAAAGCGTTGACGCGGTGATTACGACACCGTCGACCGTGCTGCTGGAATCCATGATCGCCGGTCTGCCCGTCGCACTGCTGGATTACACAAACAGTCCGGCCTACGTTCCCGCCGCGTGGCAAATCACGGCAAGCGAACAGATGCCTGACGTGGCGCGGCAGTTGTTGGACCCCTCGTCGGCGCGAATGGCGTTCCAGAAGTACTTGCTTTCGGACGCCCTGCAACTGGAAGTTCCTGCCGCCGAGCGGATGGCGGAGCTATGTCTTTCAATGATCCGCATCGCGCACGATTGCCGCGAAGCCGGCCGCCCGGTGGCCTTCCCGGAGAAAATCCTTTCGCCCGTCCAACCGGTCCCCGCCTGGAATCAGGCGGGGACCTTTCCCGAGACGAACATCGACGTCTCGGGGACCGAAGAAATTGCCGCGCTCGTCGCCGAGAACCAGAGGCAACTGGGCGTGTTGCAACGTCGCGCCGAATTACTGGAAAACGAACTGGCTCGCGCAGCCGACGGATTCCGGAAGATTGCCAGCCATCCGATTCTCGGTCCCCTGCTCAAGGTTCGGCAAACGGCCATTCGGTTCGGCAACCAGATTGGTCAAGTGCTCGCGCGTCGGGACGAAAGCGCGAACGACGAACAACCTGAAACGGAAAGTCACTCGCACCGATGATTGTCGCAGCCTCCGGACTGAACCCGCGCATCACGGCGGATATCGCCCCGCGGGATCGCGCGCGACGAACCGAGGTCATCGTTGTCAGCGCCTGTGACGACCAATATTCGATGCCGCTGAACGTCATGTTGCATTCGGCGGCCGTGAACCTGGCGACGGAAAGCCGCCTGACGGTTTACTTTCTCGATGGCGGATTAAGCGATGAGAGCTGGGTTGCCTTGCGCGAGACGCTGGCGGGGTTGCCGGTTGACGTGTTGTCAATCGAACCGGATTACTCGCTGGTCGATCACTTGCAAACGTCCCATCACGTCACGCCGGCCGCCTACCTTCGCCTCCTCACGGCGGAACTGATGCCATCCCATGTCAGTCGGGCGATCTACCTGGACCCGGACTTGCTGGTAAGGGACGACTTGACGCGGCTGTGGAACCTGCCCGTCGACGACCAGTACTGTCTGGCGGCACCGGACGTCGCGTGTCCGTGGATCGACGCGCGGGTTGGATGCGCGAACTGGCGGCGGGCAATTCCATGGCTGGCCTCGCTGAAACCGGTTTCCAATTACCGGGAACTCGATTTGAACGGGCACGCTGCGTATTTCAACAGTGGGGTGATGGTTCTTAACCTCGATCGGTGGCGCGACGATCAGGTTGCGGCGCGGATGCTCGACTGTCTGGAGGAAAACCGGCGTCACGTCTGGTGCTGGGACCAGTACGCGCTCAACGTGGTCTTTCATGGTCAATGGGGTCGCTTGCCGGCGCGCTGGAACCAGGGCTCTCATTGCCTTGATTTTCCATCGATTGACGACAGCCCGATTGAAATCGCCGAGTTTTCGGAGATGGTGGAAAACCCGGCGATCATTCACTTCACGACGGAATTCAAGCCGTGGCATTATCACTGGCGGCACTTGCGCGGCGACGCGTTTTTCGCGGCGCTCGATGCAACGAGTTACCGTGGCTGGCGACCCGAGATGCCGCCTTTCAACGGGTATCAATGGCGGCAACGAGTTGGCGTCAAGGCGGCCAAATGGGTTCTGCCAAGGTACCGGAAGTTGTCGACGATCTGGACGGTTGCGGCATCATGATCAAACGACCGCGGAATTCGATCGCGACGAACAAGACAGTGGTCCGTGGCGATGATGAATTGACGGGACACAGGCTGGAAGCCCGTGCCGCGGCCGGCCATGAGAGCGTCCTCATGTCGATCGCCGCGATTCCCAAGCCGATGTCGGGAACGATTGCGACGATTCAGGAAAATGCCATTCGCAGTTGGGCGCAACTGGCACCGCACGTCGAGGTATTCCTGTTTGGAGACCTTGCCGACGAGCCACTCGTCGCGCTCGCGCGCGAAACCGGCGCGCGACTTTTTCCGGTCGACGTCAACGAACGAGGGACGCCGCGAATCCAGACCGCGTGGCAGCGCTTTCGCGACGAGGCGGAGGGCCGGGCCCTGGTCTTCACCAACGCCGATATCGTTTTTGACACGTCGTTGCCGGAAGCGGCGCGCGCGCTGCTTGACAGCCCGCTCGACCGGTTCCTCGCCATCGGCCAGCGAATTGACCTGAACATCGATGAACGCATTCGTTTTGAAGACCGGTGGCACGTGAACCAGTGGTTCGCGACGGCACATGAAAAGGGTCGCGCGGCGTCCGTCGTGTGCAAGGACTTTTTTATCTTTACTCCCGACCTGTACCCGGCGGGAGAAATGCCGGATTTTCTTGTCGGTCGCGGCAATTGGGACAACTGGATGGTTGACCGGGCGCATCGCAAGGGAGTTCCCGTCGTGGACGTGACGCCGGTACTGCTGGCCATTCACCAACTGCATGGGCACGATCACGTAGCGGGCGGACGGCGGGCGGTTTACGTGACTGGACCGGAAGCCCGCCAGAACCAGCGACTTGCGGGGGGAAGGCGGCTCGTGCGAGGCAGCATGGCGACTTGGGAGTTGACCGATTCGGGGCCGGTCAAACGGCGTATTCCGGAGCTTCGTTTAGTGGCCGATTTGCCGAGATTTGCGCGGTTGCTGCGGGATTTGCTGTTTTTAGGGTACTTTTGGGGCTGCCAGGCGTTGCAATTATAATCCGCTGGACGCATGCCCCGTTTTCGTTAATTACAATTACAATGCGTTCGTTGATCGGGAATTGCCGATAGCTCGATGGCCGGGCCCCATCGGCCCTGTGGCTGCACTGGCTCGCTGATCGGACCTGGCAATTCACCGTCGCAAATCCCTGACACCTGCAACCTGATTTAGACACCACGGATTGATTCCGGTTTTGGACGAAGGGATTCGAAAGAGTCCGATTCGTGCAAGGCTCGCACCGATCAGTTGCCAGCCTTATGAGAACCAGGTTCGCTCCCAATTGGAATCGCGAATGTTGATCGCCACCATCATTGCGGCAAGCTCTCTGGCGGGACTGGCGGTTCTGCACGTGATCGCGGCGAAGTTTTTTTCGGTCGTCATCGTCAATGGAAAGCGTCCGGTGAACCCGGCCTTTCAGCCTCCCGCGGCCGTGCTGATGTCCGTTCGCGGTTGCGATCCCTCGCTGGAAAAGTGCCTTGCGGGTCTTTTGCAACAGTCTTACGCGAACTACAGAGTGTATGTCGTCGTCGATCATGTCTCGGATGAGGCGTGGGCGCGCGTTGAGCATATCAAGAGCGAGTTTGACACCGGTAATCGACTGACGGTTATCGAACTTTCGCAACCGCTCAATTCCTGCAGCCTGAAATGCAGCGCGCTCGTCCAGGCGATCCGGCAGCTTCCCCCGGAAACGGAGCTGGTCGTGCTCGTTGACTCGGACGTGATTCCGCACCACGAATGGCTCATGCAGGCGACCAGTCCGCTGTGCGATCCCGCTGTTGGAGTCGTTACCGGAAACCAGTGGTTCGAACCCTCGGGTGATTCCGCCGGTTCGCTGCTCCGCGCTGTCTGGAATGCCGGTGCGCTGGTTCCCACATCGATCCACGCCAATCCGTGGGCGGGAACGTGCGCCATGCGATTGT
>JBGTFW010000102.1:0-3723 GCA_041747075.1 Pirellulaceae bacterium
TGGTTTTGGCCGTCGTCGCGGCGTTGACTTCGGACAGAACCGCGAACGCCCAGGTACTTTACGGGACGGAGGGTGGCGACAACGCGATCTTTAATCTTGATCCCGTGAGCGGAAACAGCAGCGTGTTCTTCGATACGAGTACACTCGCGGACAACGACGTGTATGCGATCGCCGCTAATGATCCCGCCCAACTCGTTTACTGGTCTGACGGTAACGACATTATTACCGCCAATTACGCCGGCACGTTTTTGTCAAGCGTTCCCGTTAGCGGTGCTCTTACGATTGTTTTTGGTGGATTGGCGTACGACGATGTCAACGGTATCCTGTATGCCTCCAATAACTCGAACAATCTTTATACGATCAATCTGCTGACCGGAGTGGCAACGGATCTGGGTGATATTGCTGGCACTTCCAATCTTGCGGGACTCGATTACTTTAACGGCGTGTTGTACGCGACCAATGATGGAACAGGCGCGACGTTGCGCACGATTGACGTGGCCAACCTCACAAGTGCGGCAGTCACCAATTATCCAGGCGGGGACACGGATATTGACGGGCTTGCGGTTGGTGCCAACACCGCGTTCTTTATTAACGACAACGTGGCTCAAGGCATTCCGAGCTACAGTCTGACGACGAATACCTTCGGCACGACGTATACGCCGGCGTACGTTACGCCGGGGATTTTTGCCGGGGGTGCCTACGCACCGGGTCTGGCCGTGATTCCCGAACCGGCGACGGCAGGCATCATTGGACTTGGCTGCCTTGCCCTGTTAGTTCGTCGCCGTGGCCGCCAGGGTCTTGGCGTCTGATCGGCTTCGTCCTTGAGAGGTTGAATCGGACGACAACCCTTCCGATTATCGAATCAGGTCCCGCCAGGCGGGGCCTTTTTCGTGCGCAGCGGTCCCGTCGCGGGCCAGTTGTTCGAATAATGCAAATCGGGAATCCGCAATGGCCGGGGGAAAAGAAACGTGCACAGGCACTGCGGCTGGAAACCACAGCCCCGGTCATTGAGGATTTTTGCCAGGAATCGGAGCGGCGCGGCGAATTACCTGCCGGAGAACCAGGTTTTCGGAGGCAAATCCAGTGGCGACCGACAAATGGCTGACGACGATCGGAGAAGTGACCCAGACGCTTTTTTGGGCCATCGGTTACTACTTCGGGTTTACGCTTGTCATGGTCTTCACTCTCGGCGCGCTCGTGCCGGATTCGTTTGATGAAATCGGGCGGATGCGGCGGCCCCTCTGGCAGTTCGCCTTTCGACGAGAGGGGAAGGTTTACCTTGTCGCCGAAGCGGTCGCGACCCTCGGTTGGCTGCTCCTCTCCGGGTTGATCCTCGCGTGGTTCATCATCATGGCGATTTAGGACGCGATCGTGGCCGCGGCTTCCAGCATTTTCAGCCGCGGCGCTGTGGCAAGATGCCCCAGCCACTCGTTGATCGATCGATCCTAACCGCTTGCCGATGCGCCCGCGAGTTCGTGCTCGCGCCGCACGAGCAATTTCTTCTGGTAGCGACTCTGCACAATATCGATCACCACCATCACGGCGATCACGAAGTAAAAGGTTGACTTGCTCATCGCCGCGATTTCGTAGCGAAAGAAATGCAGGTGAGCGAGGTGGCCCCCTTCACTGACGAGCATCACGCCGACGATCAGCAGAATGAAGAGGCCCAATACCTCGTACATGCGATTTTTCTTCAGAAACTCAGCCACCTTGTCGGCCAACACGATCATCATCACGCCTCCGGCGATGATGGCCGTTCCCATGACGACCACATTGTCCGTCAAGGCAATCGCCGCGAGAATCGAATCAAAGGAAAAAACCAGATTCATGAGCGTGATCCAGAAGACCGCCGCCCCGACGCTGCGACGACTTTCGCCCTCGACATGTTCGATGTCCTCGACGCCGAGCATATGAAAAATTTCCTTGAAGGCCGTGTAAATAATAAAAAATCCTCCAAAGAGGACGATCAGGCTGTGAACGTTGAAACTGCCGGCAAAAATGCTCCCGTCGTCGGTCAGCCGCCACACGCCATGATCCAGCTTGTTCTCGTCATGGTGGACGGTGATCGCCCCCTCGGCCGAATGCGCGCCGGGTTCGAGCGGCGTCGCGTCCGTTTGCTCGATGCCGTAAGTGAAAAACGGCGCCTGCAGTTTTCCAATCGCGAACACGATCCCCACGAGCAACAGAATCCGCAGGCCAATCGCCAGTCCAATACCGAGCCGACGAACGTAACCTTGCCGCGAAGGCTCGACTCGACCCGATTCGATCGAGATATACAGCAGATTGTCGAAACCAAGGACGACTTGCAGGAGAATCAGCATCAACAACGTAAAGAGGTTCTGAAGCGTAAACAAATCAGCCATGAGAATTACTCCCGGCTTTGAAGGTGCGAGCGGAAGAGGCCTGAAAGCGGGGCATTCTACCCGATGCCTCGCAAGCGAACACGATGTCGGTGCCACCAGCGTTTGCGCCGGGACTCCGGCAACGGAGCGACGGGGGCCGGGCGAAACAGATTCTCGAACGTCCACGAATCCGCCGCTTCATGCCGCTCGATTCGGGTCGGATGAACGATGCTTTCAAGCGGCCGGACCGGCAACCGCGCAAATCGGCAATTTGCGTCCGTCGTATGCGTGGCGCGCGGGTCGTGACCAATGTTCGAGACCAGGTTCTCATTGGGCAGCGCGACGAGACCTCCCGCGCGAAAGATCGCCAATTGCCAGCTATAGTCCCATGTGTCGATACGTCCCCGGTGAACGGTGTCCATGACCGAAGTCCAGTATTCACTCTGTCGGCGATCGCCAAGCAACCGGTCAAGCCCGCCTCCGTCGCGGAATCCAGGCCAGTCAGGGATGTCCAGGCGATAGTGGTCCCACGCGCGACGCCAGCTTGCCCAGCCCCAGATGTGACCCCAGCGCGAGAAATAATAGCTTGCCGGCCAGTCATCGAGGCGGCGGAAATTGTCGCCGCTGATCATCATCACCTCCGACTGGCCTGCGTAGCGTTCCAGCAAGCCTTCGCAAAATCGAAAAAACGTCGGGTCGGGCAAGCAATCGTCTTCAAGAATAATCAGTCGCTCGGAACGGCCAAAAGCCCACGTCAGCCCGCTCGCCATCCGCCGCGCGCAACCGAGATTCGACTCGGCAAAAAGGGTCTCGACGTGGCACGGCCAGTCAACGCGGATCAACTGGCGGCATTGCTCGACCAGTTCATGTTCGCCGGGCCGATCGGCGCGCGGCCCGTCACCGACGACGAGTAATCGCGACGGTCGCGCGTTGCGAATTTGGGCAAAGACCCGTTCGGTCGTATCGGGCCGGTTGAAAATGCAAAAACAAACGGGAACTTGCAGGCTCATGCGATGCCAGCACTTTTCGATTTTACGAGGCGGAGCAGCTACGCCTCGCGTGGATTGAGTGACAACGGGCAATCGGGTGATTTCAGGGGAATTGCCCAGTTTTGGCAAGATCGATTGTGGGCGAGAAGGTCCGCTTTACCTGGTCCCGCCAATTTGATAACGTCTCCCGCCCGCCGACGGGCGTAACACTCTTTTTTGAAGGTTTTCATGTTGTCAATTCTCCGGAAAGTCGCTCGTCCGAACCTCGAACGGCACGTCGGCGACGAGTTGCGCGTGATGCGCCGCGCCGTGCAAGGGCGGGAACTTGAGCATGAACTTCAGCGAATCAAGTTGGCGCGGCGCTACAAACCGATGACGACCAGTCTTCTCGG
>JBGTFW010000103.1:0-7045 GCA_041747075.1 Pirellulaceae bacterium
GCTGTTGGCCGGTAGCGATCGAAGGGGCGCGCGGAACTGATTGTGGGTTTTAATCAGACTGGATACCCTGAACGGACCCTCGTTGGCGCGAAATCCGTTCGCCAGCTTGCCACGATTTCCCAAGGTCCCGGAATTGCCGTGCGGACAATACCGCGGGCGGGGATTTCAGATTTGAGATGCGAGCTTTTGAGTCGCGGGCTGCTCAAAGGTCGCTCAGGGGAAGAGGCATTGACTCACTCAACGGTCCACGTTTCGCCGCTGGCCAATAGTTCGTCAAGGTCGCCAGGCCCTTTCTCATCGATGACGGTGCGTATCTGGTCGTTCATCAGCCCTTCATACGTCGAACGCTCCACCGCGCGGAAGACCCCGATCGGCTCGGGAAATTCAGGAACTCGCATCCGGCTGAGCAAGAACGCATGCACGGGCCGGGAGATCGTTTCATCATGCACCCACAAGCTCTCGGAATCGGCATCGACAACTTCCGGCGTCAGCCCGTTGAGCCGCAAGGCCTTTTCCCGTTCGCGACCAAAACGCATCGGCTGGCCATGCTCGAGGACCAGCGTGTTGACGTCCTTGACGTCCTTTTCCTTCATGTAATCCCACACGCCGTCGTTGAAAACGTTGCAGTTCTGGTAGACTTCGACAAACGACGTGCCGCGGTGCCCGGCGGCGCGCGTCAGCGTTTCAACCAGATGCTTGATGTTGACGTCGATCGACCGCGCGACAAACGTCGCTTCCGCCGCGATTGCCACCGACAGCGGGCTGAGCGGGTGATCGATCGAACCGCGCGGCGTACTCTTGGTGACATGGCCGACCGGCGACGTCGGCGAGTATTGACCCTTCGTCAAGCCGTAAATGCTGTTGTTGAACAGCACGATATTGACGTCAATGTTGCGGCGAATGGCGTGCATTAAATGATTGCCGCCAATGCTCAGCGCATCGCCATCGCCCGTGATGACCCAAACCGACAGTTCCGGCCGCGTTGCCTTGAGTCCCGTCGCGAACGCCGGCGCGCGACCGTGGATGCCGTGAATGCCGTAGGTGTTCATGTAATAGGGAAAGCGGCTGCTGCAACCGATTCCGGAAATAAACACGGTTTTTTCCGGCGGTACGCCGAGCGTCGGAAGGACCTTTTTCATTTGGGCGAGAATCGAATAGTCGCCACAGCCCGGACACCAGCGAACGTCCTGGTCGGAAGCAAAATCGGCCTGGGTCAGTACGGGAAGGTCGGTACTCATCAGTTTGTCACTGTCATTTCTCAGGCGAGAGCGCGAATGCGGGCGTCGATTTCACCCACCGTAAACGGCTTGCCCTGAATCTTGTTCAGGCCGACCGTAGTCCGGTGATAGCGTGCGTCGATGAGCAGTCGCAACTGGCCACTGTTCAATTCCGGAATCAGAATCTGGTCGTAACGATCGAGCAAGTCCGCAAGGTCGGCCGGCAACGGATTCAGCCAGCGGAGATGTGCGTGGGCGATGGACATTCCGTTGTCGAGACAGCGGTTCACGGCGGTTCGGATCGCTCCAAACGTCCCCCCCCATCCGAGAACGAGCAATCCCGTTTCGGAACCGTGAACGTCGAGCGGCGGAAACGTCGCGGCGATTCCCGCAACCTTGCGCGCGCGGGTGCGGACCATGTGCTCGTGGTTCTCCGGATCGTAGCTCACGTTGCCGGTTACATCCTGTTTCTCCAGGCCACCGATGCGGTGCATCAGGCCCGGCGTTCCCGGAATGGCCCACGGCCGGACAAGCCGCGAATCGCGCTCATAGGGCATAAAGGGCTTTCCGTTTTCGCGCGATCCAGGATGCCGGATGTCAAACGAAGGGAGTGAATCGGCGGCGGGAATCTTCCACGGTTCCGAACCGTTGGCGATGTACCCGTCGGAGAGGATAAAGACGGGAGTCATGAACTGAATCGCGATTTGCCACGCCTCGATGGCGACGTGAAAGCAGTCAGCGGGACTGGACGCCGCGATGACCGGGATGGGTGACTCGCCATTGCGGCCATAGAGGACCATCAACAAGTCCGATTGCTCGGTCTTGGTCGGCAATCCCGTGCTGGGCCCGCCGCGTTGGATGTCAATCACGATCATCGGCAATTCAAGGATGACTCCGAGTCCGATCCCCTCGCTCTTGAGCGCGATACCCGGCCCGCTGCTGGCGGTAACACCCATCGCCCCGCCAAAGGCCGCGCCGATAATTGAGCAGACTGCTGCGATTTCGTCTTCCGCCTGAAACGTGCGGACCCCGAATCGCTTGTGCCGGCTCAATTCGTGCAACACGTCGCTGGCGGGCGTGATCGGATACGAGCCGAGAAACAGGTCCTTGCCACTCCGCCGCGCGGCCGCGATCAGTCCCCACGCGAGCGCCTGATTGCCCATGATGCTGCGATACCGGCCAGGCGGCAATTTCGCGCTGACGACCTGATATGTCGATGCGAAGTGCTCGGTTGTCTCGCCAAAATTCCAGCCCGCCTTGAGCGCCAGCCGATTGGCTTCGATCAGTTCCGGCTTGGCCGCGAATTTTCCGTCAATAAAACGCAGCGTCGGCTCGACGTCGCGCCCGTACAGCCAGTAGACCAGCCCCATCGCAAAAAAGTTCTTGCATCGGTCGGCGACCTTAGTCCCCAATCCAATATCGGCGACGGCGGTTCGCGTCAGTGTCGTCATGGCGACCTGAATAAGGCGATATCCCTCGACAGTACCGTCCTTCAACGGATTGGAATCGAGCTTCGCCAGCTTGAGGTCCTTGTCCTCGAAACTGTCCGAATTGACGATGAGAATGCCGCCGGGCTTGAGGTCGTCGATGTTGGTGACCAGCGCGGCCGGATTCATGCAGACCAGCGAGTCCAGCCCGTCGCCTGGAGTAAAAATCTCCTCGGACGCGAACTGGACCTGAAAGCCGCTGACGCCCGCTTGCGTTCCGCGCGGCGCGCGGATCTCCGCGGGGAAATCGGGAAACGTCGCGACGTCGTTCCCCGCAAGCGCCGATGTGGTTGTCAACTGCGTTCCCAGCAACTGCATCCCGTCGCCGGAGTCTCCCGCCAGGCGCACGGTCACGCCGCGAACGGCTGAACTGGGGCGGGATGAAACGGGGAACTTGTCGGTGTTGGTGATCATTCCTTTGTTGCCCGTACCCATTGCGGCGAGACGGGCGGGTTAGTCGGCGCGTTTTGAAAAACGGGATGAAAATCAGGTTCCTGAAAGTATTCTTAGCGCACCTTCAAGTTTCGCAAATCGGAAGCCGTTTCGGAAGTGGTAAATCCCTGCTAGAATCCGCCTTTTTCCCATTTTGATTCCCTCCCGCGGATGACGGAGACACCATGGAACGAACGCTCGTATTGCTCAAGCCCGACTGTGTTCAGCGTCGCCTGATCGGGCGAGTCATCACGCGTTTTGAGGAAAAGTCGCTGGACATTGTGGCGATGAAGCTGATGCGGGTGACCCCGGAATTGTCCGGGCAGCACTACGCGGAGCACGTGGAAAAGCCGTTTTATGCGGGCCTCGAGGCCTTTATCACCGGCGCGCCCGTCGTCGCGATGGTCGTCCAGGGGCTGGAGGCGATTCGCGTTGTGCGCGAGATGCTCGGTGCGACCAGCGGACTCAAGGCGGCTGCCGGGACAATTCGCGGCGACTACAGCAGCAGTCAGCAGATGAACCTCGTCCACGCCTCGGACGGCCCGGAGGCCGCGCAGCGTGAAATCGATCTCTATTTTCAGTCCAGCGAAATCTGCGATTTTGAATCCTGCATGACCGAGTGGCTGCGGGCCAGCGACGAGTGAAAGACCCAATCTGTGTTTTCGGGGCGCGGTCAGTTCGCCACGCGCAGGCGACTGCCCTGGTGCATGGATGGGGGGTGTACAACGGCCTGGGAAGGCCGTCGAACGCAAAGTCTGCAGGAAACAACGGCCTTGGAAGGCCCTTGTACCGCCATCGTACCGCGAAGTCGTTTTCATTTTGGACGACCTCAATTGTCAGTCTCGTTTGCCGGGTGCCGCCCGGCGGTGTGGAATTGCAAAAAAGCCGCCGCCCATCCCACCGCCGCCAAACCCGCCGCCGGCGCGAAATTTTGCGTCGTAGGCGGCCTGCAACTCCGACAGCGCATCCTGCATCGTGGGAACTCGATTGCGGTCGAATTCAAGGCTGAAATCGTAAGGCACGTCGAACGCATCGCTGCCATGCTGGTCCGCTGGAACCTCAATATCCCACCGCAAAATTCCCGTCGGCCGTTCCATTCGCAAGTACAACGCGTCGTCCGACAGCGGATACCCGGTGCTTGTCACCACGACCGACAATTGCTGTGCCTGTTGGGTGTTTGGAATGCGGTCGATCAGCCGAACGTGAACCGGTGTTTCCTTGTAATTGGAGATCACGAGGCGGCAGGAAAAGGTGACTTGCCGGTTCCCGCCCTTGATCTCCTCGGCCTTGTCGACCAGCTCGCGTCGTGTTCGCACCTGCTGGTCGGCTCCGAGGCCGATCGTCATCTTCTGGCCGCTGGCCGTTGAGGGAATCTGGATGTGGCCGATGAACCGCTCGTCGAGATAAACGGTCGCCGGGCCTTCGAGCAAACCGAGCTTGCGGGTATTGGTAATCTGCGCTTCGCGGTAGGCAAACGAACTGAGCAGCGGCGTGGCGACATGCCGGACTTCGGCCTCGAAACGGGTCTTCAGGATTCGCACCAACTGGCTTTCGCGGCGCGACGCGAGACTGACCGGGTTGGCCAGCTCATAAATCTGACTGGACAAGTCACTATTCAGGTCGGGGGCCATGCCGCGCAGTGAACTCCCGCCGGCTCGCAACTCGATCTCCTGCAAATAACCGGCAAGGCCGTTCAGGGCATCGTCCCGTTGTTCGGCGGATAACCCGCCAGATTCCGGCCCGGTTGTAGTCGCCAGGTCTTGTTGCCGTTCCTCCAGCGACTCGATCATTTCGGCAATCATCTCCGGACGCGCTTCCGATAGCGCATTTCCAAACGGCTCGCTTTGACCAGACCGATGCGCGGGATACTCATCGAGGTCTTCCAGATCGGCCACGGCGACGCGCAGCGGGATCAGTTGCGGTCGCGCGGCGTTGGCGTCCGGTGAAGCGGTCGACAGCGTCAACTGCACGTTCGTCCAGTCCTCGCCGGTCAGTTGCCGAACCAGGCCGCTGTAGTCCATTTCGACTTCCGGTCGGTCCATGTGTCCGCGGACCGTGTACTGCGGGGACCAGCCACAGTTTTCGACCAGATAACTGAGCCGGCCGTTTCCGGGTGCCGCCCCGGAAATTTCCAGGAACACGGTCGCCTGATACGTCGCGTCCGTCCCGCAATCGGTGGCGAGAGCCAGCTCCTCGCGGGCCAGCTCCAGTTGGTGATTGATATTCTCCAGCTCGAGTTCCTGTTGTCGCTGTTCGGTGGTCAGTTCCCGCCGCCGGTTGATCGACCAGTCGGCCATTTCGATCAGTGTGGTGGAATTCAGCACGCCGCGCTGCACGTCATAATTGCCCAAACCGGCCGACAAGGTGGTCATTTTTTCCAGCGTGTTCAGGTCCGCACTGAATCCGTCAATTTTCAACTGGATGTCACCCGCCTGACGCTCAAGTGTCTCGACACGCTGGTCCAGGGCGCGGATGTCCTCGCGATTTGATTCCATGCGGGGGCGCGGCGTAACGCGAACCGCGCGGATCACGACGCCCTCGGCTCCTTCGGCAAAAACGCTTTCCGGAATCAGCGCCGCGGGCAATTCGCCGAGAACAATGGACTGGTTCCCCGCTTCGTCCGGAACAGGAAACTCGCGCGTCACCATCGCGCGGTCGCGGTAAAGAGTCACCGCCACGATGCGGCTATCGGTATCCCTCGCTACCGAATCCCCGATATCTTCGGGCAGTTGTCCGGCCAGGGGCACCGGGACCAGCACCAACATGATTGAACCGAGAGCGCAAATCCAGCCTGGCACACAAAACATCGTTCAACACCTGTCATAGGATCGCCGCCCCGTTACGCGAGCCAGTGCAATTCGCGCGCCGGGATGCAGGACGGGCTTATGTTATCCGTCGAGCTCGGGCGGGCTCCACGGCCCCGCGACGGATCGTCGGGCCAGAACGCGGTCGATCGAATGCGGTCGATCGACCGGAACGGGCAGGCCGCCCTGTCTGTTTTTGAAACAGGTGATGAATTCTGCTGCGCCAAGGCGCATGAAAGAAACCCTTTCCAGCGCCGGGCCGGTCGTCTGGCGTAACGAGGCAACGTCATGGCAGTTCAATCGGTGTACCGCGCGTGGTGTGCCGAGCACGCGTTCAAAGTGGTTGGGGTCGCTATTCAGATATTGGGATTGCGGCCGTTGACGATTCTCGGAAACATACTGACAAATTTCGGCAAATTCGGGTTAAACACACGATATTCATCTATTCCTGACGAACGTTCGGTTGGCAACATGGCCTCACACGTCTTCACACCTGAATGAGAACGTATTATGAAACGAATTCTCTTTATCAGTGGCTTTTTAGTAATGGTCGCTGGCTGCACCATCAATGAAAACAAGGAGGCAAGAATCCGCAAACTTGAAACCCAAAACGAACTTACAACAACTAGACTTGAACAGCTTGAGAACAGGATTCAATCGCTTGAATCGAACTTGGGAACAAACGAATGACAACTCCAGGCCAAAACCATTTGGAGCGGTATTATGGCGGCGGTTGGAATGCTGCCCGGAATGCCGCTGACTCGATCAGCGGATCGTTGATTTTGGCCCTGCAACAAGGCGCGCTTCAGGTACTCGGGAATCCCGCTGACTTGATCAGCGGTTCGTTGGGTTTTGGCGTGGCGTGAGTCAAGCGCGATTTTCGCCAGAACAATCGGACCACCGGATTTCCGTCGGGTTCATCCCGGCGGGTTCCCAATTGACAAGCTACAATGCCAGCCAAATCAACCGTTGGTTTGGGCTCTCCGCCGGGTTCATCCCGGTCGGAAGCCGCGACGATTCGGCTGGTAATCGTTGTTACCGCCGGGACAAGCCCGCACGGAGAGCGGCGCGATTGGGCTATTGAGGGGTAGCCAAAAAGTTGTCG